>JAODNQ010000073.1 GCA_025464695.1 Frankiales bacterium | reverse complement strand
GCCCGCGGCGGACGGCTCGGGAGCGGTGGCGTCGGCGGGCGACGCCTCCTCGCGGGAGGCGGTCCCGTCGCCACCGGCAGCCCGGTCCACGACCGACAGGCCCGTCGCCTCGAGCGGCGAGAACGTCAGGCCGGTCTTGCGCTGTCCGGTCAGCTCGCCGAGCAGGCTCGCGGCCAGAGCGCGGGCGCGATGGCCGGGCTCGGCGTGCGGGGCCTCGGCGGGCGGGCCGGACGGGGGCTCGGGGGTGCTCATGCGTCGTCTCCGCGGGTCACGTGCGTCTTGATCGGCCGCGCGCTCCGGCGTCTGAAGCGCGGAGGGGACGCTACAGGCGGAAGTCCGCGTCGTAGGTCGAGACCTCGGTGTCCATCTGCGCCTTCTGCAGCGTGCCGGCGTAGTCCCAGTTCATCGACTGCCAGCGGGTGAACTGGTCGAGCACCCACACCCCCGACTGCCGCGAGCCGTTGCCGCTCTTGCCGTTGCCGCCGAACGGCAGGTGCGCCTCGGCCCCCGACGTCGAGTTGTTGACGCTGAGCATGCCGGCGCTGACCCGCGCCCGGTAGCGGAACACGGTGGCGGCGTCGCTCGTGTAGATCGCGCTGGACAGGCCGTAGCCGTGGTCGTTGGAGAGCGCGACGGCCTCGTCGAAGGTCGAGAAGCGCATCACCGGCACGAGCGGCCCGAAGGTCTCGTTGCGGTAGAGCGCGTCCTCAGGACGGACGCCGCTGACGACGACGGGGTGGGCGAAGACCCCGGCGTCGGGGTCGCCGACGAACCCCTGGCGGGGGTTGTCGGCGGTGATCCGGCCGGTCGGCCCGTGGACGGTGTGGTGCGGCTGGACCTCACCGAGCCAATTCTCCCAGCCGGCCAGGAACCGCTCGGAGAGCATCGGCCCGTAGAGGACGTCCTGGGTCGGGTCGCCGATCCGGGCCTCCGCCAGCCGGGCGAGGAGCTTGTCGAGGAAGGCGTCGTGGACGTCGTCGTGGACGACCGCGACGCCCAGGCTGGTGCAGCGCTGCCCGGCGGTGCCGAAGCCCGAGAACAGGGCACCCTCGGCCGCGAGGTCGAGGTCGGCGTCGGGCATGACGACGAGCGGGTTCTTGCCGCCGAGCTCCAGGCACGGAGCCTGCAGGTGGCGGCCGCAGAGCTCGCCGATCCGCACCCCGACCTCGGAGCTGCCGGTGAACCCGACCTTCTGCACCAGGCCGGCGTCGAGGGCCTGCGACAGGCCCTCGAACGTCGTCGGGCCGTCGGCGTGGACGACGTTGAGGACGCCGTCGGGCAGGCCGCCGGCGACGAAGAGCCGGAAGAGCGCGTCGCCGAGGGCGGCGGAGTAGTCGGCGGGCTTCCACACGACGGCGTTGCCGCACAGCAGCGCCGGCACGAGGTACCAGGACGGCACGGCGACCGGGAAGTTGCCCGCGGTGATGATCCCGGCGACGCCGACCGGCACCCGGAAGGTGAACAGCTGCTTGTCGCGCATCTCGCTCGGGACCGTCGAGCCGTAGAGGCGCCGGCCCTCCCCGAGGAAGAAGTCGCAGGTGTCGACGATCTCCTGCACCTCCCCGAGCGCCTCGGCCCGGGGCTTGCCGACCTCCCGGACGACGAGGTCGGCGAGCGCGTCCTTGTTCGCCTCCACCAGCCGCCCGATCTTGCTGACCACCTGCCCGCGGACGGGCGCGGGGGTGGCGGCCCAGGCGGGCTGGGCGGCCCGGGCCGCGCGGAAGGCCTCGACCAGCTGCTCGGCCGACGCCAGGGACACCTCGGCGACGACGTCGTCCAGCCGCGCGGGGTTGGTGCTGACGAAGGTGCCGGCGTCGCCGGGGACGGAGCGGCCGCCGTAGGTGGACGTGATCATTCGAAGAGCTCCAGGGCGGTCAGGACGCGGTCGAGGGCGGCCACCCCGGCGGCGAGGTCGGCCTCCGGGACGGTCAGGGCGGGGCGGAACCGGATGCTGCGGCGGCCGCAGCCGAGCAGCAGCACCTTCTCGTCCTCGCGCAGGCGGGTCAGGACAGCATCGCGCAGGCCGCCGTCGGGGAGGGAGAACGCGCACATGAGCCCGCGGCCGCGGACGTCGGTGACGCTCTCGTGCCGGCTCGCGAGGCCGCGCAGCAGGCCGAGCAGGACCGGCCCGAGCGCGGCGGCCCGCGCGACCAGGCCGTCGGCCTCGACCACCTCGAGGATCCGGCGCGCCCGCACCATGTCGGTCAGCGACCCGCCCCAGGTCGAGTTGATCCGGCTGCTGGTGCGGAAGACGTTGTCGGGCACGTCGTCGACCCGGCCGCCGGCCATGACGCCGCAGACCTGCGTCTTCTTGCCGAACGCGACGACGTCGGGGACCACGCCCAGCTGCTGGTAGGCCCACGCCGTGCCGGTCAGGCCCGCCCCCGTCTGCACCTCGTCCAGGACGAACAGGGCGTCGAAGGAGTGGCAGAGCGCCCGGGCGGCCTGCAGGAACTCCGGGCGGAAGTGGTGGTCGCCGCCCTCGCCCTGGACCGGTTCCATGACGAAGCAGGCGACGTCGTGGGAGTGCTGGACGAACGCCGCCCGCATCGCGGCGAGGGTCTCCCGCTCGCGCGCGACGACGTCGACACCGGGGGACACGTAGGGGGACGGGACGCGCGGCCAGGCGAACTGCGGGAACCGCGCGGTCTTGACCGGGTCGGTGTTGGTGAGCGAGAGCGTGTAGCCGCTGCGGCCGTGGAACGCGTCGCGCAGGTGCAGCACCTTCGTGCCGAGCCGCGGGTCGATCCCGTGCGCCTCGTTCCAGCGGCTCTTCCAGTCGAAGGCGACCTTGAGCGCGTTCTCGACGGCGAGGGCGCCGCCCTCGACGAAGAACAGGTGGGGCAGGGCGGGGTCGCCGAGCACCCGGGCGAACGTCTCGACGAACCGCGCCATGGCGACCGTGTAGACGTCGGAGTTGCTGGGCTTGCCCAGCGCCGCGAGCAGCAGCTCCTCCCGGAAGACCGGGTCCTCGACCAGCGCCGGGTGGTTCATCCCGAGGGCGCTGCTCGCGAAGAAGGTGAACAGGTCGAGGTAGGCCGTGCCGTCGCGCTCGTCGACCAGGCGGCTGCCCTGCGACGCCCGCAGGTCGAGCACGAGATCGAAGCCGTCGACCAGGAGGTGCTCGGCCAGCGAGGCGTGGACGTCCCGGGCGGCGAGGGCCTCGCCGAGGAGTGCGGTCATGCAGGGACCGTAAGGGGAACTCCTCCTGCTGACCAGCACCTGCACGGGACGTCTTCCTGCTCCCAGGACACGGAGTCCGCTTTGTTGCACCTCGGGACGCGGGTGTCGGAGGCCGCTCCTACTCTCCGGGCGTGACCACGACGCTGTACCGCCGCGGCCGGGTGCGCACCCCCGGTGACCCCTTCGCCACCGCTCTGCTCGTCGACGACGACGTCGTCGCGTGGGTCGGCAGCGAGCTCGCCGCCGACGCGATGACCGCGGACGTCACCGTCGAGCTCGACGACGCCTGGCTCGCGCCCGCCTTCGTCGACGCGCACGTCCACCTGACGTCGACGGGGCTGGCACTGACCGGCCTCGACCTCACCGGCAGCCCCTCGCTCGCGGCGGCCCTCGCGGCGGTCGAGGCGGCCAGCCGGCGCCTGCGGGGCGGCGTGCTGCTCGCCACAGGGTGGGACGAGACCGCCTGGCCCGAGCGGCGGCCCCCGACGTCAGCGGAGCTCGACCGTGCCAGCCACGGCGGCGTGGTCTACCTGGCCCGCACCGACGTCCACAGCGCCGTCGCCAGCAGCGCCCTGCTCGCCGCCGCTCCCGAGGCCCGGTCCCTGCCGGGGTTCCTCGGCGACGGCCTCGTCCGGCAGCAGGCCCACCACGCGGTGCGGGCCGCCGCCTACGCCTCCGTGTCGCCGGCCCAGCGCCGCGCCGCGCAGACCGCCGCGCTCACCCGGGCGGCCTCCCTGGGCATCGCCTGCGTCCACGAGTGCGGGGGGCCCGACATCGGCGGCGAGGAGGACTTCCGGTCCGCGCTGACCCTCGAGGGGGACCTGCCCCGCGTGCTCGGGTACTGGGGCGAGCTCGACGGCGTCGACCGCGCCCGCGAGCTCGGCGCGCTGGGCGCGGGCGGGGACCTGTTCGTGGACGGCGCCCTCGGCAGCCGCACGGCGCACCTGTGCGCGCCGTACGCGGGCACCGACGAGCACGGCGCGGCCTACCTCGACGCCGCGCAGGTCGGGCGGCACGTCGCCGCCTGCACGCGAGCCGGGCTGCAGGCCGGCTTCCACGCCATCGGCGACGCCGCGCTCGCCACCGTCCTGGACGGCGTCGACCTCGCCGCCGCGGAGGTGGGGGGCGACGCGGTCCGGGCGGCCCGCCACCGGGTCGAGCACGCCGAGATGCTCGACGAGGCCGCCATCGCGAGGACGGCGGCGCACGGGCTGGTGGCGAGCGTCCAGCCCGCGTTCGACGCCCGCTGGGGCGGCCCGGACGGCATGTACGCGGAGCGGCTGGGCGTCGAGCGGGCCCGTGGGCTCAACCCGCTGGCCGCCCTGGCCGCCGCCGGTGTCCCTCTGGCGCTCGGCTCCGACGCCCCCGTCACCCCGCTCGACCCGTGGGGGACGCTCCGCGCCTCCGTGGCGCACCGGACCGCGGGCAGCGGCCTGTCCGCCCGGGCGGCCTTCAGCGCGCACACCCGCGGCGGCTGGCGGGCGGCCCGGGTGGACGGCTGCGGGGAGCTCGTCCCCGGAGCCCCTGCCACCTTCGCCGTCTGGGACGTCCCCGACGAGCTGGTGGTCCAGGTACCCGACGCCCGGGTCACCGGCTGGTCCACCGACCCCCGGGCCGCGGTCGCCGGCCTGCCCGACCTCGACGCCCCCGACCCGCTCTGCGTGCGCACGGTGGTGGCGGGGCGCGTGGTGCACGAGGGACGAACTCTGCTTCCGGGCTGAGCACCCCGCCTGACCTGCACAGACACTGCGAAAGCCCAGGTCAGGGCCGTGTTGACACCTTCCCGTGACCCGTCGGTAGGGTCGCAGTCGCCCACCGCTCACGTCCCCGTCACCACCCGTCCGCGCGCACGCGGTCCCCGACAACCACCCCGGTCCGCCGGGATGGGAGATCCAGTCGCCGGACCCCCCGCGAGGACGGTGCTCCCGGTGCCGGAGACGGGTGGGGCGGTCCCCGACCCGGGGCCGGGCGCCCAGTAGACAACGGCACGTGCACCGCACCCAGCGGTCGCCCGGGTCGGTCCGAAGGGTGCCCGCCCCGGGTGCGCCGCTCTCGCTGGAGCGTCCGGCCCGCCGGTCGCGCCGGCCCGCCGCCGCTGGGCCGCGCCGGCGCGCCGGATGCCGCAGAATGGACGGGTGAGCTCACCGCCGCTGGCCCTGCCCGTGGCGGAGCCCGCAGCCCCGCCGGCGGAGGACGCCCGCGCCGACCGGCCGCTCCCACGCCTGCTGCTCGCCGCCGTCGCCGGCCTGGTCCTCTACGCCGCCTTCCCGCCGTTCGACGTGTGGCCGCTGGCGCCCGTCGGCGTGGCCCTGCTCGGCCTGGCGTGCCGCGGCCTCGCCCCCCGGCGGGCCGCCCTGGCCGGGCTCGTGTTCGGCCTGGCGCTGTTCCTGCCGCTCGTGGAGTGGACCGGCACCCTGGCCGGGCCGGCCGCCTGGATCGCCCTGGCACTGCTGGAGGCGCTGTTCTTCGCCCCGCTCGGCGCGGCCCTCAGCCTCACCGCCGGCCGCCCGGGGTGGCCGCTGTGGTGGGCAGGCCTCTGGGTCGGGCAGGAGGCCCTGCGGTCGCGCCTGCCGTTCGGCGGCTTCCCCTGGGGCCGGCTCGCCTTCAGCCAGCCCGACACGCCCGCCACCCCGCTCGCCAGCATCGGGGGAGCACCCCTGGTGTCCTTCGCCGTCGCCCTCGCCGGCACCCTGCTGCTCGCCGCGGCGCTGGCCGCCCGTCGCCGCCCCCGGTCCGCCGTCGCCGCGCTGCTCGGCGCC
>JAODNQ010000214.1 GCA_025464695.1 Frankiales bacterium | reverse complement strand
GAGGATGTCGGTGTAGAGGCTGCCGTCGGCGGCGTGCAGGGCCCGCTGCCAGGTGACGTGGTAGCCGGCGAACTCGGTCAGCGGGCGGGACCGGCCGGTCGCGAGGTCGTAGCGCTCGACCTGGCTGCTGTCGCCGCCGCCCACCGCGAGGGCGAGCGAGCGGCCGTCCGGCGACCAGTCGGGCGCTCCGCCGGCGCCCGGCAGCAGCTGCCGCTGCCGGCCCTCGAGGTCGGTGACGCCCACCCCGGCAGCGCTCGAGAAGGCCAGCAACGTGCCGTCGGGTGACCACGACGGGGTGCAGGCGCCGGCACTGCCGGGCACCGGCCGGCCCTCGGTGCCGTCGGGCCGGACGGTCGCCAGCGACGGCGCCCCACCGACCACGGGGAAGCGGCAGAGCGCGATCCGGCTGCCGTCCGGGGACCAGTCGGGAGCGCCCGAGCGGGCCGAGCCGGAGGTCAGCCGCCGCCGGCCGCTGCCGTCCAGCGCCGACGTCCACAGCTGGACCGCGCTGCCGTCGCGGAGCCCGAAGACCAGGCGCGTGCCGTCGGGGGACACCGCGGGGTCGAGCCCGCCGGGCACGACCAGCCGGCGCCGCGCGCCCGTCCCCGGGTCGAGCAGGACGACGCCGTCGGGTGCCTGCGCCGCGAGGACGACGGCGTCGGCGGCGTGTGCCGGGAGCGCGGGGACGGCGAGGAGCGGCAGCAGCAGGGCGGGGGCGAGGAGTCGGCGCACACCTGCACCACGCGCGAAGAGCCCCGCGGGTTCGGACCTACTCGGCGCGGTACTCGACCGCGTCGATCTCGACGCGGACCTGCTGGATGCGCAGCAGCACGCGGTCGCGCAGGTCGATGGGCGCGGGGTCGTTGCCGCAGCAGCGCGCCACCAGCGACTTCACGGCCTGCTCGAGGCCGTACTGCCGCAGGCACGGCGCGCACTCGTCGAGGTGGATGCGGACGCGGTCGCGGCCGGTGCCGTCCTGCTCGCCGTCGAGGTACAGGTAGACCGCCTCGAGGACCTCGCTGCACGGCGTCTCGTGCGGGTCGCCACAGCTCATCGCGCCACCGCCCCGGACAGGCTCGGGCGCGTCACTTCTGCTCGCCGCCCGTCTCGGAGCCGGCCTTCACCAGGCCGCGCTCGACGGCGTAGTCGGCCAGCTTGGTGCGCAGGCCACGGCGTCCCCGGTGCAGGCGGGACATCACGGTGCCGATCGGCGTGCCCATGATCTCGGCGATCTCCTTGTAGGAGAACCCCTCGACGTCGGCGAGGTAGACGGCCATCCGGAAGTCCTCGGGCAGCGCCTGCAGGGCCTCCTTGACGTCGGAGTCGGGCAGGTGGTCCAGCGCCTCGGTCTCGGCGCTCTTGAGCCCCGAGGAGGTGTGGCCCTCCGCGGCGGCGAGCTGCCAGTCCTCGATCTGCTCGGTCGGGCTCTGCTGCGGCTGCCGCTGCTTCTTGCGGTACGTGTTGATGAAGGTGTTGGTGAGGATGCGGTACAGCCAGGCCTTGAGGTTGGTGCCCTCCTGGAACTGGTGGAACGCCGCGAAGGCCTTGACGAAGGTCTCCTGCACGAGGTCCTCGGCGTCGGACGGGTTGCGCGTCATGCGCATCGCCGCCGAGTACAGCTGGTCGAGGAAGGGGAGCGCGTCGCGCTCGAAGCGCGCCCTGCGCTGCTCGCTCGTCTCGGTCTCGACACCACTGCTGATACTGCTCACCGTCCCTGCGCCGCCCAGAGGGCCTGCTGCCGTGCCCGCGGCCGTCGCGGCCGCACCGCCCGCGAGGTGCGGGACAGTCCCTGATCCTACGCGGGAGACGGGACCGTGCTCGACGGCCGGACGGCGGACCGCGCCGGGCGCGCCCACAGGGGTCGCGGAGGGCCGCGGCGTGGCGGGCCGCGACGTCGCGGCGGGAGGGCGGGCAGCTGCGCTGCGCCGACGTCGTGCGGGGGGCATCCGGCTCCTCGGTCCTGGCTGGCCACGGACGCTGTGGCGGCGCGGGGCAGGCGCCGTGCGGGCGGGGCGGTGGTGGCGTTCTGGGTGGGTCTGTGCGGGGCGGGCTGTGCTCGGAGTCCGAACGGGTCGTCCTGAGCTCTTCCGTGGGCACAACACCGTCCCGCCCGCCGGCTGTTCCCCCGGTCGCGCGGCCGGGCCGGGCGTCCGAGGCCCCCTAGGCTGACCGCATGGACGGCCACCACCCCGCTGTCGAGCAGTACCTCGAGACCGTCCTCGAGCTCGAGGAGGCCGGGATCGTCCCCCTGCGCGCTCGGATCGTCGAGCGCCTCGGGGTCAGCGCGCCGGCCGTCAGCGAGACCGTGAAGCGGCTCGAGCGCGAGGGGTACCTCGTCGTCGACGTCGACCGGGTGCTGCGCCTGACCGGCACCGGGCGGGCCTACGCGACGTCCATGCTGCGCAAGCACCGGCTCGCCGAGGTGCTGCTCGTCGAGGTCCTCAAGGTCCCGTGGCCGCAGGTCCACGACGAGGCCTGCCGGCTCGAGCACGCCATCTCCGACAACCTCGAGCGCCACCTGGTCGCCCTGCTCGACGACCCCGGCACGTGCCCGCACGGCAGCCCCATCCCGGGCAGCAAGAACGTCGTCGAGACCGGTCCGCTGCAGCCGCTGTCCTCGGTGCCCGCGGGCGGGGCCTGCGTCGTCCGGCGGATCGACGAGCACCTGCAGACGCTCGTGCCGCGGATGCAGGAGCTGCACGACGCCCGGCTGCTGCCCGGCCAGCGCGTGGTGGTCGGCGAGCTCGACGACGGCGTGCTGTCGCTCGACGTCGACGGCACCCCGGTCCAGCTCCCGACGTCGGTCGCGGCCGAGGTCTACGTCAGCGTCTGACCCAGCTCTCCCAGGAAGGTCCGCACGGCGCCCCCGACGTCGGCCACCACCTCCTCGGCCGTCCGCCCGTCCTTGCGGCGCACCGCGAAGGCGTGGTCGGCGCCCCGCACGACCTGAGCGCCCTCCGGCACCCCGAAGGCGTCCCGCTCCCCCTGCACCACCCGCACCGGCACCGTCGGCAGCGCCAGCTCCGCGGCCCGGCTGCGGCCGTTCGGGGCGACCAGGGGGAACGCCAGTGCCAGGACGCCGACCGCCCCGAGCGCTCCCGCCGTCCGGCAGGCCACCCGCGCCCCGGCGCTGCGGCCGCCGACCACGAGGACGTCGCGCTCGAGCTCCGCGAC
>JAODNQ010000023.1 GCA_025464695.1 Frankiales bacterium | reverse complement strand
GCTGCGGGCGCACCGGCGGCCGGGCCGCGCCACGGGGACGGCGAGGACCTCGACGCGTGACCGGCGGAGCGCTGGGCGGCCGGGGAGCAGCGACGGCGAGCAGTCGGGCGGTCAGGTCCGGACCGGGCTCGACCGGCAGGGCGCGCAGCGAGGTCAGGGACGCCTTCAGCCGGCGGTGCGCGTCGACCTCGCCCCGGCACGGCGCGCAGTGCGCCAGGTGGGCGAGGACGCGTTCGCGCGAGGGGTGGTCGAGCTCGCCGTCGACGAGGGCCGTGACGGCGTCGCCGAGGTGGTCGCTCACGACGCACCGGCCGCGGGAGCCCGGTGGGCGAGGGCGGCGCGCAGCTGGCTGCGACCGCGGTGGATGCGGCTGCGGACCGTCCCGATCTTGATGCCGAGCACGTCGGCGATCTCCTCGTAGGTGAGCCCCTCGAGGTCGCACAGGACGACGGCGGCCCGGAAGTCCGGCGGCAGCGCGTCGAGCGCGGCCTGGACGTCGTGGTCGAAGTGGGTCTCGTCGTAGACCTGCGCCGGGCCGCGGTCGCGGCTCTCGAGGCGCTCGGCGTCGTCGGGGAGGGCGTCGAAGCGGATCCGGGCCTTGCGGCGGACGACGTCGAGGAACAGGTTGGTCGTGATCCGGTGCAGCCAGCCCTCGAAGGTGCCGGGCGTGTAGCTCGACAGCGACCGGAACACCCGGACGAAGACCTCCTGCGTGAGGTCCTCGGCGTCGTGCCGGTTGCCCGTCAGCCGGTAGGCGAGGCGGTAGACGCGGGCCGAGTGGAGCCGGACGACCTCGTCCCAGGACGGCGGGGTCCAGGCGTCGTCGTGCGGCACCGCGCCTCCGCCCCCCGCCGTGATCTCCGGACTGTCCGCCGCGCCGTCCAGCACAGCCGTCCCGACCATGGTGCCTGCCTTCTGCTCGGTGCGCACGCTGCTGCCTGCCTCCGTCCCAACGGGCTCGCGACGCGGCCCGTTCCCCGTGCCGGCACGCCCGCGCCGTCGCACTAGGCTCCGCTTGCCGGCTGTCCCGCACCTGGGAGGCGGCTGCGCACACCCCGCGAACCCCTGGAGGCCCTGCCATCGACGCCGGCGAGCAGAGCTCCCCCGCCCGTGCCACCCGCGAGGCGCAGCGGGCCGAGCACAAGGACGCGCAGCGCGAGGCCCAGCGGGAGGCGTGGCTGGACGGCTTCCTCCCCGAGGACGCCCCCCTGCAGGCGGCCCGACAGCGGGCGGCGGAGGTCGGCATCGGCGCCGTCGAGCCCGCTGCCGGTGCGGCTCTGCGGATGCTGTGCGCCGCCACCGGGGCCCGCACCGTCGTCGAGGTCGGCACCGGCGCCGGCGTCTCGTCGCTGTGGCTGCTGCGCGGCATGCGCCCCGACGGCGTCCTCACCACGGTCGACAGCGACGGCGAGCACCAGCGGCTGGCCCGGCTGTCCCTGGCCGAGGCCGGCATCCCCGGCGGCCGGGCCCGGTTGATCACCGGACGCGCGCTCGAGGTGCTCCCCCGCCTGTCCGACGGCGGCTACGACCTCGTGTTCCTCGACGGCGCCCGCGGCGAGAACGACGACTACCTCGAGGCGTCGATGCGCCTGCTCCGGCCGGGCGGCGTCGTGGTGTTCGCCGGTGCCCTCGCCGGTGGCCGGGTCTCCGACCCGTCGGCGCGCGACGCCGAGACCGTCGCGCTGCGCGAGCTGGCCCGCCGCGTGCGCGAGGAGCCGCGCCTGGTGCCGGCCCTGCTGCCGATCGGCTCGGGACTGCTCGTCGCCGCGCTCGCCTGACGGCTGTGCACGACCCGGGGCGCCTGTCGGCCGCTGCTGGTCTACTCCTCCCCGACGCCGGGACGCGCCCGGCCTGAGGGAGGTCCCTGTGCGCACCACCGCCCGACGCCGGCTGCTGGCCGGCCTGCTCGCCACCGCGGGCGTCACCGCCGTCGTCGTGCCCACCGCGGCCTCCGCCGACAGCACCGAGTACCTCGTGGACCGGCCGACGAAGGCCTCGTCCGTCTCGGTCAGCACCGGCGAGGCCGTGATCGCGGGGACGACGTACGCGCGGAGCGTGCGCATCAACCTGAGCGCGGACAGCCAGGGCGTCAGCCGCGAGGTCAGCTACGACCTCGGGGGCTCCTGCAAGGCGCTGACGGGCACCCTCGGGATGACCGACACGTCCGAGCCCGCGTCCCGCGTGCGCTTCCAGGTCTACGCCGACGACCGGCTGGCCCAGGAGGCGGTGAGCGGCTCGGGGACCGCGACGCCGCTCAGCGCCGACCTGTCGGGCGCCGCGGTCCTGCGCCTCGTGGCGACGGTGGAGACCTACTCCTACGGCACGGCCAACGGCTCCCTCCGGGCCGCGTTCGGCGACGCCGTCCTCCGCTGCAGCGGCACCACGCCCGGCCGCACCACCGTCACGGCGTCGGCGGCCACCGTCGCGGCGGGGGCTGGCCTGACGGTCTCCGGCCTGCTCACCGACAGCGGCGGCAGCCCCGTCGCCGGCACGCCCGTCGAGGTCCGCGCGAGGGAGAACGGCGACCAGGGCTTCACCACGGTCGCGACCTCCCGGACCGACGACGCCGGCCGCTGGTCCGCCGCCGTGCGTCCGCGCTACAGCACCCGGTACCGGGCGGTCGTCGAGGCGACCTCCACCACCGCGGAGGTCCTCGGCGACACCGAGCCCGCCGTCGTCGTCCGCAGCGCCCTGTCGATCAACGCCCAGCGGCTGGGCACCCGTCAGTACCGCTTCTTCGGCACGCTGCGACCCGGGAAGGCCGGCCGGACCGTGTCGCTGTTCCGCCGTACGGGGACCAAGGAGACGCTGGTCTCGCGGACGACCACGGACGATCGGGGTGTCTACGACGTCCGGCGCACCTTCACCGGCAGCGGGCGCTTCGACTTCCTGGTGCGCTTCTCCGCCGACTCCTACAGCACCGCCGCGACCAGCGGCGTCCGCCCGACGGCGGTCTACTAAGGCACGGCGCCGCTCCTCCGGGTGCAGCCGCCCGGAGGAGCGGGCAGGGTGACCGCGACCCCGCCCGATCTTCGGAGGACCGTGACCGCCCCCGCTGATGCCTCACCCCGCACCGCGCACCCGTTCCTGGTGCTCGGGATCGTCCTCACATCGGTGTTCGTGCAGCTGCTCGACGTGTCGATCGTCAACGTCGCGATCCCGTCGATCCAGAGCGACCTCGGCGCGAACTCCGCCAGCATCCAGCTGGTCCTGGCCGGCTACCAGCTCGCCTTCGCCTGCACGCTCATCACCGCAGCGCGGCTCGGCGACATCCGGGGCCGCCGGAAGATGTTCCTCACCGGCATGACGGTGTTCACCGTCGCCTCGCTGCTGTGCGGCCTGGCGCCGGAGCCGAAGACGCTCGTCGCGGCCCGGGTCCTGCAGGGGCTCGGCAGCGGGCTGATGTTCCCGCAGGTGCTCGCCGTCATCCAGGTGACCTTTTCCGGCAAGGACCGCGGGAAGGCGTTCGGCATCTTCGGCGCCACCATCGGGCTCGCCACGATCCTTGGCCCGCTGATCGGGGGCCTGCTGCTCAAGGCCGACCTGTTCGGGACCGACTGGCGCATGATCTTCCTGGTCAACGTCCCGGTCGGGATCGGCGCCCTCGTGATGGCGGTCAAGGAGCTCCCGGAGAGCAAGGCGCCGGACGCCCCGAAGCTCGACCTCAAAGGCGCTGCGCTCGTCACGGTCGGCCTGCTGCTGCTCGTCTTCCCGCTCACGGAGGGGCGCGAGCGGGGCTGGCCGTGGTGGATCTGGGTGATGCTCGGGCTCAGCCTGCCGGTGCTCGCCGCCTTCGGTGCGCTGCAGGTGCGCAAGACCCGCGCCGACGACGACCCGCTCGTGCTCATGAGCTTGTTCGGCAACCAGAGCTTCCAGGCCGGCGTCGTCCTGTCGGCCGTCTTCTTCCTCGGCATCGCCCCGTTCTTCTTCGCCTTCTCGCTCTACCTGCAGGTGGGGCTCGGCTTCACGCCGCTGCACTCCGGGCTGACCACCCTGCCGTTCGCGATCGGCTCCGGGCTCGCCTCGGCCCGGTCCGACGGCGTCGCGAAGAAGCTCGGCCGCGACGTCCTGCTCGTCGGGACGCTCCTCAGCACGGCGGGGATGGTCGCGCTGATCGTGGTGCTGCACGTCGTCGGCACCGACCTGCACTCCTACGAGGTGCTGCCGGTGCTGTTCGTCGCCGGCCTGGGGCTCGGCCTGTTCGTCGCCCCGCTGTCGAACATCGTGCTGGCGGGGATCTCCGGCCGGGAGACCGGGAGCGCCTCCGGCGTCCTGTCCACCCTCCAGCAGATCGGCGGCGCGCTCGGCGTCGCCCTCATCGGCGTGATCCTGTTCGGCCTGCTGGGCAGCGGGGCGGCGTCCGCGGCGGGCGAGGAGAGCGGGCAGCTCCGCCGGCAGCTGCTGGCCGCCGGGGTCCCGGCCGAGGGCGCCGACGCCGCTGTCGGGACCTTCCGCGACTGCTTCACCCGCCGTGCGGAGTCGGGCGACCCGTCCGTGACCCCCAAGGGCTGCGCGCCGCAGCCCGGCCCGGGCGCCGCTGCCTTCGCCGCCGCCGGCAGGGACGCCACCGCCCGCGACTACCAGCAGGCCATCGAGCGCACGCTGCTGTTCGAGGTGCTCGTCTTCGGCGTCGCCGCGCTGCTGGTCCGCCGACTGCCGAAGACGCCCCGGACCGAGGCCGCGGGGGCCGCCCCGGCGCACTGAGGCGTCAGGCGCTCCTGCGTCGACCCTTCCGCACCGGCGTCTCCGCCAGGACGTGCAGCCACTGCACCAGGAGCCGGACGCCGAACCCCGTGCCGCCCTTGACCAGCTCGTCGTCGTCGCCGCCGACCATGGCCGGCCCGGCGATGTCGAGGTGCGCCCAGGCGCGGCCGCCCGTGAACTCGCGCAGGAACAGGGCCGCGGTGATCGAGCCGCCCTGCAGCTTCTTCTTCGGGTCGCCGATGTTGCGCAGGTCGGCGACCGGGCTGTCGAGGGCCTGCCGGTAGTCCTCGACGAGGGGCATCGGCCAGACCCGCTCGCCCGAGGCCTCCCCGGCCGCCTCGAGCTGCGCGCTCAGGGCGTCGTCGTCGCTGAACAGCCCCGCGATCCGCTTGCCGAGGGCCACCGGCATGGCGCCGGTGAGAGTGGCGACGTCGACGACGACGTCCGGGTCCAGCTCGGCGTGGGCGTAGGCGAGGGCGTCGGCCAGCACGAGCCGGCCCTCCGCGTCGGTGTTCAGCACCTCGACGGTGCGGCCGCCGTACTGCGTGATGACGTCGCCCGGGCGCTGAGCCTCGCCCGACGGCATGTTCTCTGCGATGGCCATCAGGGCGGTGACCCGGATCGGGAGCCGGAGGTCGGCGGCGGCGCGGACGGTCGCGAGCACCGCTGCGGCCCCGCCCATGTCGCTCTTCATCTCCGGCATGCTCGCCGGCGGCTTGAGCGACAGGCCGCCCGTGTCGAAGGTGATGCCCTTGCCGACGAGCACCACGTGGCGCGAGCCGCCGCCGTCGTAGCCGATCTCGACCAGCCGGGGCGGCCGGCTCGACCCCTGTCCGACGGCGACGATCCCGCCGAAGCCCTCGGCGCGGAGCTCGGCGTCGTCGCGGACCCGCACGGTGAGGTCGGCGCAGCGGGAGGCCGCGGTCTTCGCGAGGAAGTCGGGGCTGCACTCGCGCGGCGGGGTGTTGACGAGGTCGCGCGCGAGCGCGGTCGCCCGGGCGACGACGACGGCCTGCAGCACCGCCACCGGGTCGGCCCCCACGAGGACGACGTCCTGCAGGGCCCGCGCCTCCGCGCCGGGCTTGAGGGTGAAGCGGTACGACGCGAGCAGCAGGCCCTCGACGAGCGCGCCGACGGCGTCGGCGGACGGCTGGAGCCCCGTGAGGTCGACGACGAGCTGCGGGGCGGCCTTGGCCTTGCGCGCCAGCGCCGCACCCGCCTTGCGCAGGTCCTTCGGCGTCGCCGCCCCGACCCCCACCAGCAGGACCGCGCTGTCGGCGGTCACCGGCACGCGCACGACCTCGCCCGGCTCGCCCTTCGCCGACTCCGAGGTCAGCGCCGCCGCCAGGTCGACGTCGGACACCTCCCCGAGCGTGGTGACGACGTCGTCGACGGGGCGGGTCGGCAGCGCGAGCAGCGCTCCCGGAGGACGGGTGGCGAGCAGGCGGACGTCGGGCAGCGGCGACGAGCCGGGCAGCGGCGCCAGCGCGCTCTTCCTGCGGGCGGGGGGCACGGGTTCCTCCGAGGGACGACCAGGGTGCGGTGGGGGCGCAGACAGGCCCGGCCGGGCACCGCGAGGGTGACCGGCCGGGGGTGGTGCCGTGCTCTCGTGCGGGTCGGGCTGCCCTCCTGCGGGCGGCCCGGGGGCTGGCCTAGGAGACGACGGCCTTGAGCGCGTCGCCCAGGGCCGTGGCCTCCTCGGCGTTGAGCTCGACGACGAGGCGCCCGCCACCCTCGAGCGGGACGCGCATCACGATGCCGCGCCCCTCCTTGGTGACCTCGAGCGGACCGTCGCCCGTCCGCGGCTTCATGGCCGCCATGCGCGTACCTCCGTACTAGGGCACGCCGGCACCGGTGTCGGCACAGGTCGTGCACGTGTCTGCACAGTCTCCCACGCTGCCCGGCGGGGGTGGGAGGCTGCCCGCGTCACTCCCCCTCCGAGAGGTGCCCCCGTGTCGAACGAGCTCGTGCTGCTGCAGGTCCAGGGACCGGTCGCGACGGTCGTGCTGAACCGGCCGGAGGGCATGAACGCGCTGACCGTGCCGGTGAAGCTGGCGCTGCTCGACGTGCTGCAGCAGGTGCACGACGACGC
>JAODNQ010000019.1 GCA_025464695.1 Frankiales bacterium | reverse complement strand
CCGTCGCCGCGACCGCCGCCTCCGCCCCGGCCGACGCCGCCAGGACGCCGGCGAGCGCGGGCCCGGCCACCCCCGCGACGTTGTAGCTGGTCGACTCCGCCCCGAACGCCCGCCGCAGCAGCGACGCCGGCACCAGCGCCGCGAGCAGCCCCGTGAAGCCCCCGGTGAGGACCGGCGTCGTCAGCCCGGCCAGGAGGGTCAGCCCGACGACGACGACCGGCGGGGCCGAGCCCGTGAGGGCGAGCAGCGCCAGGAGCACGCCGAGCAGCAGCAGCTGGTTCGTGACGAAGGCCGAGCGGCGGTGCGCGGTGCGGTCGAGCCAGGCCCCGAGCAGCGGCCCGGTGACGAGGGCGGGCAGCGCGAGCGCCCCCACGACGGCGCCGGCCAGGGCGGGGGAGTCGGTGCGCTCGAGCACGAGCAGCACCAGCGCGACCCGGGCCGCCTCCTGCGCGAGCCGCGCCGTCGTCGAGGCGGTGAACAGGGCGCCGAGCCCGGGACTGCGCCAGAGCGAGGGGACCGGCGTCTCGACGGCGGGGCTGTCGAGGGCGGTCATCCGCCCAGTAGAACGCGGCTCGGTCGGTCGCGGGAGGGCTGTGCGGGACCTCACACGGGTGGCTCTTCGCCTGAGCGCCCGGGCGGGCCTCGTGCTGCTCGCCGCCCGGTCCGTCCGTCTGGCCGCCCGGTGCGGCCGTCTGGCAGACTGTCCGACGAGCTACCGCCGGCCGACGGCCCTCTACCCGTCGACGGCGTGTCCGCACACCCTGTCCGGCCGCGCACCCCCACGCGCAAGTGCCGGGCAGCATCCCTCAACTCCGGAGTCCTGAACCCGTGGCAGTCAAGATCAAGCTCATGCGTCTCGGCAAGATGCGCGCCCCGTACTACCGCATCGTCGTCGCCGAAGCGCGCACCAAGCGCGACGGCCGTGTCATCGAGACGATCGGCAAGTACCACCCCAAGGAGAACCCCTCCTTCATCGAGGTCGACGCCGAGCGCGCCGCCTACTGGCTCGGCGTCGGTGCCCAGCCGACCGAGCCCATCGAGCGCATCCTCAAGGTGACCGGCGACTGGCAGCGCTTCAACGGCGAGGCCGCTCCCGCGCCGATGCTCGTCGCCGAGCCCAAGGTCGACAAGAAGATCGCCTTCGAGGCCGCCTCGCGCGCCAACACCGAGGGCGAGGCCGGCGCCGCCACCACGCCGAAGAAGAAGGCCGCTCCCAAGACGGTCGCGAACGACGACCAGGCTCCCGCCGGTCACGCCGCCCCGCCGGCCGACCAGGCGACGACGGCCGAGCCCGCCCCGGCTGCGGCTGACGCTGTCACTGCTGACGCGCCTGCCGACGCTGTCACTGCTGACGCGCCTGCCGGCGCCGCGCCCGCGAGCGAGTAGTGCTCGAGAGCGTCCTCGAGCACCGGGTCAAGGGCATCGTCGACAACCCCGACGACGTCACCGTCGACCTCGTCACCGGTCGCCGCGGTCGCACCCTCGAGGTGCGCGTGTCCCCGGAGGACCTCGGCAAGGTGATCGGCCGCAACGGCCGCACCGCCAAGGCCCTGCGCACCGTCGTGGCCGCCCTCGGCGGCCGCGGGGTGCGGGTCGACGTCGTCGACACCGACGAGGTGCGCTAGCCCGTGGTCCGTCGCGTCGCTGGCCGGTCCGCTCGACCGGCGCCGGACGCCTCCCGCACGGCGGCACCCCGCACGGCTGTACCCGGCTCGGACGACCCAGCCGCCGACGTCGCTCCCGCCCCCGTGGCGGAGGCGGCGCCGGCGGCTGTCGTGCGTCCGGCCGAGAGCGCCGACGGCCCGCCGGCCACCCCCCGCCCGGTGTCCGCGGCCGAGCCCGACCTGCTCGTCGTCGGGCGCATCGGCAAGCCGCAGGGCCTGCGGGGCGAGGTCACCGTCGAGGTCCGCACCGACGAGCCGGACGAGCGGTTCGCCGACGGCAGCGTGCTGCTGGTCGAGGGCGGGACGCTCACCGTCGAGGGCTCGCGGTACCAGAACGGGCGGCTGGTCGTGGCCTTCGAGGGCGTCCCCGACCGCAGCGCCGCCGAGCTGCTGCGCAACACGCTGCTCCACGTCGACGCCGCCACCCTGCCGCTGCCGGAGGACCCCGACGTCTTCCTCGACAACCAGCTGATGGGGCTCCGCGCGGAGCTCGAGGACGGCACGTCCGTCGGCGTCGTCGCCGAGGTGCTGCACCTGCCCCACGGCGACGTCCTCGTGGTCAAGCGCGACGACGGTCCCGACGTCGCCCGCGGCGGTGCTCGCGAGGTGCTCGTGCCGTTCCTGACGGCGATGGTGCCGGTGGTCGACGTCGCCGGGGGGCGGCTGGTCATGACGCCGCCGGAGGGGCTGCTCGAGCTCTCCGAGCCCGGCCCGGAGGACGAGCCGGAGCACGACGAGCAGGCAGCGGCCGAGGACCAGCCTGCAGCGGACGTCGAGCAGGCGGCGCACGAGCCCCAGGACGACCCGGCCTAGTGCTCGTCGACGTCGTCACCCTGTTCCCCGACTACCTCGCCCCGCTCGACCTGTCGCTCGTCGGCAAGGCCCGCGCGGCGGGGGTGCTCGAGGTTCGCACCACCGACCCGCGCGCGTTCACCTCAGACGTCCACCGCACCGTCGACGACAGCCCCTACGGCGGCGGTCCGGGCATGGTCATGAAGCCGGAGCCCTGGGGGCAGGCGCTCGACAGCGTGCTGGAGCGGGGCGGCCCGACCGCGGCTCCCGTGCTCGTGGTGCCCACGCCGGCCGGCCGGCCGTTCACGCAGGCGCTGGCCGCCGAGCTCGCCGCCGAGCCGTGGCTGGTGTTCGCCTGCGGCCGGTACGAGGGCATCGACGGCCGGGTCGTGGACGACGCCGCGCGGCGGCTGCGGGTGCTCGAGGTCAGCCTGGGCGACTACGTGCTGGCCGGGGGAGAGGTGGCCGTGCTCGTCGTCGTCGAGGCGGTGGCCCGGCTGCTGCCCGGCGTGCTGGGCAACCGCGCGAGCCACGAGCAGGACAGCTTCAGCGACGGCCTGCTCGAGGGCCCGTCCTACACGCGCCCGCCGGTCTGGCGCGACCTGCCGGTGCCGCCGGTGCTGCTGAGCGGCGACCACGCCGCCATCGCGCGCTGGCGACGAGGGCAGTCGCTGCTGCGGACCGCGCGGCTGCGGCCCGAGCTGCTCGGGCAGGTCGCGCTCTCCGACAGCGACCGCGCGCTCCTGGCGGCCCCGGACGCCGGTGTGGCAGAGTAGAGGGCTGCCGGAGCGCTCTGGTCCACGACCGTCTGGTCCACGACCCGCGCCCGCCGCCTCCGCACCACCCCGAAGTGTCCAGTGTTGATGCACATCCGCGTGCGCTCGCGCACGCCTGACGGACGGTCCCAGATGCACATCCTCGACGAGCTCGACGCCGCCCAGCTGCGGACGGACGTCCCCGAGTTCCGCCCCGGCGACACCCTGGACGTCGGCGTCCGCGTCGTCGAGGGCAACCGCAGCCGCGTGCAGCGCTTCCAGGGCGTGGTCATCCGCCGCTCCGGTGGCGGCGTCCGCGAGACCTTCACGATCCGCAAGGTCAGCTTCGGCGTCGGCGTGGAGCGCACCTTCCCGGTGCACACCCCCGTGATCGAGGAGATCAAGGTCGTCACCCGTGGTGACGTCCGCCGCGCGAAGCTGTACTACCTGCG
>JAODNQ010000010.1 GCA_025464695.1 Frankiales bacterium | reverse complement strand
GTCCCGACGCCGGGCGCGCCGGCGACGCCCTGCGGGTCGGAGCCCGCCTGCCGCCCGAGGGCGGGGACAGCGCCGGGCAGGACGCCGAGGCGCAACGCGAAGACGGCAGCGTCGGACTGCGTGGTGTTGTCGGCCTCCCACGGCAGGTCGACCCGGACCACCACGCACGCGTCCTCGGCCCCCGCCGGCAGGCCGGCCAGCAACGGCTGGTCGTCAGCGGCCAGGAGCAGCGTGCGTCCGGGAGGCGGCAGGGGAGCAGCGCTGCAGTCCTGGGCGAGCGTCCAGCCGAACGCCACGGTCAGGGCCGCCGACAACTCGCCCTCGCTGTCTCCGCAGCTGCTGTCTCCGGACGTGGTCTCGGCGTGACCGCACCCGCGCTCGAGGTCGCGCACGTCCAGCACGGCCGAGGCCAGCAGCGCCTCGCGGGCGTGGCCGCGCCGGTGGACGAGGAACCGGGCGACGGTCGTCGACCCGGGGACGAGGCGCTCGACCGTGAAGGCACGCAGAGTGCCGGACGGGGCCCCGCCGACGTCGAGGACCTGCACGTCTGCGGCGTCCGCGGAGGCGGGGGCCGCGGTGAGCAGGAGGCACGCGGTCCCTGCGGCGAGCAGGCTGCGCCTCACGACGTGGTGCCCGTCGGGGTCGCGCTGCGGCTGCCGGTGCCGGTGATGCCGGCCTTCTCGTCCTGGAGCACGAGGACGTCGCTGCCCGCCTCGCCGTGCAGCTCGTCCTTGGCGTTGCCGCCGACGGCGTCGTCCTGACCGGGCACCGGCCACATGACGTCCTTGGCGTTGCCGCCCAGGAGGACGTCGTCGCCGGGCCCGCCGTACAGGACGTCCTTGCCGTTGCCGCCGACGAGGCAGTCGTGGCCGCCCAGCCCGCGCAGGACGTCCTTGCCGTTGAGCCCGAAGACGAGGTCGTTGCCGGCGGTGCCGACGAGGACGTCGTCCTTGCTGGTGCCGATGACGATCTGGTCGAAGACGAGGTGCGCGCAGGGGGACGGCAGGTCGGGGTCGCCCGGGCCCAGCCAGACACCGGCACCGACCTGGTTGCCGGTGATGCTGGCCGTGTCGGACCAGGAGGCGTAGGTGCCGGCCGTGGTCGTCGCCGCGACAGCGGCCACGAGGACGGCTGCGGCGCCGAGAGCCAGGCCGACGGGGGTACGGCTCGCGTGCCGCCCCCGGGTCACGCGACCTCCTGCGGCTCGCGGAGGTCGACCGGGAGCGGCGCGGGGTCCCCGGCGCCCGGGACGACGGCGTCCGTGCGCGCCGCGCGTGCGTCCGGCAGCGGCCCCACGAGTGCGAGCACGTCCTCGACGAGGTCGGGTCGCGCGACCAGGACGACGGTCGTGCCTCCGCCGCTCTCCTCCGTCCGCAGGCCCGGGTGCTGGCGCTGCAGGGTGCGCAGGACCCGACGGGCAGCGGTACCGGCCGGCAGCCAGAGGTAGAGCAGGGCGAGGGGGCCGGGCTCGGCAGCGCGACGGCGGCGCTGCGCGCGGAGCTCCTGGACGAGCTCGGCGAGCTGCTGCAGGACGAAGGCCGCGCCGGGAAGGACGAGCAGGACGAGCACTCCGTCCCGGGTGTGCGCGCGGTCCTTCCAGGTGCCGACGTGCGGCAGGGCGAACCAGACCTTGCCGCGAACTGCGCCGTACGGCACCGGGGTCAGGTCAGGACCCTTGTTCGCGTCGCCCTTCGTCGTGAACGACGGCGGGCTCGTCTCGGGGTGCAGGGCGAGGACGCGGTGCGAGGTGAGCGCGTGCACGCCCGGCGCCTGCTGGAACGTGATGACGTCGCCGACACGGACGTTCGCGGGGTCGATGGGGCGGATGAACACCGCCGAGCCGACGGGGTACGTCGGGGTCATGCTCCCGGACAGGACCGTCAGGGCGGTGCCGCCGGTCAGGCGCGGCACGAGCGCGACGAACAGGATGCCGCCGAGGACGGCGGCCAGCAGGGCGTAGACGGCGCCCTTGACGAGGCGGACGGCGACGGTCATCGGCTGCTCCTGTCAGGACGGACGGGGACGTGCCCGTGGGGGCCGCCGCGCTCGGCGACGACCCCCACGGTGGTGGTGCGGTGTGCGACTAGCCCTGGTCGGCGTCGCCGCTGAGGACGGTGTTCACGAGGGCGTTGGCGCTGGTGGCCTGGAGCAGGTCGAAGCGGACGTCGAAGGAGGAGCTGTCACCCTGGGACTCGTTCGTCGCCCCCTGCGGCAGGTTCACGGTGGTCGAGACGCAGACCTTGTCGCCGGGAGCGATCACGTTCGCGAGCCGCAGCGGGACGACGGAGCCCGGAAGGGGCAGGCTGACGGCGTTCAGGGCGGGCGCGGCAGCCAGCGTCGTGTCGACGACGGCGGTGCCGACGAGGTCCGCGGCCACGTTCGCCACGCTGGTGCAGGACGCCTGACCGCCGAGCAGGTTCGGCAGCTGACGCCATGCCTTGATGGTCACCTTGGCCTCGTTGGCGAAGTCCCCCGAGGTGTCGCTGTAGGCGCAACCGCCGAGGTCCGTCTCGGTCCGGCTGCTGCAGCCGTCCTCCCTGTTCGTGAGGTTGGACAGGCTGACCTTGAGGGTGCCTGCAGGCGTCGAGTCCCCGGCGTTGCTGACGACCTCGACGATCTTCTCGCCCGAGCCGCCGGGAGCCATCTTGACGTCGTTGAACAGGGGGGTCGTGGTGCCCAGGGCGATCTTGAGGACGCCGGCGCCGGTGGTGTTGCCGACGTTGGTGTCGTAGTCGGACCAGGAGGCCCAGGTGCCACCGCCCGCGACGACGGCCGAGACGGCACCGATGGTCAGGACGCTCGAGAGGATCTTCTTGTTCATGGTGGGTCCTTCCCCGGAAGGTCTGCCGCTCGGTGGCGGCGTGGTGTGGGTCGGGGCGAGGTCCCTCGGGACTCGTTCTCGCCGCTGGGACGAAGGTGTCCGAGCGGCGGGCGCCTGCCATCGTCAGAACTGTTGATCCCGGGCCGGCGGCGTCCGAGGCCACACGGCGGGGTACGGCGCGGCCGTGACGGACCCGCGCACGGACGTGCAGGACGTCGTCGCCGGCGCGCCCCTGCAGATGGCCTACCAGCCGGTGGTGCACCTCGACACCGGCCTGGTCGCCGGCTACGAGGCGCTGCTGCGCGGCCCCCGCGGCGACAGCGACCCCTGCGCCCTGCTGGACGCCGCCCGCGCCCTCGGGGTGCCCGGGGCCTTCGACTGGGCCTGCCGGGACGCGGCCCTCGCGGGCGCGCTCGAGGCCGGCCTCGGGAACAGCCTGACGCTGTTCGTCAACGTCGAGCCCGACACCGACGGCGACGTCCCCGAGGCGCGCCTGGACCGGGTCGAGCAGGCGGCGAACGGCCTGCGGGTGGTCCTCGAGGTGACCGAGCGGGCCGTCGTCGAGCGGCCGTCGGAGCTGCTCCGGCTGGTCGACCGCGCGCGGGAACGGTCCTGGGGCATCGCCCTCGACGACATCGGCGCCGACCCGGCGTCGCTGGCGATGATGCCGTTCCTCGAGCCGGACGTGATCAAGCTCGACCTGCAGCTGGTCCAGCAGCGGCCCTCGCCGGAGATCGGCCTGGTCATGAGCGCGGTCCTCGCTCAGGCCGAGCGGACGGGCGCCGTCGTCGTGGCGGAGGGGGTCGAGGACGCCGAGCAGCGCGAGGCGGCGCTGGCGCTCGGGGCCACCCTCGGGCAGGGGTGGCTGTTCGGCCGCCCGACGGCCCTGCCGCAGCAGCTGCCGGTCGTCGACCGCGTCGTGCCGCTGCACCGCAGCTGGTCCGCGCACGACGACCCGACGCCCTTCACCCTGGTACGTGCGGCGCTGCCGGTGCGCCGCGCGACGAAGCAGCAGCTGCTCCGGGTCGCGGCCCACCTGGAGGAGCAGGCCGTCGCGTGGTCGGACGGTCCGGTCGTGCTGTCGACGTTCGAGGAGGGCGAGGAGCTCGACGCCCGCCGGACGTCGCGCTACCGCGACCTCGCCGGCCGCGGCTCGTTCGTCGCGGCGCTGCGCACCGGCACGTCGGTCGCCGTCGGCGAGGGGGTGCGGGCGGCCGCCCTGCCCGGTGGTCACCGGCTGGGCGACGAGTGGTCGGTCGTCGTCGTCGGGCCGCACTACGCGGGGGCGCTGGTGGCCCGGCAGGTCGACGGCGACGGGCTGGGGGACGGCGAGGCGGGCTACGACTACGTCGTCACGCACCAGCGCGACCTCGTGGTCGAGGCCGGCCGGGCACTGCTGCGCCACGTCGTCCCGCCGGGGTAGCGCGCCGGAAGCAGCGGGGGGCCTGCGGCGTTGGACAGGACAGTGCGCCGCTCTGGCACACTGGTCACCACGAAGGTCCCGGTCCACCGCGCTCCCCGACAGGAGGCGGTCCGGCGGCCCACGACCGAGAGGCACCACCATGAAGGCCGACATCCACCCCACGTACGTCGACACCCAGGTCTCCTGCACCTGCGGCAACACGTTCACGACGAAGAGCACCGTGGCCAAGGGCGAGGTGCGCGCCGAGGTCTGCTCCGCCTGCCACCCGTTCTACACGGGCAAGCAGAAGATCCTCGACACCGGTGGCCGTGTGGCCCGCTTCGAGCAGCGCTTCGGCAAGCGCGCCGCCAAGTAGCTCCGCCGCGGCGCCCGTCCTCCTCCTGGAGGCCGGGCGCCGCTGTCGTGTCTGGACGCTCCTGCAACGAGAGGCTCTCCCC
>JAODNQ010000003.1 GCA_025464695.1 Frankiales bacterium | reverse complement strand
CCCGGGCTCTGCCCCGGGTTCGGCGGCACCTCGGCGCGCCCGCCCGCGCCGGTGCCGCCTGCGCCGACCGCGACCCCGCCCCGTCCGTGCACCGCCTCGACCAAGGACCGGCATGAACCCCTTCCTGCACCTCCGCACCTGGCTGCGCACCGGTCCGGGTGTCGAACGGTCGCTGACCGCGCTCGTCGGAGCGCTGGTGCTCGCCCTGGTCGTCTGGGCGAGCCTGCCGTCGGGCGCGCCGTCGGGGGAGGTGCTGGCGCAGGGCTCCTCCTCCGACGAGGCCGCCACGGCTGCCGCGGAGACGGGGGTCGCTCCGGCCGCTGCGGTCGCCGACGTCGGAGGCGTGGCTCCGGAAGCCGGGAGCGACCCGGCGGCCGAGGCCGAGGACTCGACCCCGGCGCCTGCGACCGGCTCGGCTCCTGCGGCCGTGGCGACCGTCCCCGCCACCCGGGCGACGGCTGGTGCCCGCCCGGCCGGAGCGGCTCCCCGCGCCGCCGCCCCTGCTGCGCCCGGCCGCACCAGTGCCGCTGCCGCCTGCGGGGACCTGCGGGCGACCGACCAGGGCGTGACGGACAAGACCATCACCGTCGGGGTCGTCGTCGTCGACCTCGGGACGCTCGGCAACCTCATCGACCTCCCGTCGGTGGCCGACCTGAAGAAGGCCTACGGCGCGGTCATCGACGACGTCAACGCCAAGGGCGGCGTGCGCTGCCGCAAGGTCGTCCCGCGCTTCTACACGGACACCGGCATCGACCAGAGCCAGCAGCACGCCCAGTGCCTGCAGATGCAGCAGGACAAGGTGTTCGCCGTCTTCAACAACCTGTTCAGCCCGGCGGAGGCGACCTGCGTGGCCAAGGCCCGCATCCCGAACATCTGGTACACCGCGCCCCACACCCCGGACGTCCGGCAGTACGCCCCCTACGTGCTGTCGTGGCAGCCCGACTACGACCAGCTGGTCCAGCACTACGTGCGGGGCGCCAAGAGCCAGGGCTGGTTCACCGGCATGAAGAAGCTGGGCATCCTGGAGCGCACGTGCTTCCCCGACGAGATCAAGGCCCTCACCCGCGAGCTCGAGGGCATCGGCGTCGACCCGGGCGCCGCCTCGCGGTTCAGCTTCGGCTGCCCGGCCGCCACCCCGACGCCGGAGCAGCAGCAGGCCGCCGTGCTGCAGTTCAAGCGCGAGGGCGTGACCCACGTCCTCAACGTGGCCTACGCGGACGACGCCGCCTTCTCCAACGCGGCCGACCAGCAGGCGTACGACCCGGCGTTCGCGCACATGGAGGACGCGTCCGCGACGGCCATCCAGACGGGCTCCCAGAAGCCCGGGAACAGCTTCGACAAGACGCTGCTCGTGAGCACGATCGAGACCGGGGCCCGGACGACGCCCGGGTACCAGTACGGCGCCGCGACCAAGGCGTGCACGAAAGTCCTGCAGGCGGCCGGCCTCCCGGCGCCGTACGCCGAGCCCGCCTCGCTGTACTTCGGCGTCGCCTGCATCAATCTGGCGATGTTCAAGGCGGCTGCCGACGCCGCGCCGGAGCTCACCCGCCCCCTGCTGTCGACGGGCCTGGCGAAGGTCGGGTCGATGTCCCTGCCCTACCCCGCCGGCCCGGCCGTGTTCAGCGCCCCGCGGCGACCGACCGGCGGCCAGCTGTGGCGCCCGGTGCGGTGGGCGACGTCCTGCCAGTGCTGGCGGGTCAGCGACGTGCACTACCGGCCGGGGTACTGACGTGAGCCCCCGGCCGGTCGCCCGGCTGGTGCCGGACCGCCTCGGTAGGCTTCCGGGACACGACGACGGCGGGGAGGTCCTGAGCGTGGAGCCGAAGGCGCGGCCGCTCGACGAGACCTACATCGTCGACGTGGCCATGGAGCTGCTGCGCGAGGAGGGCGTCGACAAGTTCTCGATGCGCCACCTGACCACGCGCCTGGGGGTGGCCGTCGGGGCGACCTACCGCCACGTCCCGGGCAAGCAGGAGCTCCTCGACCTGTGCCTGCGACGCATCTACGCCGAGGTCGACCGGCCGCGCGGCGAGGACGAGGACCCGCGGGTCTGGGTGAGGGACCTGATCGTCCGGCTGCTCGAGGTCATGGCGGAGTACCCGGGCATGGCCGCCTGGTCTGCCCAGAACAGCCGCCTCGACGCGTCGAACCTCACCCCGGCGGTGGTGGAGGCGCTGGAGACGAGCGGGGTGAGTCCCGACGAGGCCGCCCGCACCATGCACGTCCTGTACTTCTTCGTCGCGGGCGCGCTGGCCGTCGACTACAAGGGCGTCATGGCCCGGGTCGGCGTCGCGGACTACGCGGAGAACCTGCGTCGCGACATCGACCACATCCTGACGCCGCGGGCGGCCGAGGTCGCTCCCGTGCAGCGGCGCCTGCGCCGGCGGGCCGCAGCAGGCTGACGCCGGGCGCGTCCGGCCGAGGCGGGCGGGCCGGCGCCGGCCCGACGGCCGCCGCCGACGACCCCTCCGTACGAGCGAGGTGGCCGTACCGCCACCGCCACCGCACCGGGGCCCCGGACGGACGGCGGTCTGTGGCCGGGCCGCGCGACCCGCCTGTCCGTACCCGATCACCACGCAGGACAGAAGTTGTGCAGGGTGTCTCTCGGTCGTCTAGGGTGGCCCGGACCCCAGCCGGAGGAGGCGCACGTGAGCGACGAGGTGCTCGTCGACGTCGACGACGGCGTCATGATCGTGACCATCAACCGCCCGGAGCGGCGCAACGCCATCGACCTCCCGACCGCGGACGCGCTCGCTGCCGCGCTGGACGAGCTCGACGAGCGTCGCGACCTGCGCGCCGGAGTGCTGACGGGCGCCGGTGGCTCGTTCTCCGCCGGCATGGACCTGAAGGCCTTCGCGCAGACCGGGGAGCGGCCGATCAGCCGCAGCCGCGGTGGGCTCGGCATCACCGGTCGCCCCCCGACGAAGCCCGTCGTCGCGGCCGTCCAGGGGTTCGTCCTCGGAGGTGGCTTCGAGATCGCGCTCGCCTGCGACCTCATCGTCGCGGCCGACGACGCGCAGTTCGGCCTGCCCGAGGTGCAGCGCGGCCTCGTCGCAGCGGGCGGCGGCGCCCTGCGGCTCGCTCAGCGGCTGCCGCACCACGTCGCGCTCGAGCTGCTCCTGACCGGCGCGCGACTGCCTGCCGTCCGCGCCGCGGAGCTGGGCCTGGTCAACCGGCTCGCACCGTCCGCCGACGTGCTTGCGACCGCGCTGGCGCTCGCGCACGAGGTCGCACGCAACGCGCCCCTGGCGCTCGCCGCCACCAAGCGCATCGTCGTCGAGGGCCGCAGCTGGCCGCTCGACGAGGTCTTCGCGCGCCAGGAGGAGATCACCGCTCCTGTGCGCGCGTCCGCCGACGCCCAGGAGGGCGCCCGCGCCTTCGCCGAGAAGCGCCAGCCCGTCTGGCAGGGGGAGTAGTCGTGACCGTGGTGTCCATCGTCCCGCAAGCAGCACCGAGCGTGGTGCCCGACGCCGTGCAGGAGCTGCGCCGCGAGGTGCGGGCCTTCCTCGCCGAGGAGCGCGAGGCCGGCCGGTTCGTCCCCCGCGTCGACGCCTGGCTGGCCGGCTGGGACGAGGAGTTCAGCAAGCGCCTCGCCGAGCGGGGCTGGCTGGGCATGACCCTCCCGGTCGAGTACGGCGGCCACGGCCGGACGACCCTCGAGCGCTACGCGGTGACGGAGGAGCTGCTCGCGAGCGGCGCGCCCGTGGCGGCGCACTGGATCGCGGACCGGCAGATCGGCCCCTCCCTCCTGCGGTACGGCACGGAGGCGCAGCGCCAGGAGTTCCTGCCGGCCATCGCCCGCGGCGAGTGCTTCTTCGGCATCGGCATGAGCGAGCCCGACAGCGGCTCCGACCTCGCGTCCGTCCGCACCAGGGGCACGCGCGTGGACGGCGGCTGGACGGTGTCCGGCACGAAGGTCTGGACCAGCGGCGCGCACCACGCCCACGCCTTCTTCGTCCTGGCCCGCACCGCCCCGCTCGAGGAGGGCGGCAGCCGGCACGCCGGGCTGTCGCAGTTCCTCGTCCGGCTGGACAGCCCCGGGGTGACGATCCGCCCCATCGAGCTGCTCACCGGGGAGCACCACTTCAACGAGGTGCTGCTCGAGGACGTCTTCGTGCCGGACGACATGGTGCTCGGCCAGGTCGGCGACGGCTGGCACCAGGTGACCTCCGAGCTCGCCTTCGAACGCAGCGGTCCGGAGCGGTTCCTGTCCAGCTACCCCCTGCTCGCCGCCCTGGTCGGGGCGCTCGCCGAGCGCACGGACGGCCGAGGGCGACGCGAGCTCGGCAGCCTGCTGGCGCGTCTGTGGGCGCTGCGCGAGATGTCGCTGGGCATCGCGGCGGCGCTGTCGTCCGGCGTCGCCCAGGAGGTCCCGGCCGCGCTGGTCAAGGACCTCGGCACCCGCTTCGAGGGGGAGGTCGTCGAGGCGGCCCGCCTGGTGCTCGACGTCGAGCCCGACCCCGGCTCGGCAGAGCCGCTCAGCCGCCTGCTCGCCCAGGCCGTCCTGCACGCCCCCGGCTTCACCATCCGCGGCGGCACCAACGAGATCCTCCGCGGCGTGGTCGCCCGGGGCATGGGGATGCGATGACGAGCACCGACGAGGACCTGGCAGCGCTCGAGGCCGCGGTCCGCGACGTCCTGGACGACCACTGCACCCCGGCCCGGCTGGCCGCCGCCGAAGGCAGCACGGACCTCCGGCTGTGGGACGTGCTGCACGACAACGGGCTGACCCTCGTGGGCGTCCCGGAGGAGGTCGGCGGCAGCGGTGGCTCACTGCGCGATGCGGCGACCGTGCTGCGCGTCGCCGGTGAGTACGCCGCTCCCGTCCCGCTGGCCGAGAGCTCGCTGCTCGCCGGCTGGCTGCTCGGCGTCGCGGGGACGCCTCTGCCGGCCGGTCCGGTCACCACCGGGCACGGCGAGGTCACGGCGAGCCGGGCCGAGGGCGGGTGGCGGCTCGACGGCGTGCTCTCCCGCGTGGCCGGTGCCCGCACCGCGGAGTCCCTCGTGCTGCTGGCGCGGGACGCGGACGGCGGCGAGCACGTGGGCCTCCTGCCTGTGCGGCAGGCCCGCCTCGTGGAGGGCCACGACCTCAACGGCCAGGGTCGCGACGACGTCCTCGTCGCCGTCGTGGTCGCGGACCTCGTGCCCGTCCCGGCCGGTACGGCGCGCGAGCTGCGCCTGCGCGGTGCCCTGTCGCGAGCCCTGCTCATCGCCGGTGCGCTGGACCGCGCCCTCGCGCTGACGCTCCGGTACGCGGGGGAGCGCAAGCAGTTCGGCCGGAGCATCGGCGCGTTCCAGGCCGTGCAGCAGTCGGTGGCGCTGCTGGCGGCCGAGACCGCCGCCGCACGCGCCGCCGTCGACGGGGCGGTCCGCGAGCTGGGGGCCGACCCGGCCTCCTCCGGCGCCGCGCTCGCCGTGGCCGCCGCGAAGGTCCGGACCGCACAGGCCGCCTCCGTCGGCGCCACGGTCGCCCACCAGGTGCACGGCGCCCTCGGGATGACGCGGGAGCACGCCCTGCGCTTCAGCACCACCCTGCTCTGGAGCTGCCGGTCCGAGTGGGGGTCGGAGGCCACGTGGTCCGAGGAGCTCGCCGACCTGGCGATGGCGGCCGGGGCCGAGGGCACCTGGCCTCTGCTGGTCCCCGCGTGAGCGAGGAGCTGCGCTACGAGGTCGAGGGCGCTGTCGCTCGACTGACCCTGAACCGGCCGGCGCGCAAGAACGCCTTCACCCTGGCGATGGTGGACGACTGGGCCTCGGCGCTGCGGGAGGCCCAGGCGGACGACGCCGTCCGCGCCGTCGTCGTCTCCGGTGCCGGCGGCGACTTCTGCTCCGGCGTCGACCTGTCCGCGCTCGCCGAGGTCGAGGACACGCCGATCGGGCGCAAGTCCATGCTCACGGGCCGGGTGCACCAGGTGGGGCTGTCGCTGCTCGCGATGGACAAGCCGGTGCTGGCCTGCCTGCAGGGCGTGGCCGTCGGCGCCGGCCTCGACATGGCGCTCCTGTGCGACATGCGTCTCGCCGGTCGGGGGGTGCGTCTGTCTGAGGGCTACATCAAGGTCGGGCTTGTCCCGGGCGACGGCGGTGCCTGGTTGTTGCCCCGGATGGTCGGGACCGGCAAGGCCATGGAGCTGCTGATGACCGGCGACGTCGTCGGCGCCGACGAGGCCCTGCGCCTCGGCCTCGTGAACTCCGTCCACGACGACGACGTCGTGCTGGAGCGCACCCTCGAGCTCGCCGGGCGCGTGGCCGCGGCGCCTCCCGTGCAGATCGCGATGATCAAGCGTCTGGTGCGCTCGGCCGAGCGGGTGGACCTGCCGACGCACTTCGACATGGTCTCGTCGCACTTCGGGGTGGTGTCGCGCCTGGACGACTACGCCGAGGCGCAGGCTGCCTTCCGCGAGCGTCGCCCCGGCCGGTACACCGGTCGCTGACCGGCCCCGCCCTCGGGGGTGGACCGGTCCTCGGACGCCTCGCCGATGGCGAGGGGGCGTGCTCCTCGTAGGAAGTCTGCTCGAGGTCGGGCACCGGCGCGTGGGAGCGACAGTCGTCGGGGGCACGCCGGCGTCCAGCGGGCCCCGGCGGCCGACGACCAGCGGCGCGAGGACAGGCCGCTCATGGGTGGTGGTCCACGTGCAGAACCCGTCGCGGCCGGTGACTCTCCGAGGCGGGCGAGGTCGTCCAGGCCGGTTGGTCAGGTGCCGGTCGGAGGTGCACGCTCCCGTTGCCCGCGCTGGGGCCCTCGTGCTCCGGGTGTCGCTGGCACCGGCCGCGGCAGGCCCGCGGCGATGACGTGGTCGTCCCGGCTGGATCAGGCCAGGCCCCAGTCGCGGAGCACCTCCTCCGCGTCCGGGCTGACGGGGCGGGGAGCGGTGGGGGCTGCCGCCGGCGTCCGCGAGAAGCGCGGCGCGGGTGCCGCCTGCTGGACACCGTCGACGACGGTGAACGTGCCGCGGGCGGCGAGGTGGGGCTGGTCCAGCGTCTCGGCGAGCTCGACGACGGGGGTGACGCAGGCGTCGACGCCGTCGAACACCCGAGTCCACTCGTCGCGGGTCCGGGTGAGCAGCGCGGTTGCGATGCGCTCACGCCACTGTGGCCAGCCGGCCTGGTCGAAGTACGACGGCAGGCCGTCGTCGTCGATGCCGAGCCCCGCGCACATGGCGGCGAAGAACTGCGGCTCGATCGCGCCGACGGCCACGAAGCGGCCGTCCTTGCACGGGTAGGTGTCGTAGAACGGCGCCCCGCCGTCGAGCGCGTTCGTGCCGCGCGTGTCGCCCCAGAGGCCCTGGCCCCGGAACGACCACAGCATCTGCGACAGCAGGGCGACGCCGTCGACCATGGCGGCGTCGACCACCTGCCCGCGTCCCGACGACTGCCGCTCCCACAGCGCCGCCATGACACCGACGACGAGCAGCATGGAGCCGCCCCCGAAGTCGGCCACCAGGTTGAGCGGCGGCACCGGCCGTTCGCCGGCACGGCCGATGGCGGCCAGGCTGCCGGTCAGCCCGAGGTAGTTCAGGTCGTGCCCGGCCCGCGGCGCCATCGGTCCGTCCTGGCCCCAGCCGGTGATCCGCCCGAACACCAGACGCGGGTTGCGCTCCGCGCACTGCTCCGGACCGAGCCCGAGCCGCTCCATGACGCCTGGGCGGAAACCCTCGACCAGGACGTCCGCCTTCTCGACCAGGTCGAGCACGAGGGCCACGCCGTCCGGGGACTTGAGGTCGGCGACGAGAGTGCGGCGTCCGCGGAGCAGGACGTCGCTGTCGGCGTCGCTGAGGTCGAAGCGACCGGAGGCGCGGTCCACGCGGACGACGTCGGCGCCGAGGTCGGCCAGGACCATGGCGGCGTGCGGACACGGGCCGAGTCCCGCCATCTCGACGACGCGCAGTCCTGAGAGCGGTCCTGGCACGGGTCCTCCTGTCGGCGTGGCTGCGGGCGAGCAGCGGTCGCACGACCCGGGAGGTCGCGACAGCCGCTCCGCCACTCCCAGACCATAACGATGAACACGTGCTCGCCGGGGAGCAGAGGTGCCCGTCCCAGGCCTGCTCTGCCGCGACGCCGTGGCTCCCGCCCTGATGTCCGGGGTGGGCCCCGGTACGTACCGGCACCCCCCGCCCGTCGGCTGACAGCCTCAGCGCGCTCGGCGCGTCGACCACCCCTGGCCGTCCGGGTCGTCGTCGCCCTCGGAGCCGCGGCGGCGACCCTGTCCCGTCGCGACGTGTGACCTGCTGGTCTGGGTACCGGGGCGGTCGCGCGCCGTGAGCCGACCGTCACCAGCGCCAGCGCGGGCCACCGGGCCCAGGGACGACCTCGCGTGCCGGCGCCGCAGGTCGTGCAGGAGCTCGTCGTCGGGCTGACCCGGGGAGGTCGCCGGCAGGACGTGGTCCGGCTCCCGCAGGTCTCGTCATGGCGCGCGGCGGGCTTGCGCGTGTGTAGGGTCGCTCGCACTGTCCGAGGTCGTCGCGGGCACAGCACGCCCGGTCAGGACGTCGAGTCCCACCCCCTGACCTGGGACCCGAGGGCGCTGCGCCCATGCGGGGTGGGAGCGGGGATCGAGACGATCTTCACGCGGACAGCCGGGAGGAGCCTCCGACCGGCTCGCCTGCAGGCGTGCGAGGAGGACCCCGAGTTGACGAACGATCCGAGATGGACGCTGACCCGCTACCTGGGTCGCCGGTCCGCACAGGGTGTCGCGTGTGTCGCGCTCACCGCCACGTCCGTGGCCCAGGGGCTCCTGAGCGCCCCTGCCGCACAAGCCGCCTCGACGTCCTCCCGCCGGGGCCGGGGCGCTCGGGCTGAGGCGGCGCGCCACGACGGCCAGCCGTACAGGTGGGGCGCGGCGCGTCCGTCGCGCTCCGACGGCAGCGGGTGCACCCGGTACCTGTTCAGCCGGGTGCCTGCTCGGGGTCGCCCGGGCATGTGCGGCAGGACGCTGCGGTGGGCGACCGGAGGAAGCGCGTGATGGTCGACAGCGAGCGGGCACCGTCGACCCAGCGGTGCCAGGAGTGCTTGTGCACTGCCTGCCACCTCGACCTTCGGTGCCCGGACTGCCACGGGCGTGGGCTCGGTGCTCAACTCCGCGAGGACGCACGCTGCGCACAGTCCGGCCCGTGACCGGTCGGGACCTGCGGCAGGTCTGGTAGCGGGGCGGCCACCCGGTCGAAGGCGCCGTGGCCCGCTGGCCGCCCGTCCGCTCAGACGGTCGGGGGGTGCCTCCAGGAGGGCGGCCAGGCGGTCCTCGACGCGGTGGCCGCGTCGCACGGTTGCGGAGTCCGCCTCAGCGTCTTCGCGACCGTCGTCGTCAGACATCCCGCGCCGGGTGCCGTCGTGCTCGGCCCTGGTGCAGGCCGAGACCGTCCTGCTCCACCGCGGACCGCCGCCCCTGAGGAGGCACAGAAGGGCGCGGTGGAGCAGGTCTGACCAACGCACGGCCGCACGCGAACGATGCGCGGAAGGCCGCTGCACCAGCTGGGCCCAGCCCTGCCACGAGGGCGCGGTGGTGGGGTGGAGATGCACGCTGCTGCGCTCGGCCTGTTGCTCGCCCTCGGCGCCTGCGGGACGAGGCCGGTGACGGACGCTGAGGCGTGCGTGCAGCTGGTGGAGCAGCTCCCGCGATCACCACCCCACCGAGAGCTCGGGTCAGCCCGGGACGACCGCGGGCTGAGGGGTGCCCGCGCAACTCAGGCGGTGACCCTCGACACCCGTGATGTCGACTCCGCCATCGAGGGCGCCACCAGACCGACCCTCGTGCGCCCGATCTGTTCGACGCAGCTCGGGTCGGGAGACGCTCGTCGTCGTCCTGGGCGAACCGCACCCGGCGCTAGGTGCCGAGCCTCGCCAGCACGCCGTTGGCCACGGCGTCGGACTGCGCCTGGACGTCCACCCATCGGTCCTCTGCCACCTTCACGCTGCAGCCGGTGAAGGCGGCGATGGTCGCGACCTGCAGGGCCTTCCGCTGGCCGCCGTGCTGCGTGCCGTCGAAGCGGTAGAAGAAGCTGAGGTAGTCGTCGCCCCGGGTGTCGAACTTGACGTGGATGGAGTCGGCGAGGCTGCCCGACGTGTACGCGGACACGTGCACGTGGAAGCCGTTGTAGTCAGGTGCGTCGAGCTGGTAGTGGTTGGCCGCCTTCGAGACCAGCCCGGCAGCCCGCAGCTGCGCGGCCGACCATCCGAGAGGTGCGGCCGCCTTCGGGGGTGCGGCACCCGCAGCCAGCCAGGACGCCGTCGCGGGGACGTAGTCGCGGGTCGTCGCGCTCAGGGTCGGCGAGGCACCGGCGAGGACCTCCTTCATCTTCCACAACGTCCCGGTCGAGCCGTAGGCCTTGACGTAGACCTTCTGGTCGGCCGGGTCGAGGAAGGTGTCCTTGTCGCCCTGCACGTAGAGCGTGCCGTTCGCCACCAGGCGCTGCACCGCCGGCTGTACCGCCGCGGCCCGCTGCTGGTCGAGGCGGACGAGCGCCGTGACGGCCGCGTTGCCCGCCGCGCGCTGCAGCATGAGGAGACGGTGCTCGGGCGGCCCCGAGACAGCTTCCCGCGGCCCCGCGACCCCCGCTCCGGTGTGCGCATGCTCGTGCTGCTTGGGCATGACCACTCCCCGCGTCCTGGGGTCCGGACTCGTCCGGCGTGCCGCGACGGTCCCGCACCTGCGCCTTGGGAGCAAGGGGCTCGGCTGCGCAGGGCGGACGTCCAGACCTTCGTGAACGCCGTGGTGACCCCGGGGGAGTCGCCCGGCGACGGGGTCGGGGCGACCTCCGGGACCGACTGGCGCAGGCGTGCTCCTGGGGCAAGGCTCACCCGGGCGGGCCGCGCGGTGCAGCCGGCCGTTGCGAACAACGCCATCGCCGCCGGCAGGTCACCGATGACCTGGTCTGCGGCCCAGGCTCTGGATGGTGATCGCGCCGCAGCTCGTTGCCACCGACGCCGTCGTGCACCAGGGCAGAACCACAGCGGCGCAGCGGAGGGACGGCCGACATCGGCGTCGGTCTCCGCCGGCTGGCCGCGCGACCGAGGTCCGGGACACCTTGGCCTCACACGACCTGGACCTGCCGCAGCCCGCGGACGTCCGGCTGCGCCGGGCCCCGAGGCCCGGGTCGGGCTACGGCGCCGACCGCAGGTGGGGTCCTGTCGCGCGTGTGGTCGTGTGGTCGTGTGGTCGTAAGGCCAGGTGCGGGCAGCTGACCCCGGGTTCGGAGGAGTTGCTGCTGGACCGGTGGCGTCCTGTCCGCCTCGTGCTGCCGCGTGCCGCGTCATCCGATGTCGGCAGGGCCCTGCGCAGCCCTCGTCGCGGACGTACGTGACCGACCCGCGCACCACAGGCCCTGGAGACGGACCTGGCCTCTTGCCCGCCAGGGACAAGAGGCCAGCGCAGAAGTGCGCCACGAGCGCCTCGAACCCGCTGGTCAGGAGTGGGAGCGAGGACGTGCCGGAGGGTGACGATCCGTGCCGACTGGTGCTCCGTCACGCTGGATCGGGGGCCTCGGCGTCCGTCTGGTGGTGCCTCACGGCAGGGGGTTGCTGGACGCCCGTGACCGACTCAGTGACCAAGAGTCAGGCACGTGACGCCTCGTGCTGCGTCGTCCAGATCCGCTGGTCAGGCCGTAGCCGGTCTCTGGGCCGTCCAACCAGGGGCGGCGGCGGTCCGACGCGGGAGCCGTCCGCCTGCTCGCACCGGGGCGGGTGCGCGCGGTCGGCCCGTAGGGCCTGCCCGCCCCGACTGCCGCCGGCCGAAGCGGTCTGGCCCAGCACGTCCAGTCGCACTCGCTCAACCAACGTCCCTGGGCAGTACAGCTAGGCGGGCGGCGCCGTACGTGCCAGGTGCGTGAGGAGGTTCGTCGGCTCGTAGGGCCCCTGCGGCGGTTCCTTGCACAGCTCCCGGCGGCGCAGCACCCCGGGGTAGACGGTCTCGTGCGTGCGCAGCGTCCGACCGTCCCGGACGACGGGAGGAGCGCCGAGGGGCCGCTCGTACGTGCCTTGCAGTCTGAAGAAGGAGCTCAGGCTGTCGTGCATCCGCCCGTCGTCGGCCGCGCACACCGCGGGTCGCAGCGCGGGGAGGTCGAGCTCCAGACCGCAACGCTGGGCGCGCTCGGCCATCCAGAGGAGGGTCGTGTCCGACAGCCCGCAGTCCTTGTAGCCGCCGCCGACGTCCGAGTGGGCTCCCGCGAACCAGGTCTGCTCGACCTCCTGTTCGTTCGCGTGCGCGTCGTCGGCCTCCCAGAGGGTGGGCCGGAAGGCCCGGCGTCGCTCGTCGATGCCCAGCGCGTGGAAGGCGTGCTCGACGCGGCCGCTCAGCTCGACGTCGTGGAAGCCGTACCAGCGGCGGGAGAGGAGACCGAGCGGTCCGACGGTGGGGATGCCGAGGGAACCCACGGTGTCCCACACGCCGATGCAGCGAATGTGCGGGACGTCGCGGGAGAACTGCTCCCGAAAGGCGAGGGCGCGCACCCCGTCCGGCCGCCACACCTGCGCCGGGTCGCGGTAGTGGGCGTAGGCCTCCTCGACCATGTCGGCGCGTGCCGGCTGGAGCAGCCCGACGTTGCGGATCAGGCCGGCCAGGCTCCGGACGGTGAACGCGCCGCGGCTGAAACCGAACAGGTACAGCTGGTCGCCGGAGTCCGGACCCCCGTAGTGCTCGACCAGCCATCGGTAGCAGGCCTGCACGTTGCGGGACAGGCCCGCGCCGAAGGCGCCGCCGATCCAGTGGTCGAGGCGACGGCCCGTGCCGACCCCGGACTGGTAGTGCACCGGCTGACGCGCGCCGTCGGAGGCGACGTCCACGACGGCGTCCCGCAGCTTCTCGACGTTCGTGCGGTCCTCGGGGTCGTCCTCCGACCGCCACGTGCCGTCGGCGCACACGACCAGGCGTTGCACCGTGACTCCCCGCGGCCCGTGGCCGGCTCAGCCGGCCGAGCGCAGGGCGAACCAGGCGACCCGGCGCCGCCACAGCCAGACGACCCCGAGGTACAGGTCGGGGGCGACCAGGCGCACCTCGTCGCGGACCATGTGGGCGATCGTCGAGGTCTGCGAGTAGTCGATGAGGACGCACTCACCGCCGTCGACCCAGCTGCGGTCGTGGGACAGCTGGGCCTCTATAGCCAGGGTGCGCAGCGGTCCCACCAGGTTCTTCAGCGACCGCCGGGAGTCGTCCGTCACCTTCCCCTGCCACACGAGCAGGTAGGCGAGCCGCGCGAGCAGCCGGGCGACTCGGGTCCCCGGGAACAGCAGTGCGGTGCCGCGCAGTCTGCCTCCCGGGCCCTGGCCGGCCGGGCTGGCCCGGAACAGGGCGTCGAGCTCGTCGTTGCGCAGCCCGGTCAGGGCAGCAGCGTCCGGGCGGGTGGAGGGCAGGGACGTGGTCCGGAACAGCATGGGAGGCTCCAGGTCAGGAGGGGCGATGGGCTCGACGTGCGGTGTGCCGTTCATCCGCTGCCGCAGTCGGGACAGCTCGAGGTAGATCTCCCGGCGGGCCCGGCCCTGGTTGCCCAGCGGGCGGTGCTCCGGCAGGCAGTGCCACGGGTTGAACGACATCGACCGGGCCAGGGCGCGCTGCTCGGCCGGGTCGAGGTGCTGGACCGGCAGCTCCAGCGTCGCCACCGGTCGCCAGGGGGACAGGCGCTCCGGCCAGACCACCGACGCGTCCTCGACCGGCATGCGACGCGGGTCGGTCTGCAGCATCAGCAGCAGGTCGAAGACGACGGGCTGCGCGGCCAGGGTCGCGGTCAGGGCGTCCCGCAGGTAGTCGGGCCTCGGGTGCCGCGGGACCGTCGACCGCAACGGGGCCGAGGGGACGAAGCTGTACTGCATCGCCTGGCCCTCCCCCAGGAGGTAGGGCACGCAGCTCCAGTAGCGGGCTGCGAGCGGGTTGGCGTGCACCTTGGCGTACAGGCCCTGCATCACCAGGTCGACGGGGTGGCGCAGGAAGTGCAGCAGCTCCGTGCCGGCGTACACCGCGCGCTGCAGCTCCAGGTTCGCCCGCAGGTCGCTCGTCGTGAACGTGGGCGCGCTGATGCCGGTGAAGTCCTGCGTGTGCTGCTCGTCGTCGAGCAGCTTCGGGCCCGGCACGCCCATCACCTTGACGCCGAGGCTGAGGATGCCGTTGTCGTCGAGGTCGGGCGGGGACGCCGGGCCGGGTCCGGCGAAGCGCACCCACGCGGGGTGCTCCGCCTCCTGCGCGAACAGGCCGCGCCGGAGCTCGGGGGGCAGGTCGGGCAGCACGCGCAGCACGCCGCGCACGACGCCGTACGTCTTCGTGTTGCCGACGCGTTCCGCCGTCCCCGGGGCGTGCTCGCGGGCCACGTACGCCGACATCTGCGCGACGATCTGACGCACGAGGTCGGCCTCGTCGGGCAGCTGTCGTTCCTCTGCGACGCGCAGGCCCAGCCCCGCGCCGCGGCGCAGTGCGATCTGCTGCACGAGGGCCTGGAGCAGCGGCCGGACGAGCCGGTCGATCCAGGGGCGGACCCGGTGGTCGACGCGGTGCTCGGCGCGGATCAGCGCCTCCCCGGCCGCGCTGAACCGCTGCGCCGCCGTCCTCGTCGGACCTGTCCCTGGCATGTCGGTCTCCTCCTGCGCTCCCCGTCGCTCCGCGTGGACCGTCGTCAGGACGTCCCCGCCCGCTTCCAGGGCAGGAAGGCGTTGTCCAGCCCGCGGAGCGCCGGTCGGAGCTCGGGGTAGTGCCGCAGGAGCACGTCCTCCATCGTGGTCTCGGCCACCCACCGCAGGCCGACGGGCGTGTAGACGGCCGGCGTGAAGTCGACGGTGAGGAAACGGTCGCTGTTGAGACGGCGCGATGCCATGACGATGAAGATCCGGAAGGCGGTGTCGCTGAAGGCGAAGCCGGCCGGACGCCGCTCGGCGTACAGGCCGACCATCAGGTCGACCCGGTCCAGGTCGCCGTCGTACAGCTCCCGCAGGCGTGCCGCCGTCGCCGGGTCCTCCGTCAGGTCCTCGAACCTGGACGGCACCGTCATGCCGAGCTCCTTGCGGAACGCGCAGTACCGGGGCACGGACATCTCCCGGTGGCGCAGGATGTCGGCCGCCGCGAGGTCCATCAGCTGCCCGTCCGGCCGGACGAACTCCTGCAGGAAGCGGGGGAAGTTGTGCAGGGTGACGAGGCCGGGATGCAGCGTGCCGAAGCTGTAGAGCAGGTCGACCATGGGGATGTCCTCGAGCAGCTCGAGGGCGCCGGCCCCGGACATCTCGCGCAGCGTCGTCGCTTCCGCGCGCAGCTCCGCGTCGTCGACGTGGGAGCGCAGCGAGAACTCGTCAGGCATCAGCGGGTGCATCCGGTAGACGGCGGTGAACTCCTCGGTGAGGGAGTACGGCACGCCGTAGCTGTCGGTCTCGGCCCCCGGGATCCCGCTGATCACCTCGCTGCCGCTGATGCGGCCGAAGGCACGCGTCACCCGCTCACCGGCCAGGCCCCACCAGTTCGCCCGCATGCCGGTGACGGTCGTGGGGTGGCTGATGACGGCGGGGGTCCACTCCGTGGTGTGGATCTTCGCGATGAGCGCCGCCACGACCAGGCGGGCACGCTGGAACAGCTCCTCGTCGCCGTAGTCCGGGTACGCCTCGTGCAGGGCCGCGCAGACGGCGTTGTGCTCCCGGGTGAAGGCGGTCTGCAGCAGGACGAGTCCCAGCCAGAAGCCCGGCTCCTTCGTCGGGCCGCCCTCGCCCTCCGGCACCGGCAGCGTCCCGTCGGCCAGCACGCGCAGCATCCCGTCGGCATCGGTGCGCACAGCCTTCTGGTACTCCGGCGTCGTGCCGTAGATCTGGGACGCGTCCCACCAGTGGCTGCAGGTGTTGACGGACGTGCGCGGGCCCGGGGTGCCGGGAAGGCGCGTCGGGTCGTCCGGGGTGCGCGGGATCCTCATGGGCCGCTCCGGCCACGGGTCGTCGTCGTCCAGCTCGATCCGCCACGGGTCCTGCGCGGGGCCCGCCCCGTGGCTGAACCAGTCGCGGATCATCCACTGCAGCCACGCCGCGACGAGGGCGTTGACCGACTCGGCGGGGATCAGCTCGCGTCGCGTCATCAGCTCCAGGCTGAGCCGGCGGGGGCTCGGCTCGAGCACGTCCGCTGCAGTGGACGTCGGCAGCGCGTCCAGGCGGATGTTGCGCCCGAACCGCGCTCCCGCCATCCCGGCGCGCGGGTGCTCCAGGTCGTTGTAGCTGCCGTCCACGGTCCGGCCGGTGCGCACCGTCGGTGACGGTCGCGGAAGCCGAGGGAGAGGGAGCGTCGGCAGCGACGCGGTGTCGTGCAGGTTGTCGCGCCGCAGCGCGTCCCGCAGCCCGACGAGGACGGCCAGGCCGAGCGGAACCGGCAGTCGGTCCCAGCCGCGGCGGTGGTCCAGGGCGCGCGCCAGCCCGCGGAAGGCGCGCCAGTGCAGGGCGCCGTGGTACTCGCCGTGGTTCGTGCCCGTCGTCTCCGTGCGCTGGAGCATGCTGCGGGTCCTTCCGTCGGTGCGGGCGCCGGGGTCGGCCGGGTCCTGGAGCAGGTGGGCGAGCGCGCGACGGCCGGGCAGGAAGAAGTAGGCGCCGCCGCGGACGTGCACGAACTGCGGCAACCCCCGGTGCCGACGCCGCAGGTGCACCGCGGGCTCGACGAAGTCGCCGCCGCCACCGCCGTGGCGCGGCCCGACCAGAGGGTCCGTGCTGTCGCAGAGGCCGGCGAAGGCCGGGTCGTTGACCCAGCTGTGCTGCACGAACTCGTACTGCCGCGCGAGGTTGGCACCCAGGCAGAGGAAGGCGAGCCCGCGCTCCCCGTCCGCCCCGGTGTAGCTGCGGCCGCGCCGCAGCAGCCGGTGCCGGCGGTTGACCTCGAGCGACCGGGGCGTGCCCGGCTGGGGCTCGAGACTGTCGCGGGGGTTCACGCGCCGCACGTGCGCCCCGACGGGGCACCGCAGCCCGAGACGGTCATCGGAGGCGTAGCCGAAGTCGTTGGCGTCAGCCAGCGACGGGTCGTCGGTGTCGGGGCTCAGCGTGACCGGGGCGCCACTCGGCCACCGGCCCACCAGCTTGGCCGCCAGCTGCTCGCGCCGGGCCGGGTCAGGCGTGCCGTCGGACCCGGCGGACGCGCGGTCCACCCACGTCCAGAAGCCCTCGACGTCCTGCTCCAGCTGGCGCAGGACCAGGTAGGTGCCGTTGCGGCCGAGGTCGGGCGCGCCCCCGGCGTCGTGTGCGCGCGGCAGCAGCCGGTCGGGGTCGGCGTCGAGTGTGAGCAGTGGGCGGAAGGTCCGCTGCCCGTACTCGTTGCGGTAGCCCAGGACGAACTCCCCGCTGGCCACGGCGCCCTGCGCGGCGTGCTCCTCGAACCCCGCGACGGCGGGCTGGGACAGCCCGTCACGGAACCCGAACGGCTCCCGGTCGCTGAGCGGGTCGGTGTCGAGCCGGACCAGCACGCGCATGCCGCCGGCGAGGACCTCGCCGGTCACCTGCTCGACCAGCCCGCCGAGCGTCGCCGCGTCGAGGCCGTAGAGCATCAGCAGCAGGTGCACGGGCTCTGTGTTCGGGCCGCCCCAGGCCCAGTGCTCGGGCGCGTCCTCGCCGTGGTCGCCGAGCACCCGACTCCGGTAGGGCGACGTCATGCCCTGCGCGAAGGGCTCGCCGAAACCGGCGTGCAGCGGCGCCTGCGTCAGCGCGCGCACCCCTTCGGCTGTCAGGGCGACGTTGACGGCGGACGAGGACGTGGGCGACGCCGCGCTGGTGACCGACCGCCCCAGCCGGCGCAGCGCCGGCCGCGCCTGGGACGGGTCGTCGACCGTGACGAGCAGGAACGCCGCCTGCTTCAAGTGCCCGAAGCCCCGCGCCAGCACTCCCTGGACGTCGTCGGTGTCGAGCGGCTCGCTCACAGCGACATGAGCCATCGCGCGGCCTCCTGCTCGTCGGCCGCGTGCGCCACCCCGGCGCGGAGGCGTGCGTTGCTGTCGATGTGCGTGGCCGGCAGGGTGTCGTAGGCCGAGAAGAAGACGGTCGTCGGCACCTGCCGTGTGCGCAGGTACTGCTTGTACGACACCTCGTCCCGCGCCCCGTCCAGCACCAACCAGCGGGTACGCGGGTAGCCGACGCCGTTGCTGAACACGAGGTTCACGCCCCAGCTGAGCCGGTCGATGAAGTCGTCCATGTAGCTCTCCTGGCTGCCGTCGTACGCGCTGGCGAACAGCACGCGACGGTCGTCGTCCAGGAACATCCAGCGGGCGAAGTGGATGGTGCGCACACCGGCGAGCTGGTCCCGGGAGTAGACGTGACGACACGCGTAGTCCAGGCCGTACAGCGCGACGCGGACGGCCGCGTGCCGGACGCGCCCGGGCTTGAGCGGCCCGGCAGCCGTGAAGGCGTTCTGCGCTCCCACGTCCTCGCACGCCTCGACGCGCGCGACGTGGTCGGGGTCCGGGGGCCCCAAGTGGGGCACGTCGGTGCGCTCCTGGAGCCGCACGAGCAGCAGCACGGTGGCGAGCGCGGGGAGCAGGACCGGGAGCAGTGGCAGCAGGAGCAGCGGGACGGCGAGTGCGTGCACCACTTCCCGGCCGCGGTGCAGCAGGCCGGCGCCGCGAGCGGGTCGGCACGCCCACGCCCACCCCGGTCGCTGCAGCAGAGTGTGCAGCAGCGTCCGGCGCAGAGCCTGCGGTGACGTCCGCGCGGCCTCCGGCGGCAGGGCGTCGGCGACGTCGGCCAGCTCGTCCTGCAGCCGGGCTTCCGCCTGGACCTGCGGGCAGGAGCGGCCGACGGCGTGGACGTAGTAGGCGGCGCTCTGCAGTGCGTGCTGCTGCAGCCAGGCGACGCGTCCGAGCGGGGTCGGCACCTGCGGGTAGTCCGCGCAGTGGCAGAAGGCCACGTCCAGGCTGGGGTCGACCGTCGTCGCCAGGGCGAGGAGATGAGCCCGGGCGGACCCGTCGACGTCAGCCATGTACACCAGCGAGTCCGGGACGGCCGGCCCGTCGTCCGGCACGAACCCGTCGAGGACGAAGAGCCGGGCGAAGTGCGTGCCCTTCAGCCGTGAGAACGGCAGCCGGTCGCCCTCGGCGCGCAGGCCGCGGAGCACCTCCTCCAGCGCCTCCCGGCGTCCGGGCAGCACGGGGGCGCGGACCGTGACAGCGACCTGGTGCGGCACAGCGTTCCCCCGAGTTCGCAGGTCGCCGTGATCAGCACGGGCGGCCTCGGCCGAGGTTGGCCCAGGCCGTCGGCGTTGTGAAGGGCTGATCGGGCACGTTCGCCCCAGCGCGTTGACACGCCAGACCGGTCGGTGCCACCGTGCGGCCCCGGCCGAGGCCGGCGACGGCCGGAGGCCTGGATGGCGATCACCGCGAGCGTGCCGCGCAAGGTCCTCGCGGCGATCAGGCTCACCAACGGCGCACTCGGCCTGCTGGCGCCGGAGCTCCTGCTGCGAAGGCTCGGCACGGACCCCCGGGTCGACCGTTCGGGCGTCTACCCGTTCCGGATGTTCGGCATCCGGACCGTGCTGCTGGCGGGTGATCTGGTGCTGCTGCGTGGCGCCGAGCTGCAGCGGGCCAGACGGCTGGCGGTGCTCGTGCACGCCACCGACACCGTGTCCGCCGCGGTCGCGTGGCGGTGCGGTGACCTGCCGCCGCGTGCGGGGCGCATGGCGACGGCCATCTCCGCGGTCAACCTCGCCCTCGCCGTGGGAGCGCAGCGCGAGTGACGGGCCGGCGGGTGGCCGTCGTGGTCGCCGGAGCGGGAGCTCGGGGGGCCTACGAGGCAGGAACGCTCTCGGTCGTGCTGCCCGCTCTGGCACGCGCCGGCGTCCGGCCGGACCTCTACGTCGGCACCAGTGCCGGTGCCATCAACGCCGTCCTGCTGGCCGCCACCGCCCACCTGCCCGTCGACGAGCAGGCCGACGCCCTGCTCCGGGTGTGGCGCGGCATCTCCGTCTCCGATGTCTTCCGGTCGCTGGTCCGCACGGGACCTGGCGCTGCGGGCCGATGGGTCGGGCAGCTCGCCGGCGTGCCGGGCATGCGCCTGCTCGGCCTCGTCGACACGTCCCCTCTGCGGGCGACCGCGGAGCGCGTCGTGGACTGGGCGCAGCTGAGGCGCAACGTCGACAGCGGGGCCGTGTCGCTGGCGGTGGTGACCACGTCCGCCGGCACCGGGCGGACGGTGGTCTTCGTCGACCGCGCCGACGCGGGGCCGCTCCCGCCCTCGGACGACGGCCGGCCCATCGACTACGTCGGGGGCCAGATCGGCGCGAGCCACGTGCTCGCGTCCGCCGCGATCCCGGTGATGTTCCCACCAGTCCGCATACCCGACGGCGCCGGCGGGCCCGAGGCGGACGGCGGCGGGCGCTGGTACCTCGACGGCGGCGTGCGCCTGAACGTGCCGCTCAAGCCGGCCCTCGCGCTCGGCGCTGACGCGGTGGTGATCGTGGCGACCCACCCGGTGGTCTACCCGAGCGACCCGCCGGGAGAGGTCGAGCACGAGCCGCCGGACGTCGACGACGCCCTCGTGCACGTGATGGACGCGGCGATGGTGGACCGCATGGTCGAGGACGTGCGCACGCTCGGGAAGGTCAACCGGCTGGTGGAGGCGGGCCAGCGGACGAGCGGCGGGCGGCCGGCCGGCGACCGGCAGCACCACCTCGTGCCCTACCTGTTCGTCGGGCCCGACCGGCGCGGACGCCTGGGCGCTCTTGCGGCGGAGTGCTTCGACCGGGAGTTCCGCGGCGCGCACGGGGTCCTGCGCTCCCTGCGCCGGCCGGACCTGCCGCTGGTCGCGCGCCTGCTCTGCGGGGACGGCGCCCGCCGCGGAGACCTCATGAGTTACCTCATGTTCGAGGGGTCCTTCCTGGAGGCCTCGCTCGCGCTGGGCCGCGAGGACGCCGCCGCTGCGCTTGCTGGCTCCGGCTCCGGCGCCCTGCCCTGGCAGACGTCGCCGGGCTGACCGGGCCCCGGCAGTCCCTCTAGGACGGCGTCGGCGTCCCCGGCGCGGCTTCCTTGACGAACAGCGACCCCGACGCGTTGGCCGCCGCGTACGCCGCCCCCACCGTGGTGACGAGGTAGGTGACGAACAGCTCCGGCTCCCCGGTCCACACCGGGTCCCTCCAGTACTGCGCCAGCGACACCGTGATGGCGGCGGACGCCGCAGCAGCCGCCGAGAAGAGCAGCCGGGGGAGGTGGTCGCGGACGTAGTGCCACGCGAAGCTCAGACCGGTCGCCGTCGTGACCGCGCCCGCGAGCCCGAGCAGCCAGCCCAGGACCGCGACGGCCATGGGCCCCGCCGCCGGTACGTACTGCAGCTGCACCCGGAACGTCGCCGCCGCCGCCGCGACCCTCGGGTCGTCCAGGGCGACCGTGCCGGTGTACTCCCCGGCGGACAGCGCCCTGCCGTCGACGACCGGGTCGACACAGACCCGCAGGACCAGCCCGTCGCGCCGCTCGGTCAGGCGGGCGTCGGCCCGCAGGTACGCCCGCCGCAGGTTGCGACCGTCCTGACGCTTGAACTGCGCCACGAAGACCGTCAGCGCGGTGACCTCTCGCGGGAGCGGCTGACTGAGCCCGAGCCGCACCTCGGACGCGTCGGGCTCGCGGCTCCGCCCGAAGGTCAGCACCTGGACCGCGACCTCGTCACCGGTGATCGCCGGCACGGGGGCGATGATCGCCGTCGTCAGCGGCGTCGGTGGGGTCGTCTCGCAGCCGTTGTCGTCCGTCGCGGCCTGCGCCGCCGACCCGGCGAGCAGGACGAACGACGCGGTCAGCATCCCGACAGCCATCCATGACCCAGCACGCCTCATGGCGCCTCCCCGGTCGGTCCCATGATCGTCCTGCTCGGACCGGCGGTTGTCCATGGTCCGGGACCCCGTCGTCGGGCGTCGTGCCAGCACGCCCGTCGCAGAGACCGGCTCCCCTGGCGTCGAGCTGGTTCCCGCCCGGACACGACCGGCACCGACGCGTCCCAGGTCCTCACGGTCGGGGGGGCCTGCACGTGGCGACCGGAGAGGCCACGACGTGCTGGTCGTCGGGTGCCTGCAGCTCGTGCTCGTGGTGCTGCTGTCCGTGGTCTCGGCACCGATGTTCTTCCGTCTCGACCGGAGAGGCTCACGACCCTGGTCGGTCGAGCGTGTGGTCGACCTCCGCGACTGTCCTGAGCCCGTCGACCAGGGCGGCCGAGCGTCGGCTGCGGAGGGCTGCAGCTGCAGCACCAGTCGGTCGGGTCGCACTGGGGCAGGACGGACCAGCAGGGGGCGACCAGGTGCGCCCGGCGGTCGCCGGGCGCACCTCGTCCCCTAGAGGCTGCGTGCCCGCAGCTGGTCACGCCGTGAGCGCATGCGCTCGAGCACCGAGCCCTTGACATCCCTCGGCTCGAGGGCAGCGATCAGAGCTCCCTGCAGGTCGGCCGCAGCCGGCGCATGGCCGTCCTCAGCGAGGCGCGTGACCACGCCACCGACCTGCTCGTGCAGCCCCACGTGGCCCAGGGTCTGCGCGGTCGCCGGCTCGGACACCAGCCGGACCAGGCGTGCCACGCCGTCGGCGTCAGCCGGCTCGGACACGATCCGCAGGTCGGTCGAGTCGGTCGTCGGGGCCTGCAGCACGAGTGCGGGAGTCGCCAGCGGCTTGATCAGGGCGAAGGCGGCCTGGGTGGCGGCGGCTGTACCTGGCATCTGCTCGACGACGTCGCGCAGGGTGTCGTTGGCGTCGTCCAGGACCCGGCTGCCGTGGAAGGCCAGGACGCGTCGGACGTCCTGCTCCAGGACGTCGGGAGCGAGGGCCTCCGCGACCCGGTCCTGCGGCGGGAGCACCTTGAGGCGCAACGGTGCCGACACCAGGTCCTCGTCGGGCTGGTGCAGGCAGCCCTGGACGGTGTAGTAGCCCGGGTCGGCCAGCCGCGCCCCGCCGTGCCCTGCAGACAGCGGAAGGCTGGCGTAGAGCGACTCGCCCGGCATGAGCGCCACCTGCTCGGGACGGGTGCAGGTCGCGGCGAACGGACGGAGCTCGGTCGCCGTGCCGCGCCGGTCGGCGGCGATGACCGTCAGGTCCCCGGCCTCGAGGGCGTGCCGGTCGACCAGCAGCGGCCGATCGGTCACGTTCTTCAGCGTCAGCTCGACGACGATCGGCTCCAGGAACTCGAACACCGGTCGGGGACGGTTGACGCGCAAGGTGAGCGCGAGCTGGGGCTCGGGCGACACCGCAGCCTGCTCGAACCCGTGGTCGGTGAACCACGCCGTGTTGCCCTGCTGCACGAAGTGCGAGGGCGCGTGCCGCAGGTACAGCAGCTCCGCGTCGCTGAAGCGGTGGGCGAAGGTCGCGAAGAAGGCCGTCGGTCCGCCGGCGACGTTGTAGGGGTAGTTCATGAACGAGCGCGCCTCAGGCTCGTTGGCCAGCGGCAACCAGGGCGCTCCGAGCGACTTCTGCCACGAGTGGGCCAGGTTGAACGTGTGCCCCAGCTCGTGCACCGCTGTCCAGAAGCGCATGCGCTGCACGGCAGCGGCTCCGTTCGGGCCGCCTGGCGGCGGGGTCGAGATGAAGGAGTTGCTGAAGATCGCGCAGCCCTGTCGGTGGTTCGGGCCGATCGAGTCGAACATGATGCCGCCGAGGCCGTCGCCGCGGATGCTCCGTCCCGCGAACAGCGTCCACACCGACCACTGCGCGGTGTTCGCGAAGCGCGACCAGTAGGTCTGCATCGCGTCGTGCATCTCCTGGTCCGTCCACAGCGCGTCCGTACCGGCGACCGACACCGGGATGGTGCTGTCGCCGGAGGACTTGCGGACCCTGAAGCCGGCCCGGGCGTAGACGCTCTCGACGGTGACCGTCTCGACCGGCAGCGAGGCGGGGCGGTTGGGGTGGGAGCCGATGTCGAAGGTGGTGACGGCTGCCGAGTCGCTGGTGACGTCGAACTCCATCTCGACGTCGTGGAAGGCCGGACTCGCGAACGCGTAGCGGCGGGTGCTCCCCGCGCCCGTCGCCGACGTGAAGGTGGCCGTCGCGCTCCCTGAGCCGAAGAGGTCTGCTGTGGCCTCGACGACGACGTGCGTGTAGGGCATCAGCGCGGCAGCCCCCTGCCGGTAGGTGATGTCGCCCTCCCAGCCGCCGGCTGCGCGGCGGACCAGCGGCGCGAACCAGCTGCACCTGCCGAACAGCCGCTGACGCACCTCGCCGCTCACCACCATCTGCGGGGTCCGGCCGTCCACGTCCAGCCGCAGTTCCTCGCTGACCTGCTTCCACGGCAGGGGGAGTCTGGGGTCGATCGGCAGGGGGAGGTGCCCGATCGGGGGCCGCCCCGGTTCGAGCGGGATGCCGTGCGGCAGCTCCGGTCCCTCGGGCGACGGCGTGAAGTCCATGGCGTCGTCAGCGGGGGACAGGGGCAGTCCGATCGGGTGCAGCAGGTCGGTGCTCCTGCGGTAGACCCCGCTGACGTACGGGCGCAGCGGTGATGGCACGGGCACCCGGTCCGCCAGCGGACGGCGCTGGGCGACGACGTCCACGACAGGGACGTGGTCAGCGGGGTCGTGCACCTCGCCGTTCGAGGTCGGTGTCGACAAGATCTCGGTCATGAGAGCCCTTCCCTAGGTCTCGACCATGGCCGTGCCCCGCCGCACGCTGCGACGTGGTCACGGGAAGCTCAGCGCCCGGCTGGAGGAGCCGGCCGACGCGTGCGTGGTTCGAGGAACGGGGACGTGCCTCGCAGACCGACGACGTGTCGCCGAGCGCGACGACGTGTCGCCCAGTGCGGTGACGCGGCACACGGGCCTCGCGTGGCGCGCCCGGACCGTCCGCGTGCCGGACCTCGAGGTGCCGTGCGGGGGGTGCAGACCGGACCTCCGGTCCAGGAGGCCGCAGGCGACCTCGGACGCCGCCGGGCGCGACGAGCAGGCCGTCGGCCGGGACCTCGGCAGGCTCTGCCTAGAGCTGCCAGGACGTCCACGAGCACAGTCGTCGGCGACCCTCGGCCCCCGGCGCTGACCCACTTGTACACCGCTTCAGGCTGCTTGGGAAGACCGCACGTGTCCTCCCAGAGGTCGCGCTGGCGCTCGCGTGCGGCCGACCGCCGCCAGGTGGGAGACTCTCTCGGCGCAGCGCCGCTGTCCTGCCCTCGCGAGCTGGACGACAGCGCCGGAGCGCGCACGTCGTCCCCGCCGTGGTCCGACGTGGAGGGGGCGCCCGGACCGGAGGCGTGCGGGTCTGCTCGCCGCCGTCAGCTCGCTCGAGCGGCCGTGGTCAGGTCGAGCTGAGAAGGCTGAGCAGCGCGGTCGAGGGCCGGAGCTGCAGCTCCCCGAGGAGGATCTCGGCGAAGAGCCGGTACTGCCTCACGGCCTCCGCGTGGTTCCCCTCGGCCAGGTACGCCTGCATCAGGACCCGGTGAGCGCTCTCACGCAGCGGCTCAGCCGCGACGGCCAGGAGCCCGGCCTGCACGGCAGCGTGCAGGTGCCCCTGTTCGGTGAGTCCGCGGCACACCCGCTCGAGCGCGTGCAGCCGCATCTGGTGCAGACGCTCTCGCGCCGGGATGACCCACTCGTCGGACCAGTCCGGGAGGAGGTCGTCCCCGAAGGCGGACAGGTCGGTCGACGCGTCGACGCGCATCGAGCTGAGGACCTCGCCGGCAGCCTGGGTCATGCTGACGGTGTCCAGCAACACGTCCGAGGACAGGCTCAGCCGCCCGTCGTGGACGTCGAGCAGGCGCACGCCGACCTTGTTCAGTGACCACACGATCCCGCGCATGTTGGCGGACGCGCGTTCCTCCGACGACTCGTCCCACAACGCACCAGCGACCCGGGCCCGAGTGGTGCCCCGGTCCTGCAACGCGACGAACGCGACCGTCCGCTGCGCGTTCAGAGGCAGGTGCACCGTTGCGCCGTGGTCGGTGAGACGGAAACCCCCGAGCAGCCGCAGGTGCGTGGTGCGGGGGAGCGGATCCTGGTCGGCGACACGAAGGTCACCACCGTCCGTCGAGCCCCGCTGCCTCGCGTCGTCGCCTGCCAGTGGCTGCGGCGGTACGTAGACGCTCACGACGCTCCCCGCCAGGCCCGCAGCGCTGGCCCGGCCGGCGGACGAGCGGCCGGGTGGAATGTACCAGGCCGCGTCACAGCCGCTCTTGGCGGCGATCCGACGCGACGACGGCGCATCCGCGACGCGGTGGCGACGCTGCTGCGACGTCTCGCGGGCTACACAGCGCGAGCAGCGGCGCCGCCCCTGCTCCGCCACGTGTCCGAGGGGACGACCATGAGGAACCGCTTGGGTCATGAGCGTCTCTGGAGCCGGCTCGTCGCCGCCCTGTCGCTGGCAGTGCCTGTCGTCCTCGTCGCCCTGGCCGCGCCGGCGCACGCCGAACCCGATCCGCTGGCTGTGGTCATGTCGGCCTCGGCCGACCCGGTGACGTCGGGCACGAGCCTGACCTACACGATCACGGCGACGAACCGCGAGCCGCAGGCGGCGAACGTCCGGCTGACCGACCAGCTCACGGGGCTGACCGACATCGTCCTCACGAGCACGCGCGGCTACTGCCAGGAGAGCGCCCTGCTCGTGACCTGCAGCGCGGGGTCGATGCCGGGCTCCGGCTCCACGTGGACGGTGCGCATCACCGGCCTGGTGACAGCCGGCGCCGGCACCTACCTGAGCAACACCGCGTCGGTGATGGCGAGCTGGTCGGCGCAGAACACCTCGCACGACTACGCCGTCCCCGCGACGACGAACGTCCTGGTGGCCAACAACGCGACGGGAGCGCTCGCAGAGCTGTCCTCGTCGATCATCGGCCCGAGCACCGCCGCGCCGAGCGCCAACGTCAACTACACGCTCACCATCAACAACACGGGCGCGGTCAACGCGAGCGACGTCCTGGTGTCCGCGACGCTGCCGCCGAGCTTCTCCCTCCAGCCGGGCAAGAGCGTCGTCGGCACCAGCCTGTTCGCGTGCACGGCGTCCCTCACGTCGATCACCTGCCTCGGCGGTGCGGTCAACGCAGGGGCCAACGCCACCATCTCGATCCCGGCGGTGGTCAGCCCGGACTCCCCGGTCGCACCCGCCACCAGCCTGGCGTGGAAGCTGACGGCGGTCGTGGACCCGGAGAACGCCATCCCCGAGATCAACGAGCTCAACAACGCCTCGCAGCACGTGCTGTCCGTGCCGGCCTCACCGGCGCCAGTAGAGCCGATCACCTTCAGCAAGAGCGCCTCGACCACCGTCGATCCCGCGCTGGGCACGCAGGTGCGCCCCGGTGACCTGATCACGTACACGCTCACCGCGAAGAACACGAGCGCCAAGGTGACCTCGACCCGCCTCGAGATCACCGACGGGACGCAGGGGCTCAACCAGGCCGCGGTCTCGGCCAAGGCGAGCGACCCGAAGTACCCGTGCACCAACTCAGGCTCCCAGGTCAAGTGCATCGCGCCCAACAACGGCTACACGCTGGCCGCCGGCGCCTCGATCACCGTCACCGTCACCGGTCGTGTCGTCCAACCGCCCAGCTCCATCATCACCAACACGGCCACCCTGCAGACGCTCCAGGGCAAGGTCTCGATCACGCGTACCGCGAGCGTCACCACCATCGTGCGGCCGCCGATCGACCTGACGGTCACGCACCGCGCGACCTGTGCGTCTCCACTCGCGCCCGAACTGCTCGACGGTGTGATCGCTGGGCAGTGCGCGCCCTTCCGGGCCCGCAACCAGTTCGACTACCTCGTCACCGTCGGCAACAGCGGACTCGACGACGCGACCGGCACCCGGGTGCGCGTCCCCCTGCCGAGCGGCGTGGTCTACGAGGGCTACACGAACATCGGGACCTCAGGCGGGTTCACCTGCGACGAGCCCCTGCCGCCGGCGGACCCGACCGTCGTCACCTGCTCCGGGGGGACGGTCCCCGGGCAGCTCAGCAGCGGGATCTACCCCGGGACCACGCGTCAGCTGCGACTCCACCTGACCGCGCCCAACAGCGTCGGCCCGATCACGACCACGGTCACGGTCGACCCGTACAACGCGCTGCCCGAGAGCGACGAGACCAACAACACCTCTGTCACCACGACGCCGATCGCGACCGGGGTCGACCTCACGATCACCCAGGTCGTCCTCTGCCCCCGTGACAGCCGGACCCCGGCCCCCCGGCCCCTGCCCGCCGTCGCCCAGCCGATGTGCGACCCCGCAGCGCCGAGCGGGACGATCGTCTACGACCTGCAGGTGCAGAACCTCGGTACCCAGGACGCCACGGCCATCAAGGTCAGCGACGTCCTGCCGACGGGCACGCGCTTCCGCTCGGCTCGCGAGGTCCCGGCGCCCGCGCTGTTCGGCACGTCGTACACACCCACGCACCTGCTCTCCTGCACCGGGCAGGGCACGCAGGTCGACTGCACCGGCGGGCAGCTCAAGGGCATCTACGCCGCCTACGGCGGGCCCAAGCTGCACACCTCGGGGAAGCCCGACGGGTTCGTCATCGAGGTGACGGCGTTCGCGCCGGCGCCGTACGGACCGACCGGCTCCGCCGGCGCGACCGGGTCCCCGATCCTCAACCAGGCGCTGGTCGACCCCGCCGGCACGATCCCCGAGTTCGACGGGACGAACGACCTCAACGTCCTCGAGACGAACGTCGGCATCCCGCCGACCGCCGGCGACTGGGGCACCTTCAACGAGCTCAGCATCACCAACGTGCAGAGCGGCCCGGCGAGCGGCGACCTGGCGCCCGGCGGCACGCTCGAGTACACGCTGACGGTCAGCAACTGGGGCAGCGACCCGGTGAGCAACGTGACGGTCACGGACGCGATCCCGCAGGGCGCCCGGTTCCGGAACGTCACCGCCGACCCACTGGGAGGCGGTACCGGCGGCTTCGTCTGCTCCGCGAACGGCGCCCTGGTGACCTGCGCCAACGGGGCGCTCGCCGCCTCGCCCGCCGTCGGCTCAGCCACCAGCACGACGATCAGGATCCTGCTCTTCGCGCCGGGCACGGTCAGCGCCGCGACGACCCGCTACACCAACCACGCGGTCGTCGACCCCGCGAACGCCGTGGCCGAGGCCGACGAGACCAACGACATCGCCGACGCGACGCTCACCGTGTCGCTGCCAACCCCGAACGGCTCCGGGCAGAACACCTTCAACGACCTCGTCGTGGACAACGTCCAGACGAGGCCGGGCAGCGGTGTCGCGGTCGCGCCCAACGGCAGCCTCGAGTACACGCTGACCGTGAAGAACCGGGGCAGCGACCCCGTGGACAAGATCACGGTCAGCGACTACCTGCCGCAGGGGTCGAGGTTCCGCAACGTGACGGCCGCACCGCTCTCGGCGGGGAGCGGCGGCTTCCAGTGCGGCGCCGACGCCGGCGTCGTGACGTGCACGAACGGCTCGCTCGTCGGTGCTGCCGGCCTCGCCTCGCCGTCCACCACGACCATCAAGGTCCTGCTCTTCGCGCCGGACACCCCCAACGACATCACGAGCGAGTACACGAACCACGCGGTCGTGGACCCGTCGAACGCGATCCCCGAGGGCGACGAGACCAACAACGTCACCGACGTCGCCCTCGTCGTCCAGACCGCGCCGACCGGCCAGAACGCCTACAACGAGCTCAAGGTGACCAGCGCGCAGCTCTTCCCCGCCGCCGACGGGGCGGTCGCCCCTGGCGGCACGCTCGTCTACCACCTGACGGTCGCGAACACGGGTACGGACGTCGCCACGCACATCGTCGTCCGCGACGTGCTGCCGGACGGCACGACGTACCGCAAGGCACGGCTTGCCGCGGGGGGAAGCTCCGGGGTCGCCGGCTTCGTCTGCAGCCAGGCGAGCGGCGTGGTGACCTGCGACCAGGGCAGCATCCGCGGCGGGGGACAGGCGGTCCTCGAGGTGACGCTGTTCGCTCCGACCCAGCCGAGCTCCCTGGGAAGCCTCGCCACCATCACGAACCAGGCGCTCGTCGACCCCGCCAACACCATCCCGGAGGGCGACGAGACGAACAACACCTCGACGTCAGACACCACCGTGCAGGAGGGCGGCGCCGGCAGCTACTGGGACCTCGACATCGACCAGGTCGGGAGTGACACGACCGGCCAGCCGGACCAGTTCGTCAAGTACGTCCTCAACGTGCGGAACCTCGGCACGGACGACCTGCTCAACGCCACGGTCCGGGACGTCCTGCCCGGGCTCGGCGCCACCTTCGGCGCGGCGAGGGACGCGGCCGGGGGCGCCGGCGCCTTCACCTGCGCCGTCGACGCGGACGTCGTCACCTGCACCGGCGGCACGCTGCGCGGCAGCCTGAACGGCGGCGCCGCCCGGAGCATCGAGGTCGCAGTGACCGCCCCGCACCGGAACATCCTCCTCCGCAACCAGGCGCAGGCCGACCCCGGCAACGCGGTCGTGGAAGCCGACGAGAACAACAACACCACCACCACGGTGACGGACATCCGGTCCGTGATCAACCTGACGGTCGCTCTCAGCGGCTCGGTGGGAGGAGCCGGGAGCACCGGCACCATCGCCGCGGCGATCAGCAACACCAACACCGGCGCAGGGAGCGGCACCGACGCCCTCGACGTCCTGTCGGAGATCAACCTGCCGGTCGGCGTCACTCCGCTGGACGTCGTCGCTCCGGCCGGCACGACCTGCCAGATCACCCAGAACCCCATCAGCAGAGTGACCTGCAGGACGCTCGTGCTGAGCCCCGGTGCGGGTGTGTCGATCTCGTTCAGCGCCTACAGCAACACCGACGAGACGAAGAACGCCAACGCCCTGATCAACGGTGACGGCACGACGGTGGAGTCCGACAGCTCGGACAACACCGCAGTGGCGACCGTCTAGGAGCCGCGCGGTGGGTGACTGCGTCCCCGTCACCCACCGCGCGCCACGCCGCACGCTCCGCATCCCACGGAAGGCGATCGTCATGCACCACTCGAAGCTCCTCCTCGCGGGTGCGGTCCTGGTCGTCAGTGCTGCCGCCGTGCTGCACGCGGCAGCGCCCGCCCCCGCCCAGGCGGAGACCTGCGCCCGCTACTACGTGGCCACCGGGGACGAGGTCGCGTACGGCACGGACGCCGACGACGACGGTGACCGGAACGCCGACACCGCCTACCCGAAGAAGCTGCTCGACGGACCGCTCAAGCTCGCGCCGACCGGCTCGGGCCCCTGGTGCCTGAAGAACGTCTCCTTCGACCCGACGACCACCGACGCCTACGTCACGGACAAGCAGAACGGTCAGACGAGCACTCAGCAGGGTCTCGGCTCCACCTACAAGCCCACCCTCGTGACGGTGGGCCTCGGACGGCAGAACAACGGGATCGTCCAGTCCGTCACCACCTGTCTGGACAAGATCAAGCACCACGACTTCATCCAGGCCAACGTCTGTGCACTGGCCGTCTACGCCAACGAGCCGGCGTTCACCAAGCTCACCAAGGACCTCAGCGGGGTCCTGGGCAAGTACCAGACGCTGATGGCGGGGAACCCCAAGCTGGTGGTCGCCGTGCCGGGCTACTACAACCCGTACCCACACGCGACCACGGTCGCCACGAAGGTCCCCGGCTTCTGCGCGAAGCTCGTCGACACCATCCCCACCTGCGTCGCACGGTGGATCCTGCTGCCGCCAGCGCTGGTCACCCTGGACCAGGTGGTGAAGAAGCTCAACACGACCATCTCGGCCGTCGTGCAGAAGCTCGCAGCCGGCAACCAGGGCCGCTTCGTCTACGTGAACACCTACGACGAGATGAACGACCACTGCATGACGATGAAGGTCACGATCAGGACGAAGGTGTACCACCCACCGTCCACCGTGGACTCCCACGACACCGCCGAGACGACCTTCGGTTGCAGCACGACCTGGATCGGCACCGACGGCGACGACGTCACCAGTGGCCTCGAGCCCTTCACCTACCTGCCCCCCGCCGTCGACGGCATCGTCGTCGTCGCGACGCACGACACCAAGGAGCTGGGGATCGATCCCAACGACGCGGGTCACGCGTGCATCCAGAAGCTGGTCTGGTCGGCGGTCTACCAGAAGCTCGGCTACCCGGCGAACCCCGTTCCTCTCGCGAAGTGCTCCTAGGTCCGGTGACCCGATGACTCAGCAGACGCGCAGGACGCTCCGCCGGTGGGTCGCGGCCGGGTCCGCGGCGGTGCTGTGCGGCGCCGTCCTGGTCGGGCAGCAGGCGAGCGCGGACTCGAACGAGGGGATCTCGCCCGCGAGCGCCGCCGTGCAGGGGCACATCGCCGCGGGGGGCCTCCACTCGTGCGCCGTCCTCACCGGCGGCCCGGTGCAGTGCTGGGGCAGCAACGACCAGGGACAGCTCGGGAACGGGACGGTCACCACCAGCACCGTGCCCTCCACCGTCCCCGGCGTCGCCGGCGCCGTCGCCGTGACGGCCGGGAACACGCACAGCTGCGCTCTGATCGCGGGCGGCACGGTGCAGTGCTGGGGGCTCGACGCCAACGGTCAGCTCGGCGACGGCACCACCGGCGACCCGCTGCTCCTGCAGCAGCGACGCTCACCCGTGACGGTCAGCGGCGTCACCTCCGCCACCGCCATCACCGCCGGCGGGTTCCACAGCTGCGCGATCGTCGCGGGCGGCGCCGTCGTGTGCTGGGGCGACGACGGGGCGGGACAGCTCGGGGACGGCAGGCCGGGGGACAAGAGCCTCAGCGCCACGCTCGTCCCCGGCCTCTCGGCGGTCACCGCGCTGTCAGCGGGCGAGTTCGACACCTGTGCCCTGCTCGCCGGCGGGACCGTCAGGTGCTGGGGGCACAACGGCTTCGGCCAGCTGGGCGACGGGACGCGGATCGACCGGTCCGCCCCGGTCCCCGTGCAGGGACTGCCCGACCCGAACACGAACCCGGTGATGGCGATCACGACCGGCTACGGACACAGCTGCGCGCTGACGCAGGACAACAAGGCCCGCTGCTGGGGTGAGAACGACGTCGGCCAGCTCGGCTTCTCGACGGCGAAGGTCGACGGCGTCATGCAGCCCAGCCTGGCGCCGAAGGTGGTGCAGCACAACACTGCAGCCCCACCGCTGCCCGAGGTGCTCGTCGACGAGGTGGGCATCGTGGCCCTGTCGGCCGGGGAGTCCCACAACTGCATCGACCTCGCCTCCGGCGCGGTCAGGTGCTGGGGGAGCGGTGGCCGCGGGCAGCTCGGCACCGACCCGGACCCGGTCCACCACGGCATCGGCGACAGCACCACCACGGTCGACGTGGACGGTCTCGGAGGAGCCGCAGCCGCTGTCACGGCAGGGGGCTTTCACACCTGCGCCATCGTCGGCAGCGGCGTCCGCTGCTGGGGCTACGACTTCTACGGCCAGCTCGGATCGTCTGCGCCAGGGAGTCTCGTCCCCGTCCAGGTGACCGCCGTGACCGGGGCGAAGGTCGTCTCCGCCGGCAACGGCTTCGCCTGCGCGCTCGTCGAGGCCGCCACACCGAGCAAGCCGGTCTGCTGGGGCGACAACAGCAGCGGTCAGCTGGGTGCAGGTCTCGCCGCGGGGAGGACGACCGTCCGCACCCCCGTCCTCGGGTTCGACTCGGCAGCCGCGCTCGACGCCGGCAACGGCCACGCGTGCGCGCTCCCGGTCGGGTCCGGTGCCCCGCGCTGCTGGGGGTCCAACGGCGACGGCCAGCTCGGCAACGGCACCACCACCTCGTCGACGACGCCGGTGACCGTCACCGCCTTGACGGATGCGAGCGCACTGTCCTCCGGCGGCGCGCTGGGCAGCGTCGAACGGGGACACACCTGCGCTGTGTCCGTGGACACACGGGTCCGCTGCTGGGGACGCAACGGCAACGGGCAGCTCGGGGTCGAGGACGCCGACCACACGACGTCCGACTCGAGCACCCCGGCACTCGTGCAGAGGGACGCGGACCTCGCGCCGGCGGAGCCCGGCGACCCGCACGTCTCCCTGGTGGACCTGTCGAACGTGACGGGCGTCGTCACCGGTGGGCTGCACAGCTGCGCGCTGCGCACCGACACCACCGTCTGGTGCTGGGGTTCAGGCGCAGCCGGACAGCTCGGGACGGGAGAGGTCGCCGACAGCCACCATGCGGTCCACGTGCAGAAGGACGGGGCCGACCTGGCCGCCGACCACCCGCTGACCGGCGTCACGGCGCTCACAGCGGGTGCAGCCCACACCTGCGCGCGGGTCGTCGACGGGACGATGACGTGCTGGGGCAGCAACGACCGGGGTCAGCTCGGCGACGGCACCACGACGTCGCGCAGCCTGCCGGCCCTGGTCGTCGGCATCGGTGGCCCAGGAGCCGGGGCCCAGGTGATGACGGCCGGCGACAGCCACACGTGTGCCCGGCTCGAGAACGGCGCTCTCGGCTGCTGGGGCGCCAACGGCGACGGTCAGCTCGGCGACGGGACGGTCTCTGACGCGCTCACGCCGCACGCCGTCAGCGGGCTCGGGCCGACCGACGGTGACGTGCCGTCGGAGGCGCTGCCCGTGGTCCGCTCGATCAGCGCGAGTCGGCACAACACGTGCGCCGTCCTCGTCGACACCACGGTGCTCTGCTGGGGCAGCAACGCGCACGACCAGCTCGGCGACGGGGTCGGCGCGACGAGCGTCCTTCCGCGACCGGTCGCTGCCGCGGGCCCCGTCTGAGCGGGGGACGGCTCCTCGACGAAGCTCCTCGGCTGCGTCGAGCGTCGGGGCCCGACCGGCGTAGAGCCAGGGCCGCTGCGGGGGGTGCACGCGCGCGACGTCGTCGGCGGGGAGTGCCCCGGCGCCGTGCGCAGGCCCGTCGACAACCCGTGTCGCACCTCGTAGGGCACCTCCCCGTCGGCAGCCGCACGTACGGCACTCGCGTCCCGCTCGTCCTGCACGACCTAGGAGGAACCATGACCGTCGACTACGCCGCCGTGACCGCCCGGCAGCAGATCGCGTGGGGGCTCGGCGACTACGGCCGCATAGGCAGCCTGCTGACCTGGATCGGGGAGTCGCTGGTCAGGAACCTCGACGTGCACGCCGGCGAGAGGGTGCTCGACGTCGCCGCCGGGAACGGCAACGCCTCCCTCTGCGCCGCCCGGCGGTTCGCCCAGGTGCTGTCGACGGACTACGTGCCCGAGCTGCTGGAGGAGACGCAGCGGCGGGCGGACGCAGACGGTCTGGCCCTGCGCACGGAGGTCGCCGACGCGCAGCACCTGCCCTACCCCGACGGGGAGTTCGACGTGGTCATGTCCACGATCGGCGCGATGTTCGCCCCCGACCAGGAGGCCGTCGGCCGTGAGCTGGTCCGGGTGTGCAGGTCGGGCGGCCGGATCGGCATGGCCAACTGGGCCCCTGACAGCATGATCGGTGACATGTTCCGGGCGGTCGGCCGCCATGTGGCCGGGCCGGCCGGTCTCGTCCCTGCAGTGTCCTGGGGGGACGAGACCCGGGTCCGCGAGCTGCTCGGAGACCAGTGCACCGTCGAGAGCCTGTCCCGGCAGACCTGTGCGTTCCGCTTCCCCTCCACGGACGCCTGCCTCGACTACTTCCGGACCTGGTACGGCCCGACCATGGCGGCCTTCGCGGCGGTCGGCGACGAGGGAGCCGTCGCACTGGCAGCGGAACTGCTGGCCGTCTTCGCGGCACACGACACCGCGAACGATGGCACCCTCGCCATGGACGTCGCCTACCTCGAGGTCGTCGCGTCGAAGCGGTGAGACCGCTGGCGGGACGGTGTACGGGCTCGCAGCCGACCGGCTCCACAGGGGACGGGGCCAACCCGGCGCATGCGTGGGGAGGAAGAGGCAGCCATGCCTCCTTCGGCGAGCAGGCCCTGACTCGGCGGAGGCGTCGGCGGCCACCTGCGGCCCTCCCCGGGATGCGTCGGGCTCGACCGGGTCCCGCCGGAGTGTCATGGTGCCGAGCGGCGACGGCGACTCGGATGTCGATCCGCTGGCTGCCCGTTCGTCGGACAGGTGAACGGTCCGGCTGGCGGACCGCAGTGGAGGAGCCCGACATGACGCAGTACCTGGTGCTGATCTACGGCGAGGAGAAGGCGTACGCCGAGGGCGGGCAGGGCCTGATGGACGAGGTGATGAAGGGCCACCACGAGTTCGGCCTCACCTACGCCGACAAGGTCCTGGGCGGCAACGCCCTGCAGCGGGTGGACACCGCGACGAGCGTCCGCAAGGACTCGAGCGGTGCGTACACGGTCACCGACGGCCCGTTCGTCGAGACGAAGGAGGCGCTCGGCGGGTACTACCTGGTCGAGGCGGCCGACCTCGACGAGGCCATCGGGATGGCGAAGGCGATCCCGTCTCCGGGCGGCGGCCTGGAGGTGCGGCCCGTGATGGTGTTCGGCTGATCGAGCAGCTCCTGGCGGACACGCACCGGCGCGAGTGGGCCTTCGTGCTCGCCGCGACGGTGCGGGTCACCGGCGACCTGGACCTCGCCGAGGAGTGCGCGCAGGACGCGTTCGCGCGGGCGCTGACCCGCTGGCCGGTCGACGGGGTGCCCAGGTCGCCTGGTGCGTGGCTGACGACGGTCGCGCGGAACCGGGCGATCGACCTGCTGCGCCGGGAGTCCAGCCTGCGCTCGCGGCTGCCCCTGCTGATCCAGGAGGAGCTGTTGGAGCACCCGGAACAGCACGAGATCCAGGACGAGCGGCTGCGGCTGGTCTTCACGTGCTGCCACCCCGCGCTGGCGGTGGAGGCCCAGGTGGCTCTGACGCTGCGTCTGCTGTGCGGCGTCTCAACGGCTGACGTCGCACGGGCCTTCCTCGTGTCCGAGCCGACGATGGCAGCGCGGATCACCCGCGCCAAGCGCAAGATCGCCCAAGCCGGGATCCCGTACCGCGTCCCGGCGGGAGCCGAGCTGCCCGAGCGGGTGGACGCCGTGCTGGCGGTGCTGCACCTGGTGTTCACGACCGGGCACACGGCGCCGCACGGCGCAGCCCTGGTCCGCACGGAGCTGGTCCAGCGGGCGACCGACCTGACCCGGATGCTCCACGAACTGCTCCCGACCCCTGAGGTCAGCGGGCTGCTGGCCCTCGTCCTGCTGCACGACGCGCGCCGCGCCACGAGGACCGACGACGCCGGACGGCTGGTGCTGCTGGAGCAGCAGGACAGGTCCCGGTGGGACCGCGAGATGATCGACGAGGGGCTGTCGCTGGTGCACCGCGCCCTGACCGCAGGGCCACCGGGGCGGTACGCGCTGCAGGGCGCCATCGCTGCCGTTCACGCGGGGGCGGCTTCGTGGCAGGACACTGACTGGCGTGAGATCGCCGCCCTGTACGGGCTGCTCGAGCAGCGGTGGCCGTCCCCGGTCGTGGCGCTCAACCGAGCTGTCGCTGTGGGGCTCGCGGAAGGCCCGCGGGCGGGTCTCGACCTGCTCGACCTGCTCGGACGCGCCCCGGCCCTCGCGGCCTACCCGTACCTGCCGGCTGCCCGCGCCGACTTCCTGCGCAGGCTCGGGTTCGACGGCGAGGCGCGGACGGCGTACGAGGAGGCGCTGCTGCTGACAGGGAACGACGTCGAGCGCGCCTTCCTGGCCGAGCGCCTCCGCGTCCTGCCACCCTGACGTCGAGCGGGCCGGAGCTCCTGACCGCCACTCGGTGGTTGCGGAGCCTCGCTCGCCACACGAAGCAGCGCGCCGGCGACTCGGTGCAGTCCGCTCTCAGTGCGGGGACCGGCCCCGCTCACTCCTCCGCGGAGCCGCTGTCCTCCGGCGCTTCGGGGGCCGCGTCGGGGGCCGGCGCAGGAGGCTTGCACTCCGGGCAGTCCGACAGGTCGACCGTTCGGGTGAAGGGGTCGATGGCCGCGATCGCGTAGGCGTCGTTGCGCTCCTTGCGGGCCGACTCCTGCGGCGTGACGAGGGCCGCCAGCCGGTCCTTGACGGTCTGCTGGACCGCCGCGGCGTCGGACCCCGTCTCCGAGGCCTCCGTCACGACCGTGCCGTCGTAGGCGCGCGCCGGGTCGGTCGTGGTGAAGCGCGCCTTGTGGTCCTTCTCGTGCGTCTCCAGTTCCTTGAGCATGGCTGCGTACTTCTTGGTCGCACACGCAGACAGGCCGGTCGGGGCGGGCGCCATGCTGATCGCCACGGTCGTGGCGTACGTGGCGGTGAGCTTGCCCCTGGCCGTGTAGGTGACGGTGTCGTCGGAGGCCTTGTTCTCCTTCGGCGTCCCGACGGAGATGCTGGTCGAGGAGGTGCGGGAAGCCTTGGCGGTGCAGGCCAGCGTCGGCCCGTCCGTGCACACAGCAGCGTCCCCGACGGCCTCGCTGCCCGACGTCGCCTCCTCGCGCAGCGCCCCGACGACGGCGCGGTTGCCCACGCTGCGCTGCAGGGCCAGGACCGCCGCTGCCCTCGGCGGCACGACGCGGGACGGTGTCGCGGTCGGCGCGCGGGGGATCCTTGGCGCGATCAAGGGTTCGTGGGTGCGCACGGTGGCCTCCCCGCAGGTACCGCTGCGACAGCGGTTGCGCGGACCATAGACCTTGCTGACCCGCCCGCGCGAGCGGCGGCGTCACCGCCCCGCGTGCACGGCGCGTCCTGCAGGTCTGCTGCCGGTCCGGTCGACACGCGTACTGCCGCTGTCCGGCTGCCGAGTAGCCGCGGTCTCTTCGTCGCGGTGGTGCTGCCGAGTCTGAGCCGGTCGAGCGGCTGTGTCGTCGGCCTAACACTCTCCCTCTGTAGCGACCGAGCACTGTTCGAGCACCGAGCATGGCGCTTCCGGGCGCTGTGCCGAGCCGTTGACGGGCGATCAGCGGGAACTCGGGCCATGTCCTGCTGTCGAGTGCGGGTCCAGGGCCGGACGTGCTGCCTGGACGGGGCCCTCGGGCCTGTCGGTCACGGGTGTCCGCGCACGCGTGACGGAATCCGTGACCAACGCGGCACGGACAAGCACAGAACGGACACCGGCCGTTCCCCTAGGGAGGAGCGGGTGGCGGCGCTCTCCCCGCGGTCAAGCTGAGTCAGCGCCCGGCTGTCGAGCCGTGGCTGGGCTGGGCTGGTGCGAGCGCCAGTGCAGTTGGCCGACCGGGCGCCGCCTCCGTCGGCGGACGGGGGCCGGAGCGCGTAGCTGGTCCCGCGCGAGGGTCGTCAGAAGTAGGTCCGGGGAGTACGTTCCTAAGCATGGTCAGACCAATGGACAACATGCCCGCGCCCGGTGCTCCTAGCGCTGCGGCAGGTCCTTCGCTGGCCGAGGACGGGGGCTTCCAGTTGTCGGGAGCCCGCGTGCTCATCGCGGGCGGGACGTCCGGCGTTGGGCTCGCGACGGCGCACGCCTTCATGAGGGCTGGTGCGGCAGAGGTCGTGCTCGGTGGTCGGAACGCGGCGCGCGGCAGCGCGGCTGCGGCCGCTGCGTCCTGCAGCGGACGCGGGAGCAGCACTTTCGTCAGCGCGGATGTGAACACCGTGGAGGGCGCGCTCCGCCTCGTCGGGACGGCCGTCGAGCAGATGGGCGGCCTCGACGTCCTCGTGAACTCGACTGTGGCGCCCTACATGCCCGTGCTGCTCCACCAACTGCCCATGGAGGACCTCGCGGCCGTGCTCGTGCAGCAGGCCCTCGGCACGATGCTCGTCTGTCGGGCCGCGATCGACGTGCTGCGGAGCGCCGGGCAAGGAGTGATCATCAACATCGCCTCCGACGCGCAGCGTGTCCCGACTCCTGGAGAGACCGCGATCGGAGCGGCGATGGCAGCGATCGTCACCTTCTCGCAGACGCTGGCGGTGGAGGCCAAGCGCTACGGCGTGCGGGTCAACGTGCTCGCTCCATCCCTCATCGTGGACACCGGCTCCCACGAACGGGCCCTGGCGCAGGAGTTCAGCAAGAAGATCTTCGAGAAGATCGTCTCGCAGGCGCACCTCGGGATGACCGAGCCCAGCGACCTCGCGCACGCGATCCTGTTCCTGGCCTCGCCGCTGTCGCGACGGATGACTGGGCAGGTCATCAGCATCAACGGCGGCATCTCCGTGGCCAGCTGAGGCGGAGCTCCGCGAGCTCGGCACGACCGGCAGCGGCCGGTCAGGAGCTGGGCACCTAGGAACACCGACGCGGCGGCACCGGCACGCTCGGAGGTCGCGTCCGCAGTGTCTGGACGCGCGTCCGCGTCGCAGGGATCAGCAGAGCGGCTCCTCGTTGAACCGGGGCGCGATGCACCACGCGGACCCGGCGAAAGTTATTGGTCAGACCTATTGCACCCCAGGCGCGCGAGCCCTACGGTGACGCAGCCCACAGTGGTCCACATCACCAACTGCCCCGAGTGACCCCGCTGGCGGACCGATCGAGCCACCTCTCGCAGAGACAGGACGACGTCCCATGCACCCCCGACTCTCCCCCTCCCCCCAGCTGCTCGCGGGCACGGTGACCGCGGCTCTCGCGCTCGCTCTGACCGGCTGTGGCTCGGACTCCAGCACCGCTACCACGGCCGCTGCCAGCAAGGCTCTCCCCGCGACCCTCCCGATCAGCGTCATCGTGCCGACCACCGGACCCCTCGCGACCTTCGGCGCTCAGGTCGTTGCCGGCGTCGAGGCGGGCGTCTCCTACATCGAGGACTCGGGTGTGCTGGGGCAGTCGAGGATCGAGGTCAAGGTCGAGGACACCGCCTCGCAGGCGACGAACTCGGCCAGCTCCACTCAGAAGGCGACCCGCGACGGGGTCGTCGCCGTCATCGGCTCGCCCATCAGCAACGAGGCTCTTGCCGCCGCGCCCATCGCGAACAAGGCCGGGGTCCCTTTCCTCGCGACGACGGCGCCCGGACCGCACCTGCCCGCGCTGGGGGAGTACGTCTACTCGATGACGACCCCGCAGACGGTGCTCCTCACCTCCTACGTGCAGCGCCTCGTCAAGGACGACCCCAAGGTGACGGTCATCTACGCGAGCGACAACGACACGACGGTGAACCTGAACAAGGCGATCGCGAAGACCGTCCCCGCGGCGGGCGGCGACCTGCTGGCGAGCGTCTCGACGACGCTCACGGCGACCGACAGCCGAGTCGTCGCCACGAAGGCGATGAACGGCTCTCCCGACGCTATCGGGATCATGAGCGGAGGCACGCAGCTGCCGGCCCTGGTGAGCGAGCTGCGCGCCCTGGGCTACAAGGGCCGGGTCTTCGCGAACGCAGGTGCTGACGTCAGCGCTCCGGCCGCGGGCAAGGCGGTGAACGGCCTGGAGTTCCAGGGACAGTGGGCACCGGACGTGGACTCGCAGTTGAGCAAGGACTTCGCGAAGCACGTCACGGCGACGAGCCCCGACGTGACGCCGCACTATCCGGCGCTCGACGGCTTCAACTCCGTGCGCTTCATCGCGCAGGCGCTCGCCGAGGCCAAGTCGGCCGACGGCAAGGCACTCGTGGCCGCCATGAAGACCGTTGCTGCGTCGGGCTTCGCGTCGCCGGGCGGCGCGGTCACGTTCACCGGTCCGGGCGGACGACAGCTCGAGAGCCCCGCCTACGACCTGGTGATCCAGGACGGCGTCGTCTCGGTCCAGAAGTAGTGATCGTCGGGCCGAGGACGACGAGCGCTGGACGGGGGTGATGAGGACGTGCTGCAGCAGCTGCTGAACGCGATGGTGCTCGGCTCGGTGTTCCTGCTCTTCTCGCTAGGGCTGTCGCTCGCCTGGGGGACGCTCGACGTCCTCAACCTGGCCCACGGTGCCGTCTTCGTGTTCGGTGCCTACGCCGCCTACGAGACGAGCCTTCACACCTCGTCCCCCGTGCTGGTCGTCCTGGTCGCGATGGCCGGCTGCGGTCTGGTGGCCGCCGCGCTCGAGGTGTGTGCCTTCGGACGGATCCGTACCCGTAGCGGCAGCAAGCGACAGGCCGAGTTCGGCGTCCTCGTGTCGAGCCTCGGCGGCGCGACGGTCATCGGACACCTGATCGACCAGCGCACAGACGGGCAGATGTTCAGCCAGACCGCCGTCACGCCCACGATCTACGACGTCGCAGGCGTGCGGTTCTCGAGCGTCGACGTCGTCATCGTCGTCGTCAGCGCCGTCGTCGCGGCGGTCCTGCACTCCGGAATAACCCGGTGGCGCAACGGGCGGGCCGTGCGCGCCGTCGCGGTCGACCCCCTGACCGCTGGGCTCATGGGGATCAACGTCGCCTGGCTGGCCATCTGCACCATGTTCGTGAGCGGAGCGCTCGCGGGGCTGGCCGGCGCGCTCCTCGCCTTCAACAGCTCGGGCATGACGGTCGGGACGGGGGAGGCTTACATGGTCTCCGCCTTCGCGATCCTGGTGGTCGGCGGCGTCGGCAGCGTGCCGGGGGCGGCGATCGTCTCGTACGGACTGGCTGTCGCGCAGACGGCGGTGGTGGCGTACGGGCCCAGCGAGTTCCAGACCGGCGTCGCCTTCCTGCTCATCCTCGTCTTCCTGGTCTACCGGCCGTCCGGCCTGTTCTCCAAGCAGCTCGCGGTCAGGGTGTGAGGGCCGTGGACCCCGGTGCCTGGTTCAGCAGCAACGAGCTCTTCCTGCAGGAGACCGTGGTCTCCGTCATCCTCGCCTGCAGCGTGCAGGTGGCGTTGCGCGCGGGCATCTTCAGCCTCGCCAGCGTCGGCTTCTACCAGGCCTCGACCTACTGCTCGGCCTACCTCGTCAAGGAGGGCTGGCCCGCGCTCGCCGCGATCGTGGTCGCGACGCTGGCGTCTGCGGCGGGGGGGTGGCTCCTGGCCCGCGTCCTGGTGCGGCTGCAGGGGCTGTACCTCGCGATGGCGACCCTCGCCTTCGACCTCATGGTCGGAGTGGTCGCGCTCAACTGGGACTCGGTGACCGGCGGGGCGCTCGGCCTCTACGGGATCCCGGCCGTCGTCACCACCAGCGGGATGGTCGTCGCGCTGGTCGTGGTGATCGGTGCACTGAGCCTCCTGGAGCGCGGCCCCATCGGCCGCATGTTCGACATGTGCCGCGAGGATCCCGCCGTCACACAGACCTCCGGTGTCGACCCGCAGCGCGTGGGGCGCATGGCCTTCGTGCTGTCTGCCGCGATCGGGTCCCTCGCCGGCTCACTGCACGCGCTGACCTTCAACGCGATCAGCCCCAGCGACGTCGGTTTCCACTCCCTCATCCTGGCGCTCGCCATGGTCATCATCGGGGGAGCGGGCTCCTGGCGCGGGGCGGCACTCGGCGCCGTCTTGATCGTCTGGGTCCCGCTGGAACTGCGCTTCCTCGGCGACCAGTGGCCACTCGTCTACGGCCTGGCCATGGTCGTCGTTGCCACGTACGCGCCCGGTGGCCTCATCAGCGCGCTCGGGCAGGCGTCCAGAGGGCTGCGGCGTGTGAGGGCCGCGCACCGGGCGACGCCCGCCCAGCCTCCGCTCGTCCCCGTGCAGGCCGAGGCGGCAGCGTCCGCGGACGAGCGGATGGCGGTCCGGTGACGACCACACCCCTGCTGGACCTCACCGGCATCGCCGTCCACTTCGGCGCGGTCAAGGCTGTGAACGACGTCTCGCTGACGGTGCCCCGCGGCGTCGTGTGCGGCCTCATCGGGCCCAACGGCTCGGGCAAGACCACTCTGCTCGGCGCCGTGTCCCGGCTGGTTCCCGTGAACGCCGGCCGGCTGCAGTTCGACGGGGTCGACCTCACGCGGGCCGCCCCCGACGTGGCCAGCCGGGCAGGCATCGCGCGCACCTTCCAGGCGATGCGGCTGCTGGGGCACCTGTCGGTACGGGAGAACGTCATGATCGGCGCCGACTTCCACACGGCCCCGAGGAGCCTGCTGCGCTCGTGGCTGGACGTGCGCCGGTCCCGCGTGAGCGAGCGCGACTCGCGCGCCGTGGCGGAGCAGGCCCTTGACCGCGTCGGGATGCTCGACCACGCCGACGCCGGACCGCTGGAGCTGCCGTACGGGATGCAGCGGCGCGTCGAGATCGCCCGCGCGCTCGCCACCAGACCGAAGCTGCTCCTCCTGGACGAGCCCGTGGCCGGCATGAACGACGCGGAACGGCGCGAGGTGTCCGACATCATCCGCTCGCTGAGCGAGGACGGTCTCACGCAGGTCCTCGTCGAGCACGACCTCGCCACGATCCACCGTGTCTGCGACCTCGCCTACGTCCTGAACTTCGGCAAGGTCATCGCTCACGGCACCGCACGCGAGGTCATCCACGTCCCCGCCGTGCGTGAGGCCTACCTCGGCCACGCGTCGCTGGTCGAGGGCGGTCCCCCTGTCGGCGTCGTCGAGGAGGTCGTGTGATGACGGTCGTGCCGCACGCTCTGGAGCTGCAGGACATCAACGTCCGCTACGGACTGGTGTGCGCTGTCCAGGACGTGTCGCTGTCGGTGCCGCAGGGCGGCATCGTGGCGGTGCTCGGGGCCAACGGCGCGGGCAAGACGTCCCTGCTGACGGCCCTGGCCGGTGTCTGCCCGGGCCAGGTGTCGGGCAAGGTCACTCTCTTCGGCGAGCCGCGACCGTTCCGCGCACCGCACCGCGTGGTCAGGGACGGCATGGTCCTCGTCCCCGAGGGACGGCGGGTCTTCGCCCCGCTCAGCGTCGAGGAGAACCTCCTGCTGGGCGCCCACACGCGCAAAGGGCGCGCCGCGGTGGCAGCCGCGGTGGACGAGGTGTACGACATGTTCCCGGTCCTCGGTGAGCGGCGAGCAGTCCCTGCCGGTCTGCTCAGCGGCGGCGAGCAGGAGATGCTGGCCTTCGGTCGCGCGCTCGTGTCCGACCCGCGCGTGATCCTGATGGACGAGCCCTCCATGGGCCTGGCACCGATCATGGTCGACCGGGTCATGGACGCCCTCCAGGTCATCAACGCCCGTGGCATCTCCATCCTGGTGGTGGAGCAGAACGCCGCCGCTGTGCTCCGAGTGGCCACTTACGCCTACGTGTTCGCCAACGGGCGGGTCGTCCGACACGGCGCGGCGGACGAGGTCGCTGCCGACCCGGCCGTCGCGAGCGCCTTCCTCGGTGCCCAGGTCGACGCGCCGGTCTAGACCGACCCCTGCGGGACCCGGAGGACGGGCTCGCCGTACTGACCGCAACGACGACAGGGATGGTGCCATGCCGTACGAGTTCAGTGCCGAGGGCGAGCGGGTGCTCGAGTCGGTGAAGCAGTTCATGGACCAGCACGTCTACCCGAACGAGGAGCGCTACTACGCCGAGCTCGAGGAGGTCGGTCCCTACGTCCAACCGCCGGTGATCGACGAGCTCCGGGCGAAGGCGGCGGCTGAGGGGCTGTGGAACCTGTTCCTCCCGCACCTCGACCCGGAGCACCCGGGAACGCAGCTGTCGAACCTCGACTACGCCCCGGTCTCCGAGCAGCTGGGCAAGGTCTGGTTCGCCTCCGAGGTCCTCAACTGCCAGCCGCCCGACTCCGGCAACATGGAGATCCTGCAGCAGTACGGGACAGCCGTCGTCAAGGAGAGGTGGCTCGGTCCGCTCCTGGACGGCGAGATCCGCAGCGCCTACTCGATGTCGGAACCGGACGTCGCGTCCTCCGACGCGACCAGCATCGCCCTCCGCATCGAGCGGGACGGCGACCACTACGTCCTGAACGGGACCAAGTGGTTCACGTCCGGAGCCAAGGCCGACCGCTGTCGTCTCCTGGTCGTGATGGGCGTCAGCGACCCGGAATCACCCCGGAACCGTCGGCACTCTATGATCGTCGTCCCGACGGACACGCCGGGCGTCGTGTTCGGGCGCCTCCCCGACGTCTTCGGCTACCAGGAGCGAGGGGGACACCCCGAGGTCGTCTACCGCGACGTGCGCGTGCCGGTGGACCACCTGCTCGGGGAGCAGGGCGGCGGCTTCGCCATCGCCCAGGCCCGGCTGGGGCCGGGACGGATCCACCACTGCATGCGGGCCATCGGCGTCGCGGAACGGGCCCTCGAGCTCATGGTCAAGCGCTCCCTGGTGCGGAGCACGTTCGGGACGCGGCTCGCGCACCGCGGCACCATCCAGCAGTGGGTGGCCGAGTCGCGCGTGCGCATCGACCTCGCGCGGGAGTACGTGCTCCGTGCGGCGCACCTCATGGACACGGTCGGCAACAAGGCTGCCGCGACGGAGATCGCCGGGATCAAGGTCGCCGTCCCCGAGATCTGCTTCGAGGTCGTTGACCGGGCCATCCAGGTGCACGGAGCAGCGGGCGTCACGCAGTTCACGCCGCTCGCCTACATGTACGTGAAGATGCGGACCCTCCGCCTCGCCGACGGACCTGACGAGGTCCACAAGATGTCGATCGCACGCCGCGAGTTCCGCAAGTACGAGCCGGACTTCCGCATCGGCGGCGACGCCGGCGCGAGCACGCACGACTGACCCCGGGTGGCTGTTGCGTCACAGGCCGACCGCGTTTAAGATCAGACCATTAGACCAGCGAAGGGTGGCACGCGCTCCATGGACTACCAGGACATCACCTACGAGGTCGACGGCCCCGCCGCCGTCCTGACGATCAACCGGGCTGACCGGATGAACGCCTTCCGCGCGAAGACCACCGAGGAGCTGATCCACGCGCTCAAGCGGTCGTGGGCCGACAAGGCGGTGCGGGGCGTGATCCTGACCGGCGCCGGAGACCGTGCGTTCTGCGTCGGCGGTGACGTCAAGCAGCGGGCGGAGACCGGGGACTACGGGCCCACTGAGAACGGCCTCTTCGAGGGCGTCTACCTGCAGCGGCTCATCCGTGACGTGCCGATGCCTGTGATCGCCGCGGTGAACGGCATCGCGATCGGGGGCGGGCACGTCCTGCACGTGGTGTGCGACCTGTCGATCGCCGCTGAGCACGCCACGTTCGCCCAGAGCGGTCCTCGTGTCGGTTCCTTCGACGCCGGTCTCGGTGCGTCCTACCTGGCCCGGGTGGTCGGCGAGAAGCGGGCCCGCGAGATCTGGTTCCTGCTCGACAAGTACTCCGCCGCGCAGGCCCTGGACTGGGGCCTGGTCAACAAGGTCGTCCCCAAGGAGGACCTGCTCCCCACGGCCAAGGAGTGGGTGGCGAAGATGGCGGACTACAGCCCGACCGCCCTGCGCTTCCTGAAGAAGGGGTTCAACGCGGACACGGAGCACCAGGCCGGCCTCGCCCTCCTGGCGGAGGTCGGGCTGGACACGTTCGCCGGCACGGACGAGTCCAAGGAGGGTGCGCTCGCCTTCTCGGAGAAGCGCAAGCCGGACTTCGGCCAGTACCTGTGACCGCGGCGACGGACCTCCACGCCGACACTGCGGCGGCGACGTCCACCCTCGCCGACGACGGTGTCCTCGTCGTCCGCATGGCGAACGCCCCGGTCAACGCGCTCGCGCCCCGGCTGCTCGACGCGCTCGGTCGGGCGCTGGACGAGGCTGAGGAGCAGCGAGCCCGGGTCGTCGTCCTCGGCTCCGCGGTGCCCGGTGTCTTCGCTGCCGGCGCGGACATCAAGACCATGGTCGACATCGACCGGGACGGCTTCGTCGCCTACGGCCGGCACCTGCGGGCACTGGTCGAGCGTCTCGCGGCGTTGCCCTGCCCGACCATCGCGGCCATCGAGGGGACTGCCCTCGGTGGCGGTCTGGAGCTCGCGCTGGCCTGCAGCCTGCGCGTGGCCTCCCGGACCGCGCGGCTCGGGCTGCCTGAGGCGAAGATCGGCCTGATCCCGAGCGCCGGTGGCACGCAGCGTCTTCCTCGGTACGTGGGGCGCGGACGGGCGCTCGACCTGATGCTCACGGCGCGTCTGCTCGACGGCCAGGCCGCGCTCGACATCGGACTCGTGGACCGGGTCAGTGAGCCGGGGCAGGCGGAGGCCGATGCGGTCGCGCTCGCCTCGCGCGTGGCCGCGCTGTCCCTGCCGGCGCTGAGGGACGTCGTCGCGCTCGTGGACCAGAGCTTCGAGACCACGATCGAGGAGGGGCTGCGGGGCGAGGTCTCCCGGGTCGAGGCGCTCTTCGACGGACCGGACGCACGCGAGGGCATGCGCGCGTTCCTCGACAAGCGCCCTCCGCGGTTCACGTGAGCCCCCGATGACCAGCGAGCTGGCCGCCGACCGCCCGCGCGAGGCCACCTCCCTGCCCGGGCTCGACCTGCGCGCGCTGCAGGCGTACCTGCGGGAGGCGGCGCCGGAGCTCGGCGTCCACGACCTGCGGGCCGTCCTGCTGGCGGGCGGCCACTCGAACCTGACCTTCCGCGTCGACGGTGGAGATCAGCCCTGGGTCCTCCGCCGTCCGCCCCTCGGGGACCGGGAGTCCACCGCCCACGACATGAGGCGCGAGCAGCGGGTCATGACGGCGCTCGCCGGGTCGCCGGTCCCCGTCCCGCAAGTCCTGCACCACTGCGACGACCCGACCGTCCTCGGCGCACCCTTCTACCTCTCGGCCTTCGTGGAGGGCGAGGTCCACCGCACGACCGCGCAGACTGCACTGCTCGGCCCCGCGGCGGCGCACGCCCTCTCCCTGGAGCTCGTCGACGTCCTCGCCGACCTGCACACTGTCGACCCCGCACAGGTCGGGCTCGCCGACTTCGGCCGCCCCCAGGGCTTCCTGCAGCGGCAGGTGAGCCGCTGGACCGTCCAGGCCGAGGACGTCCTCGGCGACGTCGCCGGCGTCGACCGTCTCGTCGCGCGCCTCCGGTCCGAGGTGCCGGAGCGGTCGGCCGCGGCCGTCGTGCACGGGGACTACCGCCTGGACAACGTGATGGCCTCCTCCGACGCGCACGTGGTCGCCGTCCTCGACTGGGAGATGGCCACGCTCGGCGACCCGCTCTCGGACCTGGGGCTGCTGCACTGCTACTGGGAGGGCGTCGACAACCCGGGCGGCGACACCATGCGCAAGGGCATCGACCCCGCGCTCGGCTTCCCGCCGTTCTTGCAGCTGGCAGAGCGCTACGCGACGCGGACCGGGACCGACCTCGCACGGCTGCCCTGGTACGCCGCCTTCGGCTACCTCAAGCTCGCCGTCCTGCGCGGGCGCATCCACCTCCGCTTCCTGCAGGGCAACACTCCCGCGGACTTCGCCGACGTCGGCGACCTCGTCGAGCCGCTCGTCGCGCAGTCGCTGTGGACGCTGGAGTCGGGGTGACGGCCGGGCAGTTCGACGGGCGCACCGCCATCGTCACCGGCGGCACCCGGGGGATCGGCTTCGAGATCGCCCGCGAGCTCCTCGCCCGCGGAGCGAACGTCGCCGTCACGGCCCGCAAGCCGGACTCCCTTGCGGAGGCCGAGCGCGCCCTGGCCAGCGACCGGCTGCTGACGGTCCAGGCGGACGTGCGCGACGGCGAGGGTGCGGACCGCGTGCTGGCGGCAGTCTGCGACCGCTTCGGCCCGCCCGGGTACCTGGTGAACAACGTCGGCGCGAGCCCGTTCTTCGGACCGCTCGTCGACGCGTCCACCTCCGTCGTCCTCAAGACGTTCGAGATCAACGTCGGCGGCACCCTCGCGATGATCCAGAGCGCCTGCCGCAGCGGCATGCCTCAGGGCAGCGCCGTGGTGAACGTGACCTCGGTGGCCGCCCAGCACACCGCCGCGAACCTGGGCGTCTACGCCATGACCAAGGCGGCCGTCGAGCACATGACGCGGCAGCTGTCCTACGAGCTCGCCCCGCGCGTCCGCGTCAACGCGGTGGCCCCGGCGATCATCAAGACGCAGTTCTCGCAGGCGAGGACGAGCGGGCACGAGGACGAGCTCCTCTCCCGCTACCCGATGCGACGGCTCGGCACGCCCCAGGACGTCGCCCCCGCGGTGTGCTTCCTGCTCTCCGACGACGCGGCCTGGATCACCGGCGAGACCCTCGCCGTCGACGGCGGCGCGACCAAGACCGACACGGCCTGACAACCAGCAACAGGAGGCACGACATGAGCGTTCACCAGAGGGTCGCGATCGTCACGGGCGGCGGCCAGGGCATCGGCCGCGGGATCTCCGAAGGCCTGGCCGAGGACGGCTTCCACGTCGCCGTCGTCGACCGAGACGCGGAGACCGCCACACAGCTCGTCAAGGAGCTCGTGGACCGAGGGCTGTCGGCCTCGGCCTTCCACGTCGACGTCACTGACAGCGCGCGCGTCGCGGAGGCGGTGCAGGAGATCGCGGCGCTCGGGACGATCCACGTCCTGGTCAACAACGCCGGGTTCGACGAGCACCTGTTGTTCGTCGACACCGACGAGGAGTTCTGGGACCGGATCATCGATGTGAACTTCAAGTCCGCGCTGCGCTTCGTGCGGCAGGTGCTGCCCGGGATGACCGAGCGCAAGGCGGGACGGATCATCAACATCGGTTCGGACGCCGGTCGCGTCGGCTCGTCGATGGAGGCCGTCTACTCCGGCGCCAAGGGCGGCATCATCGCCTTCACCAAGACGGTCGCCCGCGAGGCCGCCCGCGCAGGGATCACCGCGAACACCGTCTGTCCCGGGCCGACCCGCACGCCGGCGATGGCCAGTGCGCTGGAGAAGCAGGACAGCGCGGAGGCCGTCATGCAGTCGATGGTCCGCGCCGTCCCGATGCGTCGTCTCGGGGAGCCGTCCGACGTCGCCGCGGCCGTGAGCTTCTTCGCCAGCGACGCCGCCGCCTTCATCACCGGCCAGACGCTGTCCGTCAGCGGAGGGCTGACGATGGCCTAGGCCGTCGTCAGTACCGAGCGCAGGAGGACGAGGACATGACGACGACGACGAGCCGCACGCTCCCGTTGACGACGGCGTACTGGCCCGCCGACCGGTCGTACGACATCGAGGCGGACCTGACGGTGGGACGCCTGCTCGCGCGTGCCGCCGCCGAGGCGCCCGACCGGGTCGCCCTGGTCGACGGTGTCCGGGAGGTGGGAGCCCGGCGCCAGTGGACGTACGCCGAGCTGCTGGAGCAGTCCCAGGCGGCGGCCCGTGCGCTGCTGGCCCGCTTCAGCCCGGGCGAGGTCCTCCTCGTCGTCGCGCCCAACTCCGCGGAGTGGCTGGTCCTGCAGATGGGCGCGGGCATCGCGGGCCTCGTGCTCGCGACCGCGAACCCGGCCTACCAGGAGCGCGAGCTCGAGCACGTGCTGCGTCGGTCCGGAGCCGCGGGCGTCGTCGTCGCGGACGAGTACCGCGGCCACGACCTCCTTGCCACCATGACCAGGCTCGCGTCCGACCTCCCGGCCGTGCGCGCCGTGCTGCGTCTCAGCCGATGGGACGACCTGCTGCGGGAGGCGTCGCCGGGCACACCCCTGCCGGAGGTGGACGCGGCGTCGGCGGCCCAGATCCAGTACACGGGCGGCACCACCGGCTTCCCCAAGGGGGTGCTGCTGCACCACCGCGGCATCTGCAACACCCCGAACCTGGTGCTGACGCAGTGCGGCATGCGCGAGGGCGACGTGTGGCTCAACGCGATGCCGTTGTTCCACGTGGGCGGCTGCGTGACGACGGCCCTGGGCATCATCGCCCGCAGGGGGACGCACGTGGTGGCCCCGGAGTTCGACCCGGCGCTGGTCCTCGAGCTCATCGAGAGCACCCGGGCGGACATGGGCCTGTTCGTGCCCACGATGCTCATCCGCCTGCTCGACCATCCGGACTTCTCCCGTCGTGACCTCAGCAGCGTGCACACGCTGGTCTCGGGTGCGGCGCCGGTGCCGGCCGAGCTGATCCGCCGCACCAAGCAGGCCTTCGGCTGCACCTTCACCAACATCTACGGGCAGACCGAGGTCTCCGGGGTGATGACCACGACCACGGTCGACGACACCCCCGAGGACCAGGCGGAGACGATCGGGCGGCCCGTGCGCCAGGTCGAGGTCAAGATCGCCGACGTCGTTGACGGTTCAGTGCTCCCGCTGGGCGCCGAGGGCGAGATCTGCGGCCGCGGCCACCAGATGATGCTCGGCTACCTCGGCGATCCTGTGCAGACGCGGGCCACGCTCGACGACGAGGGCTGGCTCCACACCGGGGACCTCGGGGCCATGGACGGGCGCGGCTACATCCGGATCACCGGTCGCCTCAAGGACCTCATCATCCGGGGCGGCGAGAACATCTCGCCGCGCGAGGTCGAGGACGTCCTGTTCGAGCACCCGAAGGTCGCCGAGGTGGTCGTGCTCGGTGTGCCCGACGACGTCTTCGGCGAGGCGGTCGCGGCCGTCGTCCGGCTCGTGCCCGGCTCGTCCGTCACCTCCGCGGAGCTCCAGGAGTACTGCCGGAGCCGGGTGGCCCGCTTCAAGGCGCCGTCCTGCTGGTTCTTCGTGGAGAGCTTCCCCACGACCGCTGCCGGCAAGATCCAGAAGTTCGCCCTGCGGGACGCCATCCAGGAAGGCGCCCTCGTACCCCCGGCCCTGGGTGTCGACGCGTGAGCGGCTCGCCGGGCGTCGGCACCAGGACCGCACCAGCCGAAGGCGCCGGCCACCGCGTCCCCGTGCTCGATCCGAGATCGCCCCTGACCGAGAAGGAGGTCGACGGTGGACTTTGAACTGACTCAGGACCAGCAGCTGATCCGCACGTCCGTCGCAGACCTGGCCGCCAAGTTCGACGACCAGTACTGGATGGAGAAGGACGCCGCGCACGAGTTCCCGATCGAGTTCTACCAGGCGTTCGCCGACGGCGGTTGGCTCGGCATCACGACGCCGGAGGAGTTCGGCGGCGGTGGGTTCGGCATCACCGAGGCCTCGCTGCTCCTCGAGGAGGTCGCCGCTTCGGGTGCCGGCATGAACGGCGCGAGCTCGATGCACCTGTCGATCTTCGGGATGCACCCCGTGATCGTGCACGGCTCGCAGGAGATGAAGCAGGAGAACCTGCCGCGCATCGCCAGCGGCGACCTGCACGTCTGCTTCGGCGTCACGGAGCCGGGGGCCGGCCTCGACACGACCAAGATCACCACGTTCGCCCGGCGCGACGGCAGCGACTACGTCGTCAACGGGCGCAAGGTGTGGATCTCGAAGGCCAAGGAGTCGGAGAAGATCCTGCTCCTGACCCGGACTGCGAAGTTCGCGGACTCCAAGCGCAAGACCGACGGCATGACCCTGTTCTTCACCGACCTCGACCGCGCGCACGTCGACATCCGCCCGATCAGCAAGATGGGCCGCAACGCGGTCACGTCGAACGAGCTGTTCATCGACGACCTGCGCATCCCCGAAGCGCACCGCATCGGGGAGGAGGGTGAGGGCTTCCGCTACATACTCGACGGGCTCAACCCCGAGCGCTGCCTGGTCGCCGCCGAGGCGCTCGGCATCGGCCGTGTCGCGTTGCGACGCGCCGTCAAGTACGCCAACGAGCGCGAGGTCTTCGGTCGGCCCATCGGGCAGAACCAGGGCATCCAGTTCCCGCTCGCCGACTCACTCGCCCACCTGGACGCGGCCGAGCTCGTCCTGCGCAAGGCGACCTGGCTCTACGACCAGGGCAGAGCGTGCGCGCCGGAGGCCAACATGGCCAAGTACCTGTGCGCCGAGGCCGGCTTCCAGGCCGCGGACCGGGCGCTCCAGACGCACGGCGGCATGGGCTACGCCGAGGAGTACCACGTGGCCCGGTACTTCCGCGAGGCTCGCCTGACCAAGATCGCCCCGTTGAGCCAGGAGATGGTCCTCAACTACCTGGGCGAACACGTGCTCGGCCTCCCGAGGAGCTACTGATGTTCGGACTCCAGGGCAGGACGGCGGTCGTGACGGGCGCGGGCAGCGGGATCGGGGCCGCGGTGGCCCGTGCCTACGCCACCGCGGGCGCGACCGTCCTCGTGACGGACCTCGACGAGACGGCGGCCAAGACCGTCGCCGAGGAGATCCTCGCGGCGGGAGGCAAGGCGGCCGCAGCCGCTCTCGACGTGCGCGACGTCGAGCAGGCAGCGGGCGTCGCGCGGCAGGCGGCCGACCTGGGCGGTGGGACGGTGCACGTCCTGGTCAACAACGCGGGGGCGATCGCGCCCGCCATGTTCGCCAAGATGACGCCGGAGCAGTTCACCTTCGTCCTCAGCGTCCACCTCGGTGGCACCTTCACGGTGACGCAGGCGCTGCTGCCCTACCTGCCGCACGACGGCACCGGCCGGATCATCAACGTGACGTCCGCGGCCGGGCTCGTCGGCACCATCGGGCAGGCGAACTACGGCGCGGCGAAGGCCGGGATCATCGGGCTCACGAAGTCCCTGGCGAAGGAGCTGGCCCGGCAGCGCATCACCGTGAACGCCGTGGCCCCTCTCGCCGCCACGAAGATGACGTCCGGCATCAGGAGCAACGAGAAGCTGGCCGAGCTCACTCTGGCGCGCATCCCGCTCGGACGGTGGGCCGAGCCCGAGGAGATCGCCGCCACCTTCGTGTTCTTCGCGTCGGGCGCGGCCTCGTACATCACCGGGCAGGTCCTGCCCGTCGACGGAGGGACGGTCATCTGATGGTCTTCGCGGGCACAGGCAACCAGGCCTGGATCGTCGAGGCGCTCCGCACCCCCATGGGAAAGGGGCACGCCGAGAGGGGCTGGTACCGCGACGTCCACCCCAACGCGATCCTCGCCGCCGTCTACACGGCGCTGCTGGCCGGCACCGGCCTGGCGGACACCGACGTGGAGGACCTCGTGATCGGCAACACTGCGCCGTTCGGGGAGCAGTCGCGCAACGTCGGGCGCAACGCCTGGCTGACCGCCGGCTACGCCGCCACGGTCCCGGCCATGCAGGTCGACCGCCGCTGCGGCTCCGCCCAGACCGCTGTCTCGATCGCGGCGGCGTTCGTCGCCTCCGGCACGCACGACGTCGTCATCGCGGGAGGGGTCGAGCACATGGGCCACGTCCCGATGCGGGCGGTGGCCGAGATCGAGCAGCTGTATGGCCCCGCGTGGCCGGCCGAGCTGCTGGAGCAGTGGGACTTCCCGTCCATGGGCGAGGCGGCCGAGCGGATCGCCGACAGGTGGGACATCAGCCGGGAGGCGATGGACGAGCTCGCCGTGCGCTCGCACCGCCTGGCGTCCGAGGCCGTGGACGCAGGCCGCTTCGCGCGAGAGATGGTGCCGATGGACCTCGACGGCACGCGTCGGAGCAGCGACCAGGGCATCCGCGCCGACACCACCCTGGCGTCCCTCGCGCGTCTCAAGCCCGTCTTCCGGCCGCTCGACGGGCCGAGAGCGGGGCAGGTCACCGCGGGCTCCTCCGCGCCGATGACCGACGGGGCCGCGGGGGTGGTGCTCGCCTCGGACGCCGCGGTGGACCGCTTCGGGCTCACCCGGCGCGCCCGCGTCCTGGACCAGACGACGGTCGCCGTCGACCCGTCGATCATGCTGACCGGCCCGATCCCGGCCACGCAGAAGCTGCTGGAACGCAACCGGATGGTCATCGGCGACATCGACCTCGTCGAGATCAACGAGGCGTTCTCGTCCGTCGTGCTCGCCTGGGAGCACGAGCTCAAGCCGGACATGGACCGGGTCAACGTCAACGGTGGTGCGCTCGCGCTCGGTCACCCGGTGGGCGCGACGGGCTCCCGCCTCGTGGCGACGCTGCTGGCGGAGATGGAGCGCCGAGACGTCGAGCTCGGTCTCGTCACCATGTGCTGCGGTGGAGGGCTGGGAACCGCGACGCTGCTCCAGCGGACCGATTAGCGCTCCGGCCAGGTGGAAGCAGGAGACGAGCGCCGCCGATCAGGTCGACTTCGCACGGCTGTTGCCGCCGGGCGGAGGGCTGTGGTGGGGCCAGGCCGGCGCGGAGCCCGAGCCGCTCGTCAACGCCTTCCTCGACCAGGCGGACCGCCTCGGGCCGCTGCGTGCCTTCTGCGGTCTCACCTGGAACGAACGCCTGGCCGGTGGCCTCCCGAGCGACCTCCGCGTCCTGTCCTACGGCGGGCTGGGGCAGCTGCGGGAGCTGAGCAGGCAGGGCCTGCTCGACGTCGTCCCGTGCCACTACTCGTCCATCCCCAGGATGTTCGCGCGAGGGCAGCTCCCGACCGACCTCGGTCTCGTGCAGGTGTCGCCCCCGGGGCCCGACGGACTGGTCAGCCTGGGCGTGGGTGTCGACTACGTCGCTGACGCGGTCCTGCACACCAGGTCTCTCGTGGCGGAGGTCAACCACCGGATGCCCGCGACGCTGGGTGCCGTCCGCCTGCGGATGGACCGCTTCGCTGCGGTGGTGGAGACCGACCGGCCGCTGCGGGAGCTGGTGGCGAGGGCGCCTGACGAGGTGGACCGCCGCATCGCCGCGCACGTCGCTTCGCTGGTGGAGGACGGCAACACGATCCAGATGGGGGTCGGCACGCTGCCCGACGCCGTCCTCGAGGCGCTGTCGTCCCACCGCGACCTCGGGGTGCACACCGGGATGATCACGGACGGCGTCCTGGCCCTGGTCGAGCAGGGCGTGGTGACCGGCGCGCGCAAGGAGATCGACCGCGGCCTCGTCGTGACCGGTGCGGCGCTGGGGACCGCTGCCGGTTACGACCGGCTCGTCCACCTGCCTGTCGAGTTCCGGGCGGCCAGCTACACGCACTCGCCCGCGGTGCTGTCGCAGCTGCAGGGGCTGGTCTCCATCAACTCCGCCATCGAGGTCGACCTGCTCGCGCAGGTGGGGGCGGAGCTGTCGCGCGGGGTCCACCTGGGCGCCCTGGGAGGACAGGTCGACTTCAGCCGTGCTGCCGCCCTGACCGGTGCGCGCTCCGTGATCGCGCTCCGGTCCGAGGTCAACGGCGACTCCACCATCGTCACCGCCCTCCGTGACGGCGTCGTGACCACAGCACGCGCCGACATCGACGCGGTCGTCACGGAGCACGGCATCGCCTCCCTGGCCGGCTGCACCACCCTGCAGCGGGCGGAGCGCCTCATCGCGGTCGCGGCGCCGCAGCACCGGGAGGCGCTGCTCCGCGGGCTGTCGGAGTGGCCGACCTCTGCTGTCGGACCAGCCGGTTCCTTGTGAAGGCAGTCGTAGTGTCTTATGGTCAGACCGACGGCCAGCCGGCGCAGTCGGAGCTCGAGGTCGTGCACCCGTTCCCAAGTACTACGGGGCCGGGGCGGCAGAGGAAGGAGACGCGGTGATGCAGAGCAGGACGGCGACGCCGCTCGAGGCCATGGCCCAGGCGGCCGAGGACCCGACCGACTACGTGGAGCGCTGGAAGGGGAGAACCGGTCGCCGGGTGATCGGTGCCTTCCCGATGAACTTCCCCTCCGAGATCGCGCACGCGGCCGGGCTGCTGCCCGTCATCGTGCAGGCGGACCGCAAGGCCATCACGCTCGGGAACAACCTGATCAGCGAGTTCAACTGCGGGTACTCGCGCAGCCTCACGGACCAGGTGGCGAACGGCCGGCTCGACGTCTACGACGGCTTCTTCATGGCCGACCACTGCATCCAGCTCATCGGTGCGGCAGACGTCATCCGCGAGTTCACGACCGGGCGCCGCTTCTTCTTCGGCCAGCTCATCTCGTCCATGAACGACCCCTGGACCCGGGACGACGCCCGCACCACGATGCTGGACTTCCAGCACGAGCTGTCCGCCTTCGCGGGGGAGGAGATCACGGAGGACGCGCTGCGCGCCAGCATCCAGACGTTCAACAGGGGTCGCCGGCTCATCCGAGCCCTCTACGCGGACCGCCGCAGCGGGAACGCCTACCTCACGGCGGGGCAGCTGCAGACGATCGTGAAGTCGAGCATGGTCATGGAGCGCGAGGAGCACAACGCGCTGCTCCAGCAGCTGGTGGACGAGGTCGCCCAGCAGCCGCGGGACGACCGCGTCCGGGTGCACCTGTCGGGCCACTTCTGCCACGCCCCCAAGCCGGAGCTGCTGGCACTGGTCGAGTCCAGCGGGGGCCTCGTCGTGGACGACGACCTGTTCACCGGGGCCCGGTACGTCTCCACCGACGCAGATGAGCTCGGTCCGCCGATCGATGCGCTCGTCGCCCAGTACCTCGACCGCAACGTGAACCTGCCGTGCCCGACCCGGGCGCAGTCCGACGCGGACTGGGACGCGTACCTGCTGCAGGCCGTGCACGCCAGCGGGGCCGAGGCGGTCATCTCGCTGCTGGTGAAGTACTGCGAACCGCACATGCTGTACCTGCCGGAGCTGCGCAAGGCGCTCGACGCCGAGGGCATCCCCCACCTCCTGCTCGAGACGGAGCACGAGGGCCTGCCGATCGAGACGCTGCGGACCCGCCTGGAGGCCCTGTTCGAGCAAGTACGGCACGGACGGCCGCGCCACCCGGTGCTCACGCCGTCGCACGGCTCCGATCTGCGCGAGAGGTAGGACCACGCATGGCGACGGTGCTCGACAACAAGTCGAACCGGCTCACGATGACGGCCCAGGGGGGCGAGCTGGTCGGGGCCTACTGGGACGAGCTGTTCTCCGCCCGGGAACGCGGTGCGCAGGTGGTCTGGTACAACGGCCACGCCCTCAACCCGTTGTTCCAGGCGGCCGGCATCTCCTGGTGCCACGGCGAGGCGTTCTCGGCCCGGCTCGCGGCGCAACACCTCGAGGTCCCCGCCCAGCTGGCGGGGGAGGAGTACGGCTACGTCAACGAGCTGTGCTCGTACTCCCGTACGCACCTCGGCTGCGCTGTGCTGACCGACGCGATGGGCACGGGGGAGACCGGCCTGGTCACCGCAGTGGACCAGCGTGAGCTCGCCAGCCGCCTCCCCGCTCCGGACTTCTTCGTCAACGGCTACCAGGGCTGCAGCACCGGTCAGCAGTGGGACCAGATGTCCTACCGGATCCTGGGGAAGAACGTCCCGATCTTCACACTCTCGCTGCCGTACATGTTCGGCAGCAAGCCCGATGCCGGGTACCTCGTCGGCCAGGAGTGGGAGGACGCCACCTCCTCCGTGGTGAGCCAGTTGCAGAAGCTCATCGAGTTCGTCGAGGTCCAGACCGGCCGGCCGTTCGACTACGACAAGCTCAGCGAGATCATGTACTACATCAAGGCCGCCTCCGAGCTCCGGCGCGAGGCGATGGCGCTGTGCGCGGCGAACCCGGCTCCCGCCACCTACTGGGACTGGGTCGCCAGCATCGCCCACATCAACTTCATGCCGGCGGAGCAGCGGCTGGTCGACTACTTCCAGGGCGTCAAGGACGAGGTCGTCCAGCGCGTGGCCGACGGCGTGCCGGGGGTGGCGAACGAGCGCTACCGCCTCTACTTCGACGGCATCATGAACTGGAACAAGCTCGGATGGCTGTCGCGGAAGTTCGCGAACGCCGACGCTGCCGTGATCTGCGGCCGCTACACCCACCAGAACTTCTGGCAGGAGCCGCAGCTCATCGACCCCAAGGATCCGCTGCGAGGCCTGGCCCAGCACTACCTCCTGTGCTCCAACAGCCAGGGCTTCAAGACCCTCAAGCAGGCCATGGTCAAGGACTGCGACGAGTACGGCATCGACGGCGTCATCTTCCACGCCTCGCGCACCTGCCGGGCCTACACCAACCACCAGCACCTGCTCGCCCGCACGGCCCAGAACGAGCTCGGGCTGCCCACGGCCTTCTTCGAGGGCGACATCGCCGACGCCGCGTTCTACAAGGACGAGATCCTGGAGATGAGGCTCGAGGCGCTGCTGGAGACGATCGACGCGAAGCGGGCACGGGGCTGAGCGGAGATCCCGTCCGTGCAGCCACACCAGGTGAGGGAGCGGTCCAGATGAGCACCTACACCGTGGGGGTCGACCTGGGGTCGACGTCCGCCGAGTGCGTCGTCATCGACGCGCAGCACGACGTCGTCGCTACGGCGGTAGTGGAGACCGGGACCGTCAGCAAGAAGGGCCTGCAGCGAGCGATCGACGAGGCGCTGGCGGCTGCGGGCATCGACAGGGCTGACGTCCGTGCTGTCGCCGCTACGGGCTACGGCCGGCGCCTCGTGCCCGGCGGGGCCGACTTCGTCTTCACGGAGATCAGCGCGCACGGCCGCGGCGTCGCCGCCCTGTTCCCCGGCGTCCGCCTCGTGGTCGACATCGGCGGCCAGGACACCAAGGCGATCCACGTCGACGCCGAGGGGAGGGTGGAGCGGTTCGCGATGAACGACCGCTGCGCCAGCGGGACCGGCCGGTTCTACGAAGGCCTGGCCCACGCGCTCGAGATCGACATCACCGAGCTGGACGAGCTGTCGAGCCGGGGCCGCGACGACCTCGACATCAGCAGCCTCTGCGCGACGTTCGCGATCACCGAGGTGATCGCCCTGCTCGCGGCAGGTCAGCCAGCCGCCGACATCGCCGCCTCTGTCCACAAGGCTGCTGCGGCGCGGGCGCTCGGGCTCATCGGCCAGGTGGGCAAGGAGTCGCCCATGGCGCTGACCGGGGGAGTGGCGCGCAACGCCGCGGTCGTCAGGGCGCTGTCCGAGGCACTCGGCGAGCAGCTGCTGGTCCCCGAGGACCCGCAGACCACGGGTGCCTACGGGGCAGCGCTGCTGGCCGCGGAGGCCCTGGACGCCGGCCGCGAGCCCCGACCTGCGCCCCAGGAGCTCCCTGTCGCGCATGCGCACGGCCACGCGGGCGGATGCACATCGTGCGGTCTGGGAAGGACAGACCTTAAGATGAGCGCCTTGACCCTGACGAAGCCGTCCGACCGCGTCCTGTGACCCGGCTCGGGGGAGAAGGTACGGATGTCTGAGGACCTGGCCACCCCCAACACGACCTCGGTCGTCCGCAGGTCGGTGCGGCTCGAGCCGATCGACGTGCCGAAGGCGCCAGAGGTCCTGGCCGCGACGCTGCGCAAGCGGATCCTCGCGGGCGACTACCCCGTCGGCACCGCCCTTCCGTCGGAGCGCGATCTCGTCGCCCACGCGCAGATGAGCCGGACCACCGTGCGGGAGGCGCTGCGGATCCTCGAGGCCCAGGGGTTCGTGCGCATCAAGACCGGCCGAGCAGGCGGGGCGTTCGTGCGCCTCCCCGGCGAGGAGTCGGTGGCGAACTCGGTCGGCATGTTCATCCAAGGACGTCGCATCCGCATGTCGGCGCTGTTCGAGACGCGCGAGTTCATCGAGCCTGTGCTCGCACAGCTGGCGGCACGTCGGCGCAACGACGAGGACATCGAGCGCATGGAAGCCGCCAACTCCTCGATGGAGCGGGCGGGCGCCTCCCTCAGCGACTTCCTGCAGGCCAACGTCGACTGGCACATCAGCGTCGCCGAGGCCAGCCACAACGAGTTGCTCGTCGGCTTCATGTCAGCGCTGTCGCGGGCGATCTACCAGTCCACGGAGAACCAGCACTTCGTCGACGACGACGTGCGGCGTGCGACGGCGCGGGCCCACCGAGCGGTCACGCGTGCCATCACCAGCCAGGACGAGGACGCCGCGGTGCGTCGGATGCGGCGGCACCTGCACGAGTACGCCTCGGCCGTCACCCTGGTCGAGGACCGGGTCGACATCGAGGTGACGACGCAGTAGCTCGACGGCCTCCCGGGCGCCGGCGAGACCAGCAGCGCCGGCATGCCCGGTCACACCCAGGAGGAGCGAGCCGTGGAGCACGTGGTCGACGAGGTCCACTTCGACGTCGAGCGCGGCAAGGTGCGCGAGTTCGCCCGCGCCACCTTCGCCCAGGATCCCGTCCACGTCGACCGCGACGTCGCTGCGGCGCGCGGGCACGCCGACGTGCTGGCGACCCCGACGTACGTCGTGGTGAGCCTGCACCACCGCGACCAGCAGGCGTGGGTGGCGGACCTCGGCCTCGACATCGACCGCGTCGTCGTCGGCTCGGTGCGCTGGCGCTACCACCGGCCCCTGACCGTCGGTGACGTCGTGGTCGGCACACGCCGCGTCGTGCGCGACGAGCGCAAGACGGGTTCGCGCGGAGCTCTGCGGCTGCTCACACTGCAGACCGACTTCCTGGACGGCGAGGGACAGCTGGTGGCGACCCAGGAGGACGTCGTGATCGAGCGCGGCCAGACACCTGCAGAGGAGGTCAGATGACGACCGCCACCGGACCCGCGACCCGGGTCCTCGGGCCGCTCACCCAGGTTGACGTCCTGCGCTTCGCGGGCGCGTGCGGTGACTTCAACCCGTTGCACCACGACCGCGAACTGGCACAGCGGGCAGGCTTCGACGCTCCGATCGCGATGGGCCAGATGACCGCTGGGATCGTCGCGGCCTGGATCACCGACTGGTGCGGGGTCGAGAACCTCGTCGAGCTCGAGGTCCGCTTCGTCGCGCCGGTGCTGGTCGGCGACACGCTGGTCCTCACCAGCGCTGCGGCGGACGACGCGGTCGAGGACGGTCGGGTGGCCGTCACGCTCGCGGGGACCAGGAGCGGGACCGTCGTGGTGCACGGCCGGGCCGAGGTGCTCCAGCCCGCGATCCGCCTCGGGCGCCGGTAGCACCCTGACCGGATCGCCCTGACGCCCTTCAGGTCAGGCCGTACGCGCCCGACCCGCGGAAGCGCAGGCCGAGGACCTGCGCCGGGACCGGCGAAAGCGGGCACCGGGCGCCAGGACCTGCGTTGTGCGGACCCTGCCCGCTCAGCCCGTCGCCGGCAATCCGGCGACGCGCGGGGTGTCGGCGTCGACCTCGCCGACGTGCGCGGCCCCGCCCGGCGAGCCCAGCGGCGCGTCACGGCCCGGCAGCACGGAGGCGAAGAACGCGCGGTTGTCGGCCACGTCCGCCAAGTGGTCCTCCGGCACCTTCCGTGCCGCGTAGATGGCGTTCACGGGGCACACCGGCTCACAAGCGCCGCAGTTGATGCACTCGTCGGGCTGGATGTAGAGCTTCCGCCCGCCCACGTAGATGCAGTCGACCGGGCACTCCTCGACGCAGGCCATGTCCTTCAGGTCCAGGCACGTGCTGGTGATGACGAACGTCATGCTTGCGGTCCTTCCGTCGAGTGCTCGGGAGCCAGGTCTGCGGCAGGGTCGATCAGCAGTGCGGCGTTGCAGATCGCGGTGGCCACCTCGCCGAACCCGACACTGATGAGTCTCACCTTGCCGGGGTACTCGGTGATGTCGCCCGCGGCGAACACCCGCGGGAGGCTCGTAGCCATGGTCGTGTCGACGACGACCCGGCGCTCCTGCACGTCGAGCCCCCAGCCCTCCAGGGCGGAGATGTCGGCCGTGAAGCCGAGCGCGGCCACCACCGCCTGCGCCGGGAGCTCGGTCAACTCCTTGCTGTCCGTGTCCCTCACCTGCACCTGCTCGAGCTGATCGCCCCCCGACAGCGCGACCACCTGTGCCGGTGTGCACAGGACGACGCTCGAGGAGCGCAAGAGCGCGACCGAGTGCGCGTGGGCGCGGAAGGCGTCGCGGCGGTGCACCAGCGTGACGCTTGCCGTGTGGGCCTCCAGGCCCAGGGCCCAGTCGACTGCACTGTCGCCGCCTCCGACGACCACGACGTCCTTGCCGCGGTAGTCCTCGTAGTCCGTCACGAAGTAGCTCAGCCCGCGGCCGACCCACCGGGCGCCGTCCGGCAGGGGTCGGGGCGTGAAGGTGCCGATCCCACCCGTCACCACGACGGCCTTGGCGTGGACCTTCCTCCCGGACGCCGTGCCGACGACGATGCCGTCGCCATGGTCGGCGTACGACACGGCCTGCTCCCCGAGGAGGTGGCGCGGGGCGAAGGGCGCTGCCTGGGCGACGAGCGCGGACACGAGGTCCTTCGCGCGGACCGCGGGCAGGCCCGCGACGTCGTAGATGGTCTTCTCCGGGTACAGCGCGCTGATCTGGCCGCCGACCTGCGGGAGCGCATCGACCACCGCGCACGACAGACCGCGGAAGCCGGCGTAGTACGCCCCGTAGAGACCGGTCGGACCGGCCCCGACGATGAGCACGTCGACGTCGACCACCTCCGCCGCGCTGTCCGGCACCAGGAGCGTGGTCACCCCGCTGCCCGCAGCGCCGGCGCCGCCAAGGTCTCGGAGAGCCGCCGCTGGTAGTCGACGAAGGCCCGGTTGCGGTTCACCAGGACGGCGCCGACGACCTTGTCGCCCGCACGTGCCTCCACGACGAGCGCCGGGCGCCGCGTCTCCTCCTCGACGGTGACGAACCGGTCGGCGAGCGAGAGCAGCCCAACGGCCTTGAGCTGGACGTCGTACTGGTTGGACCAGAAGGTCGGTACCGGCCGGTACGGCGACCGGTCGCCCGGCACCGCGAGGAGGTTCTCGACAGCGTGGTCGGCCATCTCCCGGGCGTTGCTCCAGTGCTCGACGCTGACGAGGTCGTCGGCCCCGGGGTACGGGAACGCCGCCACGTCGCCCGCAGTCACCACGTCCTCGGTACCGACGGCGAAGCAGTGCTCGTCGCAGCGGACGCTCCCGCGGTGGAGGGTGACGCCGGAGCCGGCGAGCCAGCCGGTGTTCGGCAGCGAGCCGAGCGCGAGCAGCACGATGTCAGCGGGGAGCCGCTCGCCGTCGGCCAGCCGCACCGCCTCGACGGACTGGTCGCCCTCGAAGGACTCCACGCTGGCGCCGAGACGAAGCCGCAGCCCGTGTGCCTCGTGCACGGCCGCAAGCAGGCTCCCGACCTGCTGACCCAACGGCCTGAGTGGGAGGGCGGCGACGTCGACGAGGGTCACGTCGACCACGCCTCGGCCGCGCAGCGTTGCCGCGACCTCGCAGCCGATGAACCCCGCGCCCACGATCACCACGCGGGCACCAGGATGCGCAGCCCGGCTGAGGGCGCGGGCATCGTCGACCGTGCGTAGGACGTGGACACCCGCGAGCTGGCGCAGGCCCGGCCAGGGGCGTGCCCGGCGGCCCGTGGCGACCACGAGTGCGTCGAAGGGCTCGTCCGTGCCGTCCGACAGCGCGACCCGGCGCGCCGCCAGGTCCAGCCCGACCGCGGCACGCCCGAGTCGCCAGGTGAGGTCGAGCCCCTCGGTCGGGTAGGGCGGGTGGTCGGTGTCGGGAAGCCCCGCGAGCAGCTGCTTGGACAGCGGTGGGCGGTCGTACGGCTCGTGCGGCTCGTCCCCGACCACGACGACCTTCCCGTCGAAGCCGTGCCGCCGGAGAGCCACGGCCGCGCGGTAGCCCGCCAGCCCGGCCCCGGCTATGACGACGGTGCGCACCGTCTACTGCCCGACCGTGATGGCGGCCACGGGGCAGGCGGCGGCGGCTGCCTGCACGGGCAAGGTCAGCGCCTCGGCGGGATGCGCGTCGAGGAGCGTGACGGCGAGGTCCTCGTCGCCCAGGTCGAACACCTGGGGCGCCCGCATGACGCACTGGCCGTAGGCCTCGCACGCCTCCGCGTCGACGGTCACGTGCACAGGGCGGGCCTCCTCACGCGACCAGAAGCCCGGCGCTCACGAGCGACATGTGGACCAGTGCGACGTCCGGGCCCGCCAGCGCGGACTGTGGGGCGCGCACCCGGGCGTTGGCGTGCTGTCCGAGCAGCACCAGCCCCTGCTTGACCCACGCGGCCCCGCTCGTCCCGTCGCGGTCCGTCGACGCGGCGAGCCCGGTCAGCAGCGGCAGGCCCACGGACTCGTACCAGGCCTCGGCCTCCTCCAGATGACCGGAGCGGACGTCTGCGACGAAGCGTGCCCACGCCCGGGGGGCGATGTTGCTCACCCCCAGCACGGCGCCCTCGGCTCCGGCCTGCAGCAGGGCCAGCAGCTGGGGGCCTTCTGCCGAGACCAGGACCGGCACCCGGCGATCGACCGCGGCGTACTGCTCGGCGTGGAGCCCCACGTCGTTGACCGCGCTGACGATGCCGGACACGGCCGGCAGCCTGCTGAGCGCTGCAAGCACCTGGGTCGGGTAGGAGCCAGCCGTCCCGTTCCTGGCCTGCCCGACGAGCAGGGGGAGGCCCGACACCCCGGCGAGCTCCGCGAGGGCCGCGCAGGGGTCGACGGCGGAAGCGGAGAGCGGCCGGACGAGCACCGCGTCGGCGCCTTCGTCGCGAGCGTCCTGCAGGAGGCCGGCGGCGGTCTCGATGGTGTCTGCGTCGATGCAGGCGACGATCGGGAAGCCGGTCGGCGCCGCGGCGCGGGCGAGGGCCAGCACGGACGCGCGCTCTTCCCGATCGAGCCCGCCGCCCCCGACAGCAGGGTCGTTGACGACGACGCCCGCGACGTCCCTGCCGACGCGGGCGAGGTGCTGCACCTGGACCACGTAGTCGCGGGTCGCGACGGACAGGTCCTCGCGCAGGGGCAGCACGACGCTCGGGTAGAGCCCGGCGATCTCGAGGCTCATGAGGACACCGGAGCGGGGTCGAAGCGCAGCGGCAGGACCTCGAGGCCCCAGGTGCTGCCGGGGCGCTCCACGATCGTCGACGGGTCCTGCAGGCGGATGTTGTGCATCCGCTTGAGCGCCTCCTCGATCGCGACGCGCATCTCCGCGCGGGCCATGTGGATGCCCGCGCACAGGTGCGCGCCCATGCCGAACCCCATGTGCCGGTTCGGCTTGCGGTCGATGTCGAGCGCTCCGGGGTCCTCGAAGTGGTCGGGGTCGTGGTTGGCGCCGGCCCAGTTGAGGACGAGGCGGTCGCCGCGGTGCATCTGCTGGCCTCCGACGACCACGTCCGACATCACGGTGCGCGACAGGGCGCGCACGGGCGTGGCGAAGCGGATGATCTCCTCGACGGCGCCGGGGATGAGCGAGGCGTCGGCCCGCAGGCGGTCGGCCAGGTCCGGCCGCTCTGCGAGGAACAGGAAGGCGTAGCTCATCGAGCTCGCGGTCGTCTCGAAGCCCGCCGGCAGGATCACCATGCAGTAGTCGAGTATCTCGTTGTCCGACAGCGGCTGGCCGTCGATCTCGGAGTGCGTGATCAGGCTGACGAGGTCGTCGCCGGGGTGCTCGCGCCGGTAGGCGACGAGCTTCTGGAAGTAGCCGTAGAGCTGTTCGGCGGGGTTTCCGCGGCTGGCGTCTAGGCGGACCAGGCGCATGCCGATGTCGCCCATCGTCTCGAGGTCCTCGTCGGGGACGCCGAGCATGTCGGTCAGCACGCGCAGGACGAAGGGGAGGCAGAAGTCCTTCGTGATGTCGCACTCGCCGCGGGCGACGAAAGTGTCGAGCTGTGCGGCGGCGAGCGCCCGGAAGTGCGGCTCCTTGGCCAGCTGCTGCTTGCGGGACAGGAAGTTCGAGACCACGGCGCGGTAGGACTGGTGCAGCGGCGGGTCGGACTCGATCGGGATCATCGGTCGCAGGTTGCCGAACGACGGGCAGACCACCGGGTAGCTGGAGAACGTCTCCGGGTCCAGGTGCACCTGCTCGATGTCGTCGTAGTCCGAGAGGACCCAGAAGCCCTCCTCGTAACGGTCACTGCGGGCGACGGGGCACGTCGTGCGCAGCTCGTCGGACACGCGGAAGAAGCGGCCCCGTGAGAGCGCCGGGTCCATGCCGTCGAAGTGGGCCGACCAGTGCTCGGCGGTGTCGTCCTCGCCCGCCGGCAGCTCGGGCCTCCAGTAGGCGAAGCCGGTGTCGACAGCAGTGGCGGCCGGGCTGTGGGTGGTCATGCGGGGAGGCCTTGGAGGAGTTTGGTCTCGAGGTAGGGGGCGAGGCCTTCGATGCCGCCTTCGCGGCCCAGGCCTGATTGCTTGTAGCCGCCGAAGGGTTCGGTGAGGCAG
>JAODNQ010000278.1 GCA_025464695.1 Frankiales bacterium | reverse complement strand
GCAACGGCAGCGCGGGCATCGACTGGACCCGCTGGATCGTGGCGATCGCTACCGCCGCAGTGCTCACGGTCGTCGCCAGCTCGCTGTTGGGTCGTAGCACCACCAACCGCGGCCTGGCGGGCTCGCGCCGCTAGACCTTGCAAGCGCGACGACCCCGGCCCACGAGCTCCTCGGACCGGGTCGTCGCGCGTCTTCTCCTGGCGGCCGTCCCTTTCCGCTGGGGGCCAACCCAGCCACGCCGCACAGCAACACGAGATGCGACGAGGTGCACCCGGGCACGTCAAAGCAGCGTCGTGCGCCGGGCGCCCCTTCGCACCGTGGGCGAGCAGAAGCGCCCAGCCCAGCACTTGGCAACGCATCGCCAGGGGCTTTCGGGGTCACTTGACAACGATCGCTTCTGCCGCGGAGCGCCTGTTCTGGCCGAGCCGGCCGGCAAGCTAGGCGGCTGGCGGGAAGCGTTGGTCGAGGAAGGTCCCGACGGTCTCGCGGACCGTGGCATCGAGGTCGCCCGGCGCGCGGAGGAGCTTCGCCAGCCCGCGTCGCCCCACCAGGGGCACGTCGATGATGCTGCTGCTGCCGAACCACGGCAGCTCGGTCCCGACGAAGCACAGCGCGCCTCGGACCTCGACGTCGGCCTCGACCGCTGCCAGCTCCCGGCGGATGGCCGCGACCTGCTCGAGCAGGCCGTGAACCAGAGCCGTCCGGTTGCGTCCGTTGATGTACAGCGCCTCAACACGAGGCCCGAAGAGTCCACCGGACCTCCGGACCTCCAGCGCGCCCTGGTGCGTCTTGGCGTCGATGACCCACACGCCCGCCGGGGTGACCGCCAGGTGGTCGATGTTCGCCCGGGAGAGCTTGCCGTCAGGCCGACGCATGCGCCGGTCGTGCAGAGCAACAACGTCTTCCTCGGCAAGTGCGTCCAGGCGCTGCGCCACGGCGCGCTCACCCGCTGCGCCCTGGGCCCAGACGCGCGTCGACGTCGGCTCCTGCGTAAGGGCCAGGAGCAGGCCCCCCAGTCGCGGGTGCCGACTGCGGATCTGCTGCTCGTGGCGGCTCGACCGCTTCTCGTACTCGCGTTGAGCCGAGGCCCCGCCCTGCTGCGCTGCCGGCGGAGCCACTATCGGCACCCAGGAGGTGCCGCTCGGGGTGGCGAGGTCCTGCACGTTCGCGGCCTGCTCATGGCAGGGCAAGCAGCGCGTCTGCCGCCGGGCCTTGTCCCAGGCGGCCTCCGTGCCGATGACGAGGATCCTGTGACAGTTCGCGCAGGTGTCCTCCCGTCGTAGCGCTGGGACCTTCACCCTGACTTGTTCGGCCGCAGCAGACCCGGACTGCAGCCCAGCGCACTCACAACGCGCACGGCACCGCTCCCGGCACGCGCGGACCCGGTCATTCGAGGAGTTCGACGTACTGGCGCCGGGCCTTCATCGCGTGGATGACCATCTCGTTCCCGCTGTCGAAGCGCAGGACGACGAGCTCCAGCAGGCGTCCGGCGCCGTCGAAGCCAAGCCGGAACTGCCGCTGAGGGCTGTGGTCGTCGAGGTCGCTGAGGAAGACCGGGTTCTCAGCGGCGAGGGCTGCGTCTTCGGGCGCCACGCCATGCTTGAGCGCCGAGGCGTGGATCTTCACGCGACATAGGCACGGATGGCGGCTCGGATCGCTGCCGATCGGCTGACGTGGTCCCGCTCGGCTCGCTCAGCGAGCGCGGCGAGGAGCGTCTCGTCGAGGCGTACCGGTACGACTCGGCCGGGCCCGTCGCCCTCCGGCTTGCGGCCGCGCTTGCGCAGCTGGGCGACGTCGTAGCCCCGCTCTGCCTCGTCGGCCCAAGCGGTGATGTCCTGCTCGCTGACGGGCTCGCCCTTGATCTTCTCCACCAACAAATCGTATTACGGAACAGGACGGCCCGTCGAGGCTGCTTGTGGGCGACCGCGAACAGGGCGGCAGCGGGCGCCCTGTCCGCGGCCCTGGACCGGCCTCCTCGATAACCGCTCGATAACCGACGGCCGGGGACGAGCGTGGACGCACGCGGAAGTGCACGATGAGGCCGAGGTCGCGAGACGAGCAAAAGCGCAGGTCAGAGGCACTGCAGCGGACGTCAATGGACGGTTCCGTGGAGGAAGTACCTGCGGGCGGTCAGCCGGCTGACCGCCCTGGCCCGCCAGGGGCAGGGGTCCTGACCTTCCGTTTATCCAAAATCGATAGCCGCTCCCCCTTCTCGCGTCCCTGCTCGATGACCGCCGGACAACCGATGCCGTGGATGTTCTTGGGCTCGATGACCGAAACCTGCGGGCGTCACGCGGACAGGGCCGCGACGGCGTCCGCGGCCGCTCGAGCCGTGCCTTCGGTCATGGGCGGGCGGATGCCTGCGGCGGCGCTCGCCAAGGGGCGGGGGCGACGACGGTCAGGGCGGGCTTGCGGGCGGTGCAGAAGGACGGTAGACACTGAACCTGATGGTGCAGTATCAGCGAGACCACCTCGATGCAGCGTTCGTGGCGCTGGCCGACTCCACGCGCCGGGGCGTGCTGGAGCGGCTCGGTCAGTCGGACGCGTCTGTCACCGAGCTCGCCGAGCGGTTCCACATGACGCTGACCGGGATGAAGAAGCACGTGAGCGTTCTGGAGGACGTCGGCCTCGTGACCACCGAGAAGGTGGGACGGGTGCGGACGTGCCGGATCGGCACGACGCGTCTGGAGGACCTGGCCGGGTGGATCGAGCGCTACCAGCAGCTGTGGGACGCGCGCTTCAGCGCGCTGGACGACGTCGTCGAAGAACTTCAACGCAGGGAGAAGCTGGATGAGCGCAGGAGCGAGCAGTGAGCCGACGGTCGGGCGCAGTCCCGTGACCGTGGAGCGGACGTCGGATCGCGAGATCCGGGTGACGCGCATGTTCAACGGGCCGGTGCACCTCGTCTTCGACGCGTGGACCAAGCCTGAGCTCTTCAGGCAGTGGTGGCTCCCCAAGTCGATGGGCATGACGCTGCACCACCTGGAGATGGACGCCCGCACCGGCGGCAGCTACCACCTGAACTTCGGGAAGGGCGCTGACTTCCACGGGACCTACCTCGAGGTGACGCCCCACTCGCGCATCGTGTGGACGAACGACGAGGGTGGTGAGCACAGCAGCGTCACCACGGTCTCCTTTGAGGAGCAGGACGGCAAGACGCTGCTGGTCATGAGCGAGGTCTACCCGTCACCGGAAGCGCTCGAGGCAGGTGCCGGCGCGGAGCAGGCGACGCACGAGACCTTCGGCCAGCTCGACGACCTGCTGGCATCCGCGCAGGGCTGACGCACCGGGGACCCGTCAGCCTGTTGCGGGTGTCGCCGGTCCCGTGACGGCGGCCGACCCGGGGGAGGAGCGCCCAGCTGCCCAACTGCCCAGCTGCCGGGGGTCGTGAGCGAGGAGGTCCGTCAGACCGCTCGGGCGGCGACAGCCCCGTAGAGGCGGTCGGGGCGTTCGGCGACCTGGCGCTCCATGCGTTCGACCTCCCGGAACCCGGCCTCGGCGAGGCGCTGCGCCAGTGCGGCAGCGGGCCAGCGGTAGGCCGTCACGACCGCGTGGTCGAACTCGGACACCTCGTCGGCGCTGGCGAAGAACCCGAGGACCAGTGTCCCGGACGGCGCCAGGAGCCGCCGGTAGTGCGCGAGCACGGGTCCCAGCTGTGCCGGGGTCAGGTGGATCGTGGAGAACCAGCTGAGGATGCCGGCGAACGAGCCCACCCCGCTCACCTCGTCCATGGAGCCGAGCCGGAAGGCAGGACCCGCGTGGTGAGCTCGGGCGTGCTCGATGAACTCCGGGACCAGGTCGATGCCGGTCACGTCCAGTCCCTGCTCGTGCAGGTGGGCGCTCCAGTAGCCGGGACCGCAGCCCAGGTCGAGGACGGGACCCTGCGCCGCGCCGAGGTGTCGGCCGATGAAGGCCGCGTCCAGGTCGTGCGCGGCCCAGGCGCCGTCGAACAGCTCGATGTACCGCTGCGCCACTCCGGAGTAGGCGTCGGTGACGGTGGTGCGGTCCATGCAGGGACGCTAGACGGGGGACGCCCGCTCCTGCCGCTGGTCGCGCCGCACAGGAGCAGCCGGCAGCGGCCGACGTCGGCGTGTTGAGCACCGGGTACGTCGGTGCGCAAGGAGGCCGCGCTCGTCGGTGCCGTCGCATCGCTGGTCGAGACGGTCACAGCCCGGGCCACAGTCGTCCTTGCCGAGGGAGAGCGGGCCCTCGACGACCGACGGCGCGGACGGGCGTGGACGGACGCGGAGGCGCACGACGAGGCCGAGGTCGGCAGGAGCGCAGGTCAGAGGCACTGCAGCGGACGTCGGCGGACGGTTCCGTGGAGCGAGTCATCACGGCGGTCGCAGGGGCAGGCCGGCCGGGAGTCGCAGCGGCGCCCGCCGTCAGCCCGTGCTCACGTCGTCGCGGACGAGCAGCATCAGCGTCGTGTCGTCCTCGCTGACCTCGGGCTGAGCGGCCGCGACGAGCAGGCGCACGGCAGCACCGGCGTCGGCTCCGGCCGTGACCTCCGTCTGCATGAGCTCCTGCAGGCGGACGAGTCCCCGCTCGATGCTCTCCCCGCGGCGCTCCACCACGCCGTCCGAGAACAGCGCCACGGCGTCCCCGCGCTGCAGGGTCAGGACGGCCGAGCCCTCGTGCTCGTCCTCGGTGACGTAGCCCAGTCCGAGCGGAGGACGAGCGTCCAGGACGACGTGGTCGGTGCTGCCGTCGCGACGGCGCAGCAGGGGCGGGGGGTGACCGGCGCTGGCCAGGTGCAGGCGACCGGTCCGCGGGTCCAGCAGCGCGACGACGACGGTGGTGAGGATGTCGTCGGTCTGCAGCGACGCGAGGCGGTCCAACCGGGCCAGCAGGCGGGGCGGGTGCGCGTCCTCGAACGCGTACGCCCGCAGCGCGTTGCGCAGGTGCGCCATGGCCGTCGCGGCGTGCAGACCGTGACCCGCGACGTCGCCCACCACGAGCAGCAGCTCGCCGGAGGCGACCACGAACGCGTCGTACCAGTCGCCGCCGATCCCGGTGGAGGCCGGCCGGGAGTCGGCCGCGAGCGCCCACCCGGCGGGCTGGGGCAGCCACTCGGGCAGCAGGCTGCGCGCGAGCGTCTCCGCGACGCCGGCGAGGTCGCGGGCGTGCCGCAGCATGTGCTGGACCAGGTAGAGGCGCAGCGCCTCGGCGGCCTCCAGCTGCAGGGCCTCCCAGGGCGAGCTCCGGCCGAGGACGTTCTCCCGCCACAGCTTGAACGACCCGCGGGGTGACAGCCGGGAGGTGCCGTCGGCCTCCGTGACGAGGTTCTTCAGGTGCGGGTTCCCGCCCCAGTCGATCGTGTGGGCGGTCTCGGGCCGGAAGAACACGACGTCCTGGTCGTCGGAGACGACGAGGACGGCCACGCCGCTGGCCGACGCCGCGAGCCCCTGCAGGCCCGGTCCGTCCTGCCCGAGCGACTCCGTCGTCGCCAGGCCGTCGACGGCGTGACGCCTGCCCCAGTCCCTCACCCGGCGGACGTCGTCGGGCGCGGGGACCGACCCGTAGGTCCGGGTCACCCCGTCGAGCGTCCAGGCGACGCCCACGGCGCCGAGGACCTCGAGCAGCGCCGAGGCGTGCTCGGTGAGGGCGGTCGCCATGGGACGCCGGGAGGCGGAGGTGGCCGCGTCCAGCCGCGCCAGGACCTGCGTGACCAGACCCGCCCGCTCGTTGCGCGCGACGTGCTCGCGGGCCGCGACGAGCAGCGACAGCGTCTGGGCGAGGAACTCGCACGTCGCCCTGACGGCCGGCGGGGGGACGTAGGGGCCGCTGTAGTGGTGGCAGGCGATGAGGCCGGCGAGCTGCCCGTCGATCACGAGAGAGACCGACATCGACGCGGTCACGCCCATGTTGCGCAGGTACTCGCAGTGGACGGGGCTGACGCTGCGCAACGAGGCGAACGACAGGTCCAGGGGCTGGCCCGTCGTGGGCTGCATCACCGGGACCAGCGGTGCGTTCACGGCGTCGACGTCGTGGATGAAGCGCAGCCAGTTGACGGTGTAGAGCGCGCGGGCCTGCGGCGGGATGTCGCCCGCGGGGTAGTGCAGCCCGCGGAAGGACTCGAGGTCCTCGCGCTTGTCCTCCGCGCAGACCTCGCCGTTCCAGTCCCGGTCGAAGCGGTAGAGCATCACGCGGTCGAAGCCGGTCAACGCCCTGATCTGCCGCACCGTGATCTCGAACATCGCGGCGGTGTCCATGGTCCGGTTGAGCGCGGTGACCACCGAGCGCACCGCGTGGTAGGTGTTCTCGACCGTGATGGGACTGGCGTAGGGCTCGACCTCGAGGACCCAGTCGGGACCGCTGCGGTGCAGCAGACCGTCGAGGTCCCCGGGCCGTGAGTCGAGGAGGACCGGTCCGCCCAGGCGCACCCTGACCCTGATCTGCTGCTGGATGCCGGTGGCCGCCGTCTGCGGGTGCGCGCCGGCGATGGCGGCGGTGATCCTCGAGACCGTGCCGGGCGTGAAGAGGGTGTCGAGGGTCGTGCCGAGGACCTGGTCCGGTCGCAGCCCGGTGAGCGAGCCGATGTTCGCCGAGACCTGTGACACGGGCGCCTGAGCGTTCTCCACGGTGAGCAGGACGCCGTGCGGCTGGATGGACCCGGGCACCCGGATGGGCTCGCGCTCGCAGTTCGTGAGGTCGATGACCTCGCCGACGGCGACGAGGACGTCCGGGCCCTGGGCCGGGACCTGCACGGCGCCGCTCACGGGGCGACGGCGCAGGCGACCGCACCGGCGGCCACGCACAGGGCCTGGAAGACCAGCTCGCAGCCGTCGGTGGCATCGGCGGTCACCGCAGGGGAGGGCTCGACGTCCAGCGCCAGGAGGGTGGTGCGCCAGGCGCGCGCACAGACCGGGCCCGCTCCCTCGGTCAGCCCCGTGCGGACGTCGGCCGGGACCGTCTCGGGCAGCTGCCGGAGGACGACGCGGGCACCGATCGAGGAACCGGCCGTGACGTACAGCAGCGCCAGTCCCGCCCCGTCGGTGAGCAGGCCGATCGCGCGGTCACGCGGGAGCCCGGACAGGTCGACCGGTGGCCGCGGGTCCACCCCCAGCCGCAGCAGGTCGCTGCGCAGCGCCGCAGTGCGCCTGACGACCGTCACCGCAGGCGCGGCCGGGGAGCCGGCGACCCAGCTGGCGAGCAGGGGGTCGGCGCTGGAGTGGAAGCTCTCCAGCGCCTGCAGGAGCCTCGCGTACCCGGGGGCGCTGTGCAGGTCGGCGGTGAACGCCGCGTCGAGCCGGGCGTGCGGCACTGCGCCGGCCTCACGCAGCCGGTCGCGCAGGGTCCTGCGCCGGCGGGTGAGCTCGGTCGCCATGTCGGGCCTCGTCACGTTCGTGCTGCGGTGCGCGGCTCGAGGATCGAGCAGAGCCAGTCCGTGTCCCCGGGCAGCGACGTCGCTGCTCCTGGCCCGCCTGCGCGGCCTCGCCGGCGACGACGCGCCCGGCTTGACCGCAGCCTACGGCTCGAAGCTCCCCGGAGGGCTCGGCCACGCCGCCCGGTCCCGGGTCCCGGCGCGCGAGCTCCACCGCCGGACCGCCTGGTCCTCCCTCGCGGACCGGTCGCCCCGGCGCGGGGCGCGTGTCGGATGCGGCTCCCCGGTGTTGCACGTCCGGCCCGGCGGGTACGGCGGCACGGGGCCCTGCACCGTCCCGTACCCACTGCTCGACGGGGAGGACGCCGTGGCCGACACGAGCGCGCGGTGCCGGCTCGCCCGGCCGGCGGCCACGCGAGCGCCCCGAGAGGTCCACGGCTCCGCTGGGCCGGCGTACGGGCCCCGCCCACCGCGGCTGCCCGACTGACCACGAGCGACCCCGGCCCGGTCGGCCCGACCGGTGCCTCACCCAGGACCACGCGAGAGGCGGCGACGATGCCGGACAGCGGCAAGCAGGCAGGCCTGATCGAGAAGGCCATCGGCAAGCGGGTCGAGGCCGCGATGGAGCCCGGCCCGCCGAACGAGACAGTGCTCAAGCTGCAGCAGCCGCTCTACGACCTGCTCAACCGCTACTACTTCCGGCTCGAGGTCGACGGGTGGGACCGGGTGCCCGACCGGACCAGCCTCCTCATCGGTATCCACTCCGGCGGCGTGCTCACCATGGACGCCTGGACGCTCGTCAACGCCTGGCACACGCACTTCGAGGGCAAGCGCCCCCTGCACGGCACCGCGCACGACTTCCTCATGGCCCTGCCCGGCCTGGGCGACTACTTCAAGGCGACCGGGGTCATCCCGGCGAACCGCAGGAGCGTCAGCGCCGCCCTCGCGCAGGGCGACGACGTCGTCATCTGGCCGGGCGGCGAGCTCGACGCGATGCGGAACTGGCGGCACCGGGACAAGGTCGTGCTCGGCGGGCGCAAGGGCTTCGTCCGGCAGGCCATCCGGTCCGGCGTGCCGATCGTCCCCGTCGCGACGGTCGGCGGCCACGACACGGTGTTCGTGCTGTCGGAGGGCAAGTGGCTGGCCGACATCGCCGAGCGCTTCACCGGGCTGGCGAGCAAGCTGCGCGGCGCGAACATCCCGATCATCGCGGGCTTCCCGTTCCCGCTCGCCGTCGAGGTCCTGCCCGCGCACCTGCCCCTGCCGGCCAAGATCCGCACGGAGCTGCTCGACCCGATCGAGATCGACGACGACCCCGAGCGCGTGAACGACAAGGCCTACGTCCAGAAGGTCTACGACGAGGTCGAGTCCGCCATCCAGGGCGGCATGGACCGGCTGGCGGCCAAGCGCACGTTCCCCGTGTTCGGGTGAGCGGGGCGCGCGCGTGAGGGCGGACGAGGCCCGCGACCTGTCGCGGCTGCTCGGCCTGACGCTGGCGGGCGGCACGACGCGCGTGGCGGAGGTGCACGAGGGCGTCGCCGGGCGCACCTTCCGGCCGCTCGGCCCGCTCGGCACGCCGGTACGGGTGGTCCACGACGCCGTGGCGGGTCGCGCGTACCGCGGCGTCGGGCGGGCCCTGCAGGTCTCGGCGCGCCTCGTGGGGGAGGCGGCGGCAGCGGTCACGAGCGGCCGCCCGCTCGACGACGTCCCGGCCGCACGGGTGGGCCTGGCGGTCCTCAACGGCGCGCACGGCGACCTGCTGACCCGCGAGGCTCCAGCCCTCGCCACGACCATGTCGGTGCGGTCCGGGGGCCGGGACGTCCCGCTCGAGCGTGCCGCCCTGGCGGCCGCCCACCCCGCTGCCGGCCCGCGCCTCGTGGTCTTCCTGCACGGGCTCACCGAGCACGAGGGCGCCTGGCGCTTCCGCGCCGTCACCCACCACGGGCGGGCCGACGTCACGTACGGGTCGCTGCTCGAGCGCGACCTCGGGCTGACGCCCGTGTACCTGCGCTACAACACCGGGCTGCACATCTCCGACAACGGGCGGGCCCTGGCGGACCTGCTGGGAGAGCTCGTCGCCGCCTGGCCGGCCCCCGTCGAGGACCTGGTCCTCGTCGGGCACTCCATGGGCGGGCTGGTCGCCCGCAGCGCCCTGCACCTGGCGCGGAGCGGGCAGCCGGACGCCGAGCCCTGGACCGCGCTGGTCCGCGACACCGTCACCCTCGGCACCCCGCACCTCGGCGCGCCGCTGGAGCGGACGGTGCACCGGCTCGCGCACGGCCTGGCCCGGCTCCCGGAGACGCGCCCGCTCGCGGCCCTGCTCGGCGCCCGCAGCGTGGGCATCAAGGACCTGCGGCGCGGGACGCTCGTCGAGCAGGACTGGACGGGCCGCGACCTCGACGCCGTCGAGCCGGGACCCCACACGCACGTCCCCCTGCACGACGGCGCGCGGCACTTCGTCGTGCTCGCGACCCTCGCCCGCGACCCGGGCTCCCGCGTCGGCTCGTTGCTGGGTGACCTGCTGGTGCCGCCGTCGAGCGCCCTCGGCGACACCGGCGACGACACGCGCCTCGCCTTCCCCGCCGACCACGTGCACCGGGTCGGCGGCCTGCACCACTTCGACCTGCTCAACCACCCGGAGGTGTACGAGCGGCTGCGCCGCTGGCTGGTCGAGCGGCCCGGGGGAGCGCGCCCCGCGTAGCAGTTTCGGTCGGCGATCCGTGGCCAGACCAGGCTCATGCGAGCGATGACCTACCGCGGTCCGTACAAGGTGCGGGTCGAGGAGAAGGACCGGCCGAGGATCGAGCACCCGAACGACGCGATCGTGCGGGTGACCCTGGCGGCGATCTGCGGGTCCGACCTGCACCTCTACCACGGGATGATGCCGGACACCCGGGTCGGCCACACGTTCGGCCACGAGTTCATCGGCGTCGTCGACGAGGTCGGGTCGTCGGTGCAGAACCTGAAGGTCGGGGACCGCGTGATGGTCCCGTTCAACATCTTCTGCGGCACGTGCTTCTACTGCGCCCGCGGCCTGTACTCCAACTGCCACAACGTGAACGCGAACGCCACCGCCGTCGGCAGCATCTACGGCTACTCCCACACCACGGGCGGCTACGACGGCGGTCAGGCCGAGTACGTCCGGGTCCCCTTCGCCGACGTCGGGCCCACGATCATCCCCGAGTGGATGCACGACGAGGACGCCGTCCTGCTCACCGACGCCACCGCCACCGGGTACTTCGGGGCGACCCTCGGCGACATCGCGCAGGGCGACGTCGTCATCGTGCTGGGCGCGGGGCCCGTGGGGCTGGTCGCGGCGAAGTCGGCGTGGCTGATGGGCGCCGGCCGGGTCATCGTCATCGACCACCTGGACTACCGGCTGGAGAAGGCGCGGACCTTCGCGCACGCGGAGACCTGGAACTTCGGCGAGCACGACGACATCGTCCGGGAGATGAAGAAGGCGACCGGCTGGCTCGGGGCGGACGCCGTGCTCGAGTGCGTGGGGGCGGAGGCCGACGGCGCACCGTTCCAGCAGATCCTCGGCACGAAGCTCAAGCTGCAGGGCGGGTCGATGACGGCGCTCAACTGGGCCATCGACATGGCGCGCAAGGGCGGCACCATCTCGGTCATGGGCGCCTACGGGCCGGTCATGAGCGCCGTGAAGTTCGGCGACGCCGTGAACAAGGGGCTGACGCTGCGGATGAACCAGTGCCCGGTCAAGCGGCAGTGGCCGCGGCTGTTCGAGCACGTGAAGAACGGCCACCTCACCCCGCGCGACCTCGTGACCCACCGCATCCCGCTGGAGCACATCGCCGAGGGCTACCACCTGTTCAGCAGCAAGCTCGACGGCTGCATCAAGCCACTGGTCCTGCCGAGCGCGGGCTGAGGAGATCGACGTGAGCGAGCAGCCGACCACGGTGGACCCCGCCGCCGACCCGACCGACCCCGGCTTCCCCGACCGGTACACCTACACCTCCGCCAAGCCGCCGCTGCCCGAGACCGTCGAGCAGCTGCGCGCCCGGATCCCGGGCTGGGGCGTCGACCTCGACGAGGCCGACCGCCCGGACCGGCCGAAGCTGCAGTGGAAGGACGACCGGACGGGGGCCCACTGGGAGCTCCCGGAGCGGCAGCCCGAGCTCTCGCCGCGCGAGCGCTCGGTCGAGCACGGGCGGCTGACCCCGGTCTTCGGCACGGCGCAGCCCCTGAAGGGCCTGTCCGGCGTGCTCCGCCGGCTCGCCTACCGGCGCTACAGCGAGGGCCAGATCGGTCACTGGCTCGTGCTGCTCGGGGCGGACCGGGTCGACGCCTGGGAGGCGCACCTCGGGTCGCTGCTGCGGCTGCACCCCGACAACCCCGTGACGGAGACCGGCGTCGTCACCGAGCTGACGCACGGCGGCGTGCGGTCGCGGGTCGGTCAGGGACGCGCGGACCTCAAGCACGCGTGGCTCGACCCCCTCGTCGTGGCGGGTCCCTGGGTCGCGGCGGCAGCGGCGGCGTACGCCGCGGGGCGCGCGCTGCGGCGGTAGCGCGCGACGAGCGGTGCGCCCTGCCGGCGCCTAGCATCGACGGGACGCCGACGCCAGGAGCAGCTGTGACGCCCGACCCCGAGGTGCCCGCGGGCGTGCGCTGTGAGGTGACGCCGGGCGACCGGATGCTCGGGGCGCTGGCCGAGCCGCACCGGGGCCGGGTCCGCGAGCTGCTCGCCCCGGAGCCCCTCGTCGACCCGGTCGACGAGCCGGCCGGGCTGCCGGCCCTCGCCACCCTGCTGACCGTCCTGGCCGAGCCGCGCCGCCAGGAGCTGGTGCGGGTGCTCGAGCACGCCCAGCTCACCCAGCGGCAGCTCGTCGCGCGGCTGGGCCTGTCGCAGCCGCTGCTGAGCCACCACCTGAAGGTGCTGCGCGAGGCGGGCCTGGTGGAGAAGACCGTCTGCGAACGCGTCCACGTCTACCGGCTGCGCGCCGACACCCTCGGCCTGCTGGCGGAACGGCTCTCGACGATGGCCGAGAACGCGCGGTCGACCGGGAGCGTCCCGCCGTGCTGACCGCACCGGTCGAGGTCGCCCCGGCGGCGCCAGTCCCCGCGGTCGGACGGGGGAGGGCGGTCGCCGCCGGACTGCTCGCGGGGGGCGCGGGGCTGGCCGCGGCCGAGGTCCTCGGGCGGCTGCTGCCCGGCGCCTCGAGCCCCGTGCTGGCGCTGGGCAACCGCGTGGTCGGGCTGGCCCCTGCCGGGCCGCGGCGCGCCGCCATCGACTCCGTCGGCACCGCCGACAAGCCCCTGCTGCTCGCCGCCGTCCTGCTGGTCGGCGCCGCGCTCGCGGCCTGGGGCGGCCTGCTGGCCCGCC
>JAODNQ010000268.1 GCA_025464695.1 Frankiales bacterium | reverse complement strand
GCCGGGGCGCGCGGTTCGTCCCGGACGGGCACCGCCCCCGGCGGCCCGACGGCACGGCGCCGTCGCCGAGCGGGCGTGCCCTGGTCGGTCCGCTCGTCGTCGCTCACGTCCCGAGGCTACGAGCGGTCCCCGGCGCCGGCCGCTCCGTCACCCGTGCCGGTCACCAGCGCCACGGCCGCCGTCGGGAGCGAGTGCTGCCGCGGCCTTCGCGTACTTCGCGACGAGGCGGCTCCTGGTCGGCTCCTCGACGAGCCTCAGCCTGCCCGGGTCGCTGTTGCTGGCGACGTCCGCGTCGAGCTTGAGGCGGCGCGCGGGCTCGTACGCCCGCAGACGGGCGTAGTAGGCGTCGTCGCCCTCCGGGGGCCGCTTCGTCATGAGGTGCACGATCAGGACCGTCCGGTCGCCGAAGCCGCAGCCCCACAGGTCCTCGTCCGTGACGTCGGTGTCCTCCACGACGTCGTGCAGAAGCGCCGCCGCCTGCTCGTCGGCGTCCGTGCCGTACGCGACCGCCCGCCGCCAGACGTCGGTCAGGTGCCCCGCGACGTAGTCGGCCCCGGCCTTGTCGACCTGCCCGGCGTGCGCCGCCCGGACGAGCAGCTGGGCGCGCTCGACCAGGTCGTCGACGGCCGTCAGGTCGGCAAGCGTCAGCGGAGGTGGGAGCGTCATGGCGTCAGTGTGCGCGGACGGCCCGCGAGCCGGTGGCGGAGTCCCGAGCGGCACGGAGCCGGCTGACAGCCGCGGGGCTGCTCCCGCTCCGGACGGCAGGCACTGGGTCCAGGAGCGCCTCCCCGTCAGACCGGGGCCTGTGGAGGAGCCGCGGTGGACGGGCTCCTCGCGCCCTAGGTTGCCGGCACGAGCGTGGGCTCGCAGCTCCGGGACCTGCACCGACGAGCCCCTGAGCAGGCGAGACCGGCAACACCCAGGAGGGACAGGTGCGCGGACCCGACGACCTGCAGGTCATCGCCTGGTGCGACCTGTGGTCGGACCTCGCCAGGGCGCCGCAGGAGGAGCTCACCGAGGCACAGGCCCGCCGCCGGCACGAGCGTGGGCAGTTCACCACCGTCGCGCTGGGCCGAGACGGGCGCGCCTCCGTCCTGGTCGTGCGGAACCCGGCGCTCGGGCACGCCGCCGTGCACTGGATGGACGAGCACGCGCGCGAGACGCAGCAGTACGTGTACCGGGCGCTCGAGGTCGCGCCCGACCGGCTGTTCCTCACGCAGGTCGTCAGCAAGACCTACGCCGACGACGCGGAGCTCAGCGCCTACGCCTCGCCGCAGACCATCGAGACGCTCGAGCTGTTCCCGGACGGCACCGGCCGCCTGACCGTCGACGACGTGCGTCGGGACCAGGTCACGGCCGAGGACCGCGAGTTGGACACGTCGGACCTGTTCCTGCAGGTGCCTGCCTTCGAGGACTACCGCGACCTCCTCCCACCCGAGGACTGAGCGGCCGGTCGCGCTGCTGGACAACCAGTCCCCACGCACCTCACGACGTGCTCCGCGAGGTCGGGGCGGGCCGTCGTCCGCCTCCGCGTGCCGGCAGGTCCGGGGCTACGCTCGGGCGGTCCGCCTCCGTAGCTCAGTGGACAGAGCGCCTCCGTCCTAAGGAGGGCGTCGGGAGTTCGATTCTCTCCGGGGGCACCACCGCGGTCGGCCCGCTCCCCGGGCGCGCTCCCGGCGTCGGGCCTACGGTCCGTCCGTGACCGTCTCCGTCCTCTGGCTGCGCCGCGACCTCCGCCTGGCCGACCTCCCCGCCCTGCACGCCGCGCTCGACGCCTCCGACGAGGTGCTGCCGCTGTTCGTGCTCGACGACGCGCTGCGCGGCCCGTCCGGCGCTCCCCGCCTGGCCTTCCTGTACGGCTGCCTGCGGGAGGTCGAGGAGCGCACCGGGGGCCGCCTCCGGGTGCTGACCGGGCGCCCCGAGGAGGTGGTCCCGGGCGTCGTCCGGCAGGTCGGGGCGACGGGCGTGCACATCAGCAGCGACCACGCGCCGTACGGGCGGGCGCGCGACGAGCGGGTGCGGGCCGCCCTGGGCGAGGTCCCGCTCACCGCCACCGGCAGCCCCTACGCCGTCACCCCCGGGACCCTCCTCAAGGACGACGGCACGCCGTTCAAGGTGTACTCGCCGTTCGCCCGGGCCCACCGCGCCCGCGGCGTGCACGCGCCCGCGCCCGAGGTGGAGGTCCGCTGGACGGACGGCGGCCTGCCCACGGACGGCGTCCCGGCGGACCCCGACCTCGGCGACGTCGTCCTCCCGCCCGCGGGCGAGCGAGCGGCGCTCGAGCGGTGGTCGCGCTTCGTCGGCACCGGCGCGCCGGGCTACGGGGAGACCCGGGACCGGCCGGGTGTCCCCGACGGCACCAGCGGCATGAGCGTCTACCTCAAGTACGGCTGCCTCCACCCCCGCACCATGCTGGCCGACCTCGGCGACAGCGACGGCAAGCTCGCCGGCGAGGTGCTCTGGCGCGACTTCTACGCCGACGTCCTGTGGCACCGCCCCGACTCCGCCCGGCACGACCTCACCCCGGCCCTGCAGCACCTGGAGTACGACGAGGGGCCAGAGGCCGACGCCCGGTTCGAGGCCTGGGCCGCGGGGCGCACCGGGTACCCGATCGTCGACGCGGGGATGCGCCAGCTGCTGTCGGAGGCCTGGGTCCACAACCGGGTGCGGATGGTCGTGGCGTCGTTCCTCGTCAAGGACCTGCACCTGCACTGGTCGCGGGGTGCGCGGCACTTCATGCGGCACCTGCGCGACGGCGACCTCGCCAGCAACCAGCACGGCTGGCAGTGGGTCGCCGGCACGGGCACCGACCCCGCCCCGTACTTCCGCGTGTTCAACCCGACGACGCAGGGCCTGACCCACGACCCCGACGGCGACTACGTCCGCCACCACGTGCCTGAGCTGCGGGGCGTCGCCGGCAAGGCCGTCCACGAGCCGTGGAAGCTCCCGGGCGGTCCGCCCGAGGGCTACCCGCTGCCGGTGGTCGACCACAAGGCCGAGCGGGTGGAGGCCCTGCGCCGCTACAGCGCCGCCCGCGGCTAGCTAGCAGAGGTCGTCGACGTCGTACTCCTGACCGCTCTGCGACGGCCGCAGCTGCACCACCTGCACCGGGCCCTGCGTGGTCGACGCCGACGCCGGGACGCACAGCTCGCGGGTCCCGGTGTTGGTGGAGGCGAAGACCCACAGGGGCAGCTGCGGCAGGGTGTACTCGCCCATGATCAGCTTCCAGTCGTTGCGGGACGCCGCGGCCTCCGCGTCCGTGTAGATGCCGTAGCGGGTGTAGCCGGCGGCCCGCAGGCCCTCCGCGGCGCCGTTCAGCACGCCGCGGTTGACGGCGACGGCCCCCGCGCCGGTCTGCCACACCGGTCCGAGCTCGACGTCGAGCCACACGAACGGCCGGCCGCCCGACGGCGCCGCCGGGATGCGGGCGGCGGCGTAGGCGGCGACCGCGCGACCGTAGTTCCGGCCGCAGGCGGCGTCGCTGGACGCCCCGCTGCAGGGCTCGGCTCCGGGCAGGGCCCACTGCGGGCTGTCGGCGCCCGGGGCGTCGAGGTTCACGTAGGCCGCCGGCTCACCCGGCAGGGACGACGCCCACGACCACTCGGCCGCTAAGCACTCGTTCGAGGTGAACGGCCGGCCGCGGGTGACCCCGACGATGCCGAAGCCGCCGCCGGCGGGGGTGCGCGCGGTCGTCGCGCCGGCGGTCGTGCACTGCGGCCAGCTGATGTCGTTGCCGGTGCCGGCCGGGCCGTACCAGCCGACCAGGTCGACGATCAGGTGCACCGTGCCCTTGGCGTTGCGCAGCCGGACCGACCCGTCGCGGCCCACGGCCGACAGGACGGTGTTCGCCACGACCCGCCCCGGCGACGTGTTGAGGTTGCTCGACGGCGGGAGGCTCGTGCCGTCGGACGGGACGGGGTAGACGCGGACGTCGCTGCTGTCGCTGGCGCCCACCGCCGTCACGACGAGCGCCACACCGGTGGCCTGGGCCGGCACCGTCTGCGCGGGGACGGCGCGCGGCGGCAGCGAGCGCCCACCGGCGACGACGACGTCGCGGGTGGCGCCCTCCCCGGACAGCGCGGGGCCCTCGCCCGGGCTCTGGGTGTCGAGCAGGCGGCGGGGCGGCAGCGGGTGGAAGACGGAGCCGCCCGACGTCGACGGCACGTACCAGCCCTGCAGGTCGACGATCACGTGCAGCGTGCCGGCGGTGTTGCGCAGGCTGATCGAGCCGTCCTGCCCCACGGCGACCACGGCCGCGACGGCGGTGTTGCGCCCCGGCCCGGGGTTGGAGTTGCTGGCGTTCGGCGGCTCGCCGGGGCCCGTCGGGTAGGCCCGCAGGTCGGTGCCCGACGTCGCGGCGACGCCGGTCAGGTTGATCGCGACGGCGGTGGCCTCGGCGGGGACCGCCGTGCCCGTCCCGGCCACCTTGAGCACGCGCACCCCGGCCGGGCCGAGCGGCGACCGCGTGTCCCGGGTGTCGAGCAGGCGGGTCGGCGTCGCGGGGACGTAGCTGGAGCCCGGGCCCTCCTGGTAGTAGCCGGCGAGGTCGACGATCAGCTGCACCGAGCCGCCGCTGTTGCGCAGCCGCACCTGCCCGCCCTGCCCGACGGCGGCGACCACGAGGTTGGAGGCCGAACCGCCCTTGACCACCACGAGGCCGCTGCTGTCGGGCTCGGTCGGAGACGGGTAGACCTTGACGTCGGTGCTCACCGTGGCGCCGAGAGCGGTGACGGACAGTGCCACCGCCGTGGCGGAGGTCGGCACCCCGGCGGTCCCGGTCACCTGCAGGTCGCGCGTCTCCCCCGCGCCCAGCCGGCCCCCGTCCTCCCGGGTGTCGAGCAGCCGCACCGGGGTCAGCGGGGTGTAGGTCGACTGGCCGGGCGTCGGGACGGTCGCGGCCGTCGCCGGCGTCGGCGCCGCGACAGCGACGGAGCCGACGGCGAGGGCGGCGACGAGCAGGGACCGGAGCAGGGCGGGCATGACCAGACCCTGGCACGCGGGGGCGACTGGTGGGACGCCCGCCCGGGGTCGTCGTCGGGCGCGCCGCTCGGGGTAGGGCGCCAGCGTGCCCCGACGCGACGCGGACTGGCCCACGGCCGCCGCCTTCCTGCCCTCCTCCCCGCCCGACTCGGCGCCGCTCCTCGACGCCCTGCGCGACGCCGCCGCCGGCTGCCGCGGCTGCCCGCTGTGGGAGCCGGCCACGCAGACGGTCTTCGGCCGGGGGAGCTCCACGGCCCGGCTGGTGCTGGTCGGCGAGCAGCCCGGGGACGTCGAGGACCAGAAGGGCGTGCCGTTCGTGGGGCCGGCCGGTCGCGAGCTGGTGTCCGCGCTCGACGAGGCCGAGGTCGACCGCAGCGACGTCTACGTCACGAACGCGGTGAAGCACTTCAAGTTCACGACGTCGGGCAAGCGGCGCATCCACGCCTCGCCCGACGCCCTGGAGGTGCGCGCCTGCGCCCCGTGGCTGGGGGCGGAGCTGGCCGCGGTGCAGCCCGAGCTCGTCGTGCTGCTGGGCGCGACCGCTGGCAAGGCGCTGCTGGGCCCGTCGTTCCGCGTCACGACCGACCGCGGGAAGCTCCTCGAGGGACCCGGCGGGCAGCAGGTCCTGGCGACGCTGCACCCGAGCGCCGTGCTGCGCGCCGACGACCGGCAGGCCGCGCACGACGGGCTGGTGGCCGACCTGCGCATCGCCGCCGACGTCCTGCGCCGCTGACCTACGGGTGCGGGTCCCGGGCGTCGTACCTGAGGAAGCGCGGGACGACGGACGCGACCGCGAGGGTCAGCCCGATGCAGGCGAGCCCGCCCGCGACGACGGCTCCCTGCAGCCCCACCAGCGACGCACCGCCGCCGGCCCGCGCGTCGCCCAGCCGGGGCCCGCCCGCGACGACGACGATGAACACGCCACCGAGCCGGCCGCGCATCTCGTCGGGCGCCGCCGCCTGCAGGATCGCCGTGCGGAAGACGGCGCTGATCATGTCGCAGGCACCGGCGAGGGCCAGCCCCAGCAGCCCGACCCAGAGCAGGTCGGTGGCGCCGAACAACACGATCGACAGTCCCCACCCGACGATCGCCACCACGACGGCGAGCCCCTGCCGGTTGATGCGCCCGAACCAGCCGCCACCGAGCGCGCCGAGCAGCGCTCCGGCGGCGAGCGCGGAGTAGAGGGCGCCGGCCGTCTCGGCCCCGCCGCCGTAGACCTGCTCCGCGATCGCCGGGAACAGGGCGCGGGGCATCGCGAACACCATGGCGATGAGGTCGACGACGAAGGTCAGCAGGAGGACCGGACGGGTCCCGAGGAAGCGCAGCCCCTCGACGACCGACGCGAGCCCCGCCCTGCGGCCACCCCCCTCCGGCGACATCGACGGCAGCGACGCCACCGCCCACAGCGACGCCGCGAAGCTGACGGCGTCCAGCCCGTACGCCGTCCCGTAGCCGAAGCCGCCCACGAGCACCCCGGCGAGCAGCGGCCCCACGACGACGCCGGTGTTGAACTCGACCTGGCGCAGGGCGTTGGCCGCCGGCAGGAGCTCGTTCGGCAGCAGCCGCGGGACGAACGCCTGGCGGGCCGGGCTGTCGAGGGCGAACAGGCCGGCCTGCGCCGCGACGACGGCGTACAGCAGCCACGTCTGGCGGTTGTGCGCCAGCGCCTGCGCGAGCAGGACGGCCGACAGGAACGCCTGCCCGACCGTCGTGCAGAGCACGAGCTTGCGCCGGTCGACGGCGTCCGCGACGGCGCCCCCGTAGAGGCCGAACAGGATGAGCGGCAGGAGGCCGGCGAGCCCCACCAGGCCGACGGCGAACGCGGAGTGCGTCAGGTCGTTGACCTGCAGCGGCACGGCGACGCTGGTGATCTGCGTGCCGACGACGGAGACCGCGTCACCGATGAGCAGGTTGCGGAACGCCCGGGACGCCCGGAGCGGCCGCACGTCCAGGGCGAGGCCCCTCAGGCGGCGCAGCGCCGACGCCCGCTCCACCGTCTGCGGACGCGCGTCCCCCGGGTCGTCGTCCACCCCGCCAGACTGCCAGCCCGCGCCCGCCGGCGGCCGGGGGTGTTTCCTGGGCGGCGTGGACCTCGTCGCGACCCCCGAGCAGCTGCTGGCCCTCTACGGGCCGGTGCCGGTCCGTGCGGCCGGCAAGGTGCACGCCGCCCTCGACGCGCACGACCGCGCCTTCGTGGCGGCGTCGCCGTTCCTGGTGCTCGCGACGTCGTCGCCGGGCGGGCTGCTCGACGTCTCGCCCCGCGGCGACCGCCCGGGCTTCGTCAGCGTCCTGGACGACGGCCGCATGGTGCTCCCGGACCGGCCGGGCAACAACCGCGTCGACTCGCTGCTCAACGTCCTCGCCGACCCGCGGGCCTCGCTGATCCTGCTGGTGCCCGGGGTGACCCACTCGCTGCGCGTCAACGGCACCGCCGTCGTCACGACCGACCCGGACCTGCTCGCGCTCGGCCAGGTGAAGGGGCGCCTGCCTCGGACGGCGCTGGTGCTCACGCCGTCCGAGGTGATGTACCAGTGCGGGCGGGCGCTGGTGCGCTCGCACCTGTGGGACCCGCCCGCGCCGGTCGACCTGCCGTCGCTGGACGTCGTGCTGGCCGACCAGGTGGCCGGCCTGACCCTCGAGCAGTCGGTGCGCTTCGGGGCGGAGAAGGACCCGCTGTACTAGGTCGGGGTCAGCCGAGGACGGGGCCGGACCAGCGCCAGTCCCCGTCCGGCCCGAGGTGCTCGACGCGCTGCACCTCCGCCGTCTCGTCCTCCCGGGCCGCCTGGAGGGCCGCCGCGTGGTCGGGGAACTCCCCCTCCCCCACCACCTCCCCCATGGCGTCGAGGGACCGGTAGCGCGTCAGACCGCACCCGGGGCGTCCTCCGGCACGGCCACGTGCAGCAGGGGCAGCACGTCCAGGGCCGGTCGGGCCATCGCGGCGACCGCGGTGAAGACGACGCCCTGCTGTGCGACGAGCCGCTCGTCGACCAGACGGCTCAGCGCGTAGGCCACCGCTCCCGTCTGCCGGACGGTGAGCTCGTCGACGCCGGCCTGCCGGGCCGAGGTCAGCGCGACCCCCTCCGCGTGGCCGGTCCGGTCCTGCGCGGCGCCGACCGAGAACGACTCGCGCGGGTTCACCACGGGGTCGGCGTACCGGTCGCGCAGCTGCAGCAGGGTGCGGTGCCAGCCGACGACGTCGCCGGCGAGCCCCGTCGCCGTCACGTCGTCCTCGGTCAGGCCGGTGCCGCGCTCGCCGGGCGCGAAGCAGCGGGCGTAGGAGAGCACCGCCGTCGTCCAGTAGGCCTCGAGCGCCAGGTCGTCCGGCTCGGTGGTCGCGTCCAGCACGGCGATCAGCCGCTCGCAGCAGCGCAGCGTCGTCTGCACGTCCTCGAACAGCGCCGCGAGGTCGGCCAGCGCGAGGGCGGCGGGTGAGCGCAGCCGCCGCACCACCGACGGGGGCGCGGAAGCCTCGGTCGGCGTCGTCATCCGACGGACGGGCCGAGGCCCAGGGACTGGGGCGTGCTGGCGTCCGGAGACGGCTGGTGCAGCCCGCCGTCCAGCTCGCCGAACTCGGTCATGAGCGCGCGGCTGCCGCCCCACGGCGTCTGCTCCTCCGCGATGAGCGTGTTCGTCGTCAGCAGCAGCCCGGCCACCGAGGCGCCGTTCTGCAGGGCGGACCGGCACACGCGCAGCGGGTCGAGGATGCCCATCTCGATCATGTCGCCGTACCGGCCCTCGAGGGCGTCGAAGCCCTCGTCGACCCCCATCTCCGCGATGCGCCGGACGACCTCGGAGCCGGAGTAGCCGGCGTTGGAGGCGATGAGGAACGCGGGCTCCGGCAGCGCGCGCCGCACGATCTCGACGCCGATCTCGTAGTCGCCGCTCACGTCCAGGTCGTCCAGCGCCGACGCCGCGTGCAGCAGCGCCACGCCGCCGCCGGCGACGATGCCCTCGGCCATCGCCGCCCGGGTCGCTCCCAGCGCGTCCTCGACCCGGTGCTGCAGCTCGGCCAGCTCGGCGTTGGTCGGGGCGCCGACCTTGACCACCGCGACGCGACCGGACAGCGAGCCGATGCGCTCGGACAGCACGTCCTCGTCGACCCCGAACGTGGCCTTGGTCTGCTCCACCTGCAGCTGCGCGACCCGGAAGGCGATCTCGTCGGGCGAGCCGACGCCGCCGATGATGGTGGTGCGGTCGGCCGTCACTCGGACCTGGGCGGCCCGCCCCAGCTGCGCCAGCGTGATCGTCTCGATCGACGAGCCGGAGTGCTTGGACAGGACGGTCCCGCCGGTCGTGACCGCGATGTCCTCGAGCTTGCGCAGCCGCCGGTCCCCGAAGCCGGGAGCCCGGGTCACGACGCACTGGAACACGCCGTTGACGTGGTTCTGCACGAGCATCGACAGGGCCGCGGCCTCGACGTTCTCGGCCACGATGAGCAGCGGCCGGGGGGCGCGCATCACCTTCTCCAGCAGCGGCATGAGCTGCGCGATCTTGCTGATCTTCTCGTTCGTCAGGACGATGTAGGGGTCCTGGAGCACCGCCTCCAGGCTCGCCGGGTGCGTGACCATGTAGGGCGACACGTAGCCGTTGTCGTACTCGAAGCCCTCCACGAACTCGACCGACATCCCCGGCAGCACGCCCTCCTCGACCGTGACGATGCCGGCCTCTCCGACCGTGAACAGCGCCTTGGCGATGACCCCGCCGACGGCGTCGTCGTCGTTCGCGGAGATGGCCGCCACCCGCGCGTAGTCGGCTTCGGTGACGACGGGGCGGGCGACGGTGCGCAGGTGCTCGACCAGCCGCTTGACCGCGAGGTCGATCCCGCGCTTCACCAGGACCGGGTTGCCGCCCGACCCGATCGCGTGCATCCCCTCGCGGATGATGGCGTGCGCGAGCACCGTCGCGGTCGTGGTCCCGTCGCCGACGATGTCGTTGGTCTTGATGGCCGCTTCCTTGACCAGCTGCGCGCCCATGTTCTCGAACTGGTCCGGCAGGTGGATCTCGCGGGCGATCGTGACGCCGTCGTTCGTGACCACCGGAGACCCGGTGATCTTCTCGATGATGACGTTGCGGCCCTTGGGGCCGAGCGTCGACCGCACCGCCTCGGCCAGCTGGTCCACCCCCGCGAGCAGCTTGCTGCGCGCGTCCTCGCCGAACACCAGTTCCTTGGCCATGGACGGACCTCTCGTTCGCCGAGCAGGGACGTGCAGGGGGCGTGCGCGAGCGGCTAGGGGACGAGGATCGCCCTCCCGCGGACGCGTCCGGCGTCGAGGTCGGCCAGCGCGTCGGCGGCCGCGTCGAGCGGGTACGTGCTCGTGTGGAGGGTCACCCGGCCGGTCTGCGCGAGGACCATGAGCTCCGCGAGCTCGTTGTAGGTCC
>JAODNQ010000264.1 GCA_025464695.1 Frankiales bacterium | reverse complement strand
CCCGGCCCGCAGCACCGCGCGCAGGCTGCGGGACGGGTCGACGTCGCCGCGGCCGGACGGCGTGCGGCGCCGGGAGCGGCGCGGCTCACCGGGCAGCCGCAGCCGGGCCAGCAGGCGCCGAAGCTGCTCGCGCTCGGCGGGCGTGAGCGTCCCGACGTCGCGGGTGCGCAGCTGCTCCAGCGTGCTGGCGGCAGGGACGTCGGCCCCGGTGCCCTCTCCCTCCGGCCCGGCCTCCCCGCCCTCGCCCAGCGTCTGGACCTTCTGCACCTGCACGCGCTGCTGCCGGGCGACCTGCCGGGGGCGGTCGCCGAACCAGGCCTCGAAGACGCGGTCGAACCGGGGCAGGTCCTCGGGCCCGCCGCACAGCGCCAGCCGGCAGGCCCAGTAGACGTGCTCGGACCGGGACGGGTCGAGCGCCTCGACCGCCCGGACGGCCGCCTGCACCCGGTCGGCGGAGGCCGCGACGCCGGCGGAGCGCAGCGTCCGCCCGAGCCCGACCAGGCTGTCGGTGACGTCGTAGGGCGCGGTCACGGTGTGAGTGCGCGGTCGAGCATCTTGCCGACGTCGAGCTTGGCGCGCTCCTGGTCCTCGCGGTACTTGAGGACGGCACCGAGGGTCGCGGTCGCGAGGTCGGCGTCGAGCCGCTCCGCGCCGAGCGCGAGCAGCGCCTGCGTCCAGTCGATCGACTCCGCGACGCCGGGCGGTTTGAGCAGGTCCTCCTGCCGCAGCGCCCCGACGGCGCGGGCGACGTCGCGGGCGAGCGCCTCCGAGGCCTCGGGCACGCGGAGCCGGACGACGGCGACCTCGCGCTCGAACTCCGGGTGCTCGACCCAGTGGTAGAGGCAGCGCCGCTTCAGCGCGTCGTGCACCTCACGGGTCCGGTTGCTCGTGACGACGACGACCGGCGGGACCTCCGCCCGGATGGTGCCCAGCTCGGGGACGGTCACTGAGAAGTCGCTCAGCACCTCGAGCAGGAACGCCTCGAACTCGTCGTCGGCGCGGTCGACCTCGTCGACCAGCAGCACCGCGGGCGACGTCTCCAGCGCGGCCAGCAGCGGCCGGGCCAGCAGGAAGCGGCGGTCGTAGACCTGTGCCTCGAGCTCGGCCGTCCCCCCTGCGGACCCCGCGGCCTCGGCCGCCCGCAGGTGCAGCAGCTGGCGCGGGAAGTCCCAGTCGTAGAGCGCCTGGCTGGCGTCGATGCCCTCGTAGCACTGCAGCCGCAGCAGCGGCACCTCGAGCAGCGCGGCCAGGGCCACCGCCAGCGACGTCTTGCCGACCCCCGCCTCGCCCTCGAGGAACAGGGGGCGCGGCAGGGCCAGCGCGAGGTAGGCCGCGGTGGCCGTTCCGGTGTCGGGCAGGTACCCGACCGCCTCGAGGCGGCCGGCGAGCGCGGCGGGGTCGGCCACCCCCTCGGGCAGCAGACCCCGCCGGCTCGTCACGCCTGCACCGCGCTCAGCAGCTCCCTCGGGGACAGGCTCACCGTCGTCTCCAGGGCTCGCTCCGCAGCCGCCGGACGCGTCCGCTCCTCTGTCGCGGAGCGACCGCCGACGGCTCCGCTCACCGTCGTCTCCGGGGCTCGCTCCGCAGCCGCCGGACGCGTCCGCTCCTCCGTCGCGGAGCGACCGCCGACGGCTCCGCTCACAGGCCCGCGGCCGCGGCGACCGCGCGCGCCGTCAGCACCCGGGCGAGGTGCTCCCGGTAGTCGGCCGCCCCGTTGAGGTCCGACGGCGCGTTCGTGCCGTCGGCCGCGTGCGACGCCGCCTCCTTCACCGCCGCGAGGTCCGCCCCGACGCCGGCCAGCGCCTGCTCGGTGCTGCTCGCGCGGACCGGGGTCGAGCCCATGTTGGTGAGCCCGATGCGGGCCTCCGCGATGGAGCCGTTCTCCCGCCGGACGGCCGCCGCGACGCCGACGATCGACCACGCCTGCGCCACCCGGTTGAACTTCTCGTAGTGGAAGCCCCACTGCCCGGCCAGCTTCGGGACGCGCACCTCGACGAGCAGCTCGTCCGGCGTCATCGACGTCTCGAGGTAGTCGACGAAGTAGTCGGCGGCCGCGATCGTCCGCCGTCCGCCCGGGCCCTCGACGACCAGCTGCGCGTCGAGCGCGACGGCCACGGCGGCGAGGTCGCCCGCCGGGTCGGCGTGCGCCAGCGCGCCCCCGAAGGTGCCCCGGTGGCGGACGGCGGGGTCGGCGACGGTGGCCGTCGCCTTCGCGACCAGCCCGGCGTGCTCGAGCACCAGCGGGTCGGTCATGACGTCGGCGTGCCGGGTCATCGCGCCGATGACGAGGGCGTCGCCGTCGTCGCGCACGCCCCGCACCTCGCTCACCTTGCCGAGGTCGACGAGCACCGTCGGGAAGGCGAGCCGCAGCCGCAGGACGGGGATGAGCGACTGCCCCCCGGCGAGCAGCTTGGCGTCCTCGCCGGCGTCGCCGAGGGCACGGACGGCGTCGGCGACCGACGTCGGGGCGACGTAGTCGAACTGGGCCGGGATCATCGAGTGCCTCCGCGACGGGCCGCGCGTGCAGGGTGGTCGGACGGGGCGGGGATCACGAGGAACTCCCTGAGGTGGCGGCGGTCTGGGCGCCGCCGTAGGACACGGTGCCCTCGGGGACGCGGAGCGTCCCGTCGGCGTGGATGGCGCGCCAGACCCGCTCCGGCGTGCAGGGCATGTCGATGTTGTCGACGCCCCAGGGCCGCAGCGCGTCGACGACGGCGTTCACGACCGCCGGGGTCGAGGCGATGGTGCCGGCCTCGCCGACGCCCTTGACCCCGAGCGGGTTGCTCGTGGCCGGCGTCTCGGTGCGACCGACGTCGAAGTGCGGCAGGTCGGCGGCGCTCGGGATCAGGTAGTCGACCATCGAGCCGGTGATGAGGTTGCCCTCGGCGTCGTGGACGGCCTCCTCGTACAGCGCCTGCGCGATGCCCTGCGCGAGCCCGCCGTGGACCTGCCCCTCGACGATGACCGGGTTGACGATCTTGCCGACGTCGTCGACGCAGACGTACTTGCGGATCTTCGTGAACCCGGTCTCGGTGTCGATCTCGACGGCGCACAGGTGCGTGCCGTGCGGGTAGCTGAAGTTCTCCGGGTCGTAGACGTAGTCGCTGTCCAGG
>JAODNQ010000220.1 GCA_025464695.1 Frankiales bacterium | reverse complement strand
GGACCTCCTGCGGCAGCACCTGCTCGATCACCGGATCTGCGGCGACGTCGTCACCCCGCGCGAGGAGAACCTCCGCAACTTCCAGCGCATGCTCGACCGCCGCCGCGAGTACGACTTCGGGCTGACGCTCGGCCGCGACTGGACGCACCGCGAGGTCCTCGACGTCATGGCCCGGCTCTGCGGCGTGTCCCCCGACCCGTCGCACCTGCAGGGCCAGGACACGATCGACGTCGACCTGACGCTGGCCGCCCTCGACGCCGTCCGCGACCGGCTGGCCGTGGCCGCCGAGCGGCGCGAGCGGGTCCTCGTCGCCACCGGCCACCCCACCGGGATCCTCGTGATCCACCTGGCCGTGGCCGCCGCCCTCCGGGCCGCGGGCGCGACCGTCCTGGTCGCCGTCCCCGACTGGTCGCTGCCCTGGGAGCAGGACAACGACTGGACCCGCCGGCGCCCCCGCCACGTCCGCTGCCTCAACGGCGTCCACGTGTTCGCGGCCGGCGGCGAGCTGCTCCACACCCACCTCGCCGAGCCCATGGAGGCGGTCCTGCGCGAGCTCGACAGCCCGCCCGACCTCGTGCTGGCCGACCACGGCTGGGCGGGCGCCGCCGCGCAGGCCGGGATCGAGACGCTCGGCTTCGCCGACTGCAACGACCCCGCCCTGTTCGTGGCCCAGGACGAGGGGCTGCCCCTCACGACCGTCGGCCTCGACGACAACGTGCCGCCGCACCTCTACGACCCCCTCAGCGACCACCTGACGTCCTGGGCCCGCTAGGCCGTCTGGGCGCTGGTGCCGCCTCCGGGGTACCGCTACGCTCGCGCGGCTCGTGCGTGTCCGTCGTCGACGGTGGGGAAGCCGCCGACCGCGCCGCGAGCAGACGGTGGGTGCTGTCCAGGTGGTCGGGACGACGAGCGGGCACGGCGAGCTGCACGACCTGAGGTTCTTGACGGTCGCGGAGGTCGCCGGGCTGCTGCGCGTCTCCAAGATGACCGTGTACCGCCTCGTCCACAGCGGCGAGCTGCCGTCGGTGCGGGTCGGCCGGTCCTACCGGGTGCCCGAGCGCGCCGTCAACGCGTACCTGCGCGGCGCGTTCCCCTCCACCGGCTGACCGGTCGACCGTCGCGCCCACACCCCCCGGCGCGCCTGCTTGTAGTCTGGCGCGTCGTCCCGAACCATCCCTGAGCTGAGGTAGTCCACGTGGGTTCCGTCATCAAGAAGCGTCGCAAGCGGATGGCCAAGAAGAAGCACCGCAAGCTGCTGAAGAAGACCCGCGTCCAGCGTCGCAACAAGAAGTAGGCCCCGGGCCCGCTACGGTCGCTGACGTGACTGTGGCGTGGCTCACCTTCCTGTCGGACTACGGCTACGAGGACGCGTTCCTCGGGGTGTGCAAGGGCGTCATCGCCCGGACCGCCCCCGAGGTGCGCGTCCTCGACGTGCTGCACCTGGTGCACCCGCAGGACGTCGAGCAGGGCGCGGCGGTGCTCGCCAGCGCCGTGCCCTACCTGCCGGCCCCGTCGGTGCACCTCGCGCTCGTCGACCCGTTCGGGGCCTCCCCCGTGCGGGGCGTCGCCGTGCGCACCGCCGACGGCTCGACCTTCGTGTCGCCCGACAACGGCCTCACCAGCCAGGCCTGGGAGGCGGCGGGCGGCGTCGTCGCGGCCCACGCGCTCGACGAGCCGTCGCTGTGGCTCCCGACGCCGGCCCGCACCTTCCGCGGCCGCGACGTCTTCTCGCCGGTCGCCGCGCGGCTGGCGGCCGGGCTGCCGCTGGAGCAGGTCGGCAGCGCCGTCGACGTCGACGCGCTCGTCCGGCTCCCCGTCCGGCTGCCCGAGGTCGACGAGGACCACGTCCACGGCGAGGTCGCCCAGGTCGACCACTTCGGCAACCTCACCCTCAACGTGCAGGCCGCGGACCTCGAGGCGGCCGGGATGCACCTCGGCGACGACGTCGAGCTGCGGGTCGGCGGCAAGACGCTGCGGGCGCCGTTCCGGCTGACCTACGGCGAGGTCGCCCGGGGCCGGCTGGCCGTCTGCGAGGACGCCTTCCGCACGATCACCGTCGCCGTGAACCAGGGCAGCGCGGCCGTCACGCTGCGGGCCCGCCGGGCCGACCCCCTGGTGCTCGCGCGGGTGGTGCAGCAGCCCGGGTCCACGCTCACCCCGGCCGGTCCGGCCTAGCCCGGGCCCCGGCCGCCTGACCCGGCTGGGCTACCGGCCGGTAGTCTGAGGGCCCGCACGCCCGCGGGAGGCAGACCGCGAGGAGCCCTCGATGAGCCGCGTCGTCCTCGTCACCGGCGTCAGCCGCTACCTCGGCACGCGCCTGGCCGCCACCCTCGCGGAGGACCCCACGGTCGACCGCGTCATCGGCGTCGACACCGTCCCGCCGCCCCCCGAGGCGCAGCGCCTGCTCGGCCGCACGGAGTTCGTGCGGGCCGACATCCGCAACCCGCTCATCGCCAAGGTGATCGCGCAGGCGTCGGTCGACACCGTCGTGCACATGAACGTCATCGCCACCCCCGAGGGCGCCGGCGGGCGCACGGCGATGAAGGAGATCAACGTCATCGGGACGATGCAGCTGCTCGCGGCCTGCCAGAAGGCCCCGAGCATGCGCAAGCTCGTCGTGAAGAGCACCAGCGCGGTCTACGGCTCCAGCCCGCGCGACCCCGCCCTGTTCACCGAGGACGTCGAGCCGCGGGCGCTGCCGAAGTCGGGCTACGCGTTGGACGCCGTCGAGGTCGAGGGCTACGTCCGCGGCTTCGGCCGCCGCCGCCCCGACGTCACGCTGTCGCTGCTGCGCTTCACCAACTTCATCGGCCCGTCCATCCCGACGCCGCTGACCCGCTACTTCTCCCTGCCTGTCGTGCCGACGGTCCTCGGCTTCGACCCCCGCATCCAGCTCTGCCACGAGGACGACGGCATCGAGGTGCTGCGCCGCACCACCGTCGAGGACCACCCCGGTTCCTACAACGTCGGGGGCTCCGGCGTGCTGCTGCTGTCGCAGGCCGTGCGCCGGCTCGGCCGGCCGTCCGTGCCCGTGCTCTCGCCCCTGGTCGACCTCGTCGCCCGCGGCTTCCGCTCGGCCGGGCTGGTCGACGTCTCGCCCGAGCAGATGCGCTACCTCTCGCACGGCCGCGTCGTCGACGTCTCCCGGCTCTCGGCGCGGCTCGGCTGGGGCCCGCGCCCCACGGTCGAGGCCTTCGACGACTTCGCCGCCACCCGCACCCCCGGCCTGCTGCTGAGCCCCGACAGCGCGCAGGCGCTGGAGCAGCGCGTCCTCGACCTCGCCGAGCGGTTCCTGCCCGGCCCGCGTCCCGTCCCGTCTGGAGCAGCCCGTGTCTGAGCCCGGTCTCGGCAAGGTCATCCCGCTCGCCCCCCGGCCCGACCGCCCGCGCGTGGCACCCGCGACGCCGCCCCAGCCGGCCGACGTCGCTCCCGAGGGCGTCGCGGAGGCCTCCGACGGCGAGCAGGCGCTGGCCGCCGCCCTGGCCTTCCTGCGGCGCCGGCTCACCGGCGACTACGAGGTCGACGACTTCGGGTTCGACGCCGACCTCACCGAGCACCTGCTCGCCCCGCCCCTGCGGCCGCTGTACGACAAGTGGTTCCGGGTCGAGACCCGCGGGCTCGAGAACGTCCCCGACGTCGGGGGCGCCCTCGTCGTCGCCAACCACTCCGGCACGCTCCCCGTCGACGGCCTCATGACGGCGCTGGCCCTGCTCGACCACCACCCCGCCCACCGCCACCTGCGGATGCTCGCCGCCGACCTCGTGTTCCGGCTGCCCGTCGTCGCGCCGCTGGCCCGCAAGGCGGGCAACACCCTCGCCTGCAACGCCGACGCCGAGCGGCTGCTGTCCGACGGCGAGCTCGTCGGGGTCTTCCCCGAGGGGTTCAAGGGCATCGGCAAGCCGTTCAGCGAGCGGTACAAGCTGCAGCGGTTCGGGCGCGGCGGGTTCGTCTCGGCGGCTCTGCGCACCGGCAAGCCGATCATCCCGGTGTCGATCGTCGGCGCCGAGGAGATCTACCCGATGCTCGGCAACGTGAAGTCGCTCGCCCGCCTGCTGGGGCTGCCCTACGCCCCCGTGACGCCGCTGTTCCCGCTGCTCGGCCCGCTCGGGCTGGTCCCGCTCCCCAGCAAGTGGATCATCGAGTTCGGCGAGCCGATCGAGACGGCCTCCCTCGGGCCCGGGGCGGCCGACGACCCGATGCTGGTCTTCAACCTCACCGACCAGGTCCGGGAGACCATCCAGTCGACGCTCTACACGCTGCTCATGCAGCGCCGCAGCGTCTTCTTCTGAGCCTGCCCGTCCCTCACACGCTGGACCGGTCTGCGAGCCTGGACGGGTGACGCTCCGGCCCCTGCTCGTCCTGCTCGGCCTCGCCGCCACGTGGGGCGCCTCGTACCCGTTGATCGCCGAGGCGCTCGAGTCGACGACGGCGTCCGCCCTGACGTTCGGGCGGTTCGTGCCGGCCGCCGTCCTCGTGTCGCTGCTCGCCCGCCGGCAGCTCGGCGCGCTGCGCGGCCGGTGGCGCGCGGTGCTGCTGCTCGCCCTGGTGCAGCAGGCCGCCCCCATGCTGCTCATCGCCGTCGGGGAGCGCGACATCCCGAGCGGCCTCGCCGGCACCCTGGTCGCCAGCACCCCGCTCTGGGGCGCCCTGCTCGCGCCGGTCCTCGGCCGCCCGGCCCCCACGGGTGCCGCCTGGGTGGGGCTGCTGGTGGGGATCGTCGGCGTCGGGCTCCTGCTGGGCGCCGCTCCCGGCGGCCCGCTCGGCTGCGTGCTGGTCCTGCTCGCCGCTGCGGGCTACGCCGTCGGCGCGGTCTGGACGTCGCGGGGCTTCCCCGACGTCCCGCGGCTGGCCCTGCTCGCCGGCGTGCTGGCCTCGAGCAGCCTGCTCCTGCTCCCGGCCGTGCTGCTCGACCTCCCGGAGGGCCTGCCCACCGGCCGGGGCGTGGCCGCCGTGGCGGTGCTCGGGCTGGTCGGCACCGGCCTCGCGTTCGTCGGGTTCTACTGGCTGGTCGACGCCGTGGGGCCCGAGCGCACCGTGCTGGTCACCTACCTCGCCCCCGTGTTCGCCGTCGGGTACGGGGTGGCGCTGCGCGACGAGCGGCTGACGGCGGCGGGAGTGGTCGGGCTGGTGCTCGTCCTCGTCGGGGCGTGGCTGGCGGCGCGCCGTCCGCGCGGGGTGGCCGCCGCGGCGGCACCGGAGGCGGTCAGCGCGCGCTGAC
>JAODNQ010000209.1 GCA_025464695.1 Frankiales bacterium | reverse complement strand
GCGTCGGCGGTCCGGCCGCGGCGACCACGGCAGGCTCCAGGGTCGGGGCAGCTGCGGGGAGGGCGACCTCGGGCAGGCGGCCCTCGCGGGACGGCGCGCCGCCGGCGACCGCTGCCACGGCTGCGGGGCCCCGCTCGGACACGGCGGAGACCGTGGGCTCCACCGCTCCGTCGGGACGGGCAGGTGCCAGGGGGAGGAGCCCGGGGAGCGCGTCCGGCCGCAGCGGCGTCGCCGGGTCGTCCTCGCGAGAGGTCTCGTGCGGCACGGGGCGGGGGTCCGCTGCCGGGAGTGCGGTGGCCTCGGCGGTCGCCAGGGTCGGGACCGGGGGAGCGACGTCGGCGGAGCCGGCTGCTCGCGCGCGCCCGGCGGTGGTGGGTCCGGCGGGGGCCAGGGCGGGAGACGGAGCGGCAGTGTCGGCCGGCTCGCCCGTCGCCGGCGGGGCTGCGGGGGCGACAGGCGAGGCGGGAACGGGAGTCGCGGAGGGCCGCGCCGCCGGGTCGACGCCGAGCGCGGCAGCGGTGGCCGGGCTGGCGACGGCGGGGGAGCCGGGCACGAGGTCCTCGGACCGGACAGCCGGCGGCGTGCTGCTGCTGGCGGGGGCGGCCGCAGGAGCGGTGGCACCGGGGACCGCCCCGGGCGTGACCGCAGCCGTGACGGCCGCAGGAGGGCCGGCTGCAGCAGGGACCGCAGCGGCGAACACTGGAGCCGGGGCGGCCGCAGGGGTAGGGACGGGCCCGGCAGGGACGCCCGTGCGAGCGGCCTCCGGCTCGCGCGCCGCGGGGTCGGCGGTGTTCCGCACGGCTGCTGCCGGGGCGGCGGGCGCAGGCAGCAGAGGCAGGGGGACGGCTGGCGTCGCGGTGCTCGACACGGGTGCCGCCGCGGGCGTGACGGGCGCCGGAGCGGGCGGTGCACCCTCAGCCGGCGCGACCGGGACGCCGGGACCCGGACCCGCGGTGCCGGTCGTCCCTGCCGGGGCGACCGCGGGGAGGGCCTGCTGCGGTGCCCGGGCAGGCGCCGTGCCCTGCTCGTCGGGGGGCGGAGCGGCAGCAGCCGGTGCGCCGGCGACCGTGGTCGGTACGGGTCCCGAGGCCGGCGCCAGCGTCCCGCCGCCCGGAGGCAGGTCGAGCGGCACGGGCGGTGGCAGGACCAGCACCTGTGCCTGGGCAGCGAGCAGGGCCGCGCCGTCCGGGATCCCGGCCGGCGCCTCGTCGCGGTCGTCGGCCTGGTCCGCGGGCGGCACCGGGCCGGCAGTCGGGCGAGCGGCGCCGGGCGACGCGTCGGCGAGCAGCCCCGCGAAGGCACCGTCGTCCGCTGCGGCGGGGCGGGGGAGCCCGGCGGTCGGCTCGGCGGCGGGCGCCAGGGCCAGGGCGGGGGCGGTCACGGCGTGCCTCCGAGGGAGCGGTAGCGGTCGAGCACGGTGGTGACGTACTTCTGGGTCTCGGCGTACGGGGGCACGCCGCCGTGACGCCGCACGGCCGTCGGGCCGGCGTTGTACGCGGCGAGGGCGAGCTCCGCGTCACCGCCGAAGGCGTCCAGCTGCTGCTTGAGGTAGGCGGCGCCGCCGGCGAGCGACTGCGCAGCGTCGGTGGGGTCGGTGACGCCGAGGCCCCGCGCGGTGGCGGGCATCAGCTGCACGAGCCCGGTGGCACCGGCGCCCGAGCGGGCCTGCGGGTCGAAGCCGGACTCGGTCCAGGCGAGTGACGCCAGCAGGCGCGGGTCGACCCCCGCCTTCGCGGCGGCGCTCTCGACCAGCGGGGCGTACCGCTGACCGGCGGCCGGCAGGGCGCGGCTCCAGCCGGGCTGCGCGGCGGGCGCGCCGGCGCCGCGCAGCGCGCTGAGCCCGGCCTCGGGCAGGACGCGGCGGATGGTCGTGGCCTGCGACAGGTCGACCTTCTGCCGCTTCACGACGTCGCCGGTCTTGGGAGCCACGATCCACTCGCCGCCGCCGGCGTACATCCCGATGTGGTCGGGCCGGCCGCTGTGCGCGAAGAACACGAGGTCGCCGGGGCGCGCCTCGGCCGCGGAGACCGCGTGCCCGGCCCTGGCCTGGTCGCTCGACACGCGCGGGAGGTCGATGCCGTGCTGCTTGTACGCCCACTGCACCAGGCCGGAGCAGTCGAAGCCGCCCTCCGCGAGCGACTCCCCGCCCCAGACGTAGGGCGTGCCGGCCTTGCTCTCCGCGGTCGCGACGACGTCCTCGCCGGTGGCGCTGCCGCTGGTCGTCGTGCCGGACCCGCGCAGCACCGAGACGCCTGCACCGGTCCGCAACGGGGACGACGACGAGGACGGTGACACCCGCGCGGTGGCGGCCTGCAGCTGTCCGGCGAACACGTCGGCCGCGGGGCCGGCGGCGCCCAGGGTGCCGCCGGGGGAGGTGCCGACGGACAGCGCGCGCAGGCGGAGCTCGATCTCCGTGGTGCGGGCCCGCACCTGGTCCAGGCTCACCGCGCCGCCCGACGTCCGGCGGACAGGTCGTCGGCGAGGCGCTGCGCGGCCGCGAGCTCGCGGGCCGTGCGCTCCTCGGCCAGGCGGGCGTCGAGCTCCTCGAGCAGGGTGTGGCGTCCCCGGGCACGCGTCCACGCGTCGAGCGCGCTCCCGCGGTCGGTCTCGGCCTGCACGCTGCCCTTCAGCGCGTCGGTGACGGCCTGCGCGCGCACCCGCTGCAGCGCGACGGCAGCGGCGAGGTCGGCCGGCGTGCCCGCCGTCACCCGGGCGGCGGCGAGCGCCTCCACGCGCCGGACGTGCAGCTGCGCGGCGGCGTCGACGGCGACGGCGGCCCGCCCGGCCTCGGCCTTGGCGAGGCGTTCCTGCAGGGCGGCCACGCGCAGCACGGTGGCGAGCCGACGGCTCATGCGTCTCTCACGTGGAGGAGATCGTCGGCCGGGCGCGGCTCCTGCACCTCAGGAGCACCGTCCGTCCGGACCATCTTCTCCGTGCCCGGATGACCAGGCCGACTCACGCGAGCACCGCCGCGAGCTGCTCCCACGAGTGCTCGGGGTCGGCCACCTCGTCGACCGGCTGGCGCAGGAAGCTGTTGAGCATCTGGCGGCGGGCGAGCGCCTCGTCGACGAGCGGGTCGCTGCCGTGCACGTACGCGCCGATCTCGACGAGGTCCTTGGCCTCCGCCGCCGCCGCCAGCAGCCGCCGCAGCCGGGCCGCCATCTCCAGCCGCGGCTTCGGGGTGACCTTCGACGCGGAGCGGCTGACGCTGTCGAGCACGTCCACGGTGGGGAAGTGGCCGGCAGCGGCGAGCTTGCGCGACAGCACGACGTGGCCGTCGAGGATGCCTCGGGCGTTGTCCGCCACGGGGTCGTTCATGTCGTCGCCCTCGACGAGGACGGTGTAGATGGCGGTGATGGTGCCGGTCTCGCCGGGCCCGGCGCGCTCGAGCAGCCGGGGAAGCTCGGCGAACACCGACGGCGGGTAGCCGCGCGTGGCGGGCGGCTCTCCAGCGGCCAGGCCGATCTCGCGCCGGGCCATCGCGAAGCGGGTCAGGGAGTCGACGAGCAGCAGGACGTCGAGGCCCTGGTCGCGGAAGTGCTCGGCGATGCGGGTGGCCGTGTAGGCGGCCCGCAGCCGCATCAGCGGCGGCTCGTCGGAGGTGGCGACGACGCACACGACCTTCTCGCGGCCGCCCGGACCGAGGTCGTCCTCGAGGAACTCGCGCACCTCGCGGCCGCGCTCGCCGACCAGCCCGACGACGACGACGTCGGCCTCGGTGCCGCGCGCCATCATCCCCATGAGGGTCGACTTGCCGACGCCGGAACCGGCGAAGATGCCGATGCGCTGCCCGCGCCCGCAGGGGGTCATGGTGTCGAGGCAGCGGACCCCGAGGGGGAGCGGCTCGCTGATCCGCTGGCGCTTGAGCGGGTGGGGCGCCGAGGCGTCGAGCGAGACGAGCTCGCCGGCGAGGGGCGGGCCGTCGTCGATCGGCCGGCCCAGCGCGTCGACCACGCGCCCCACGAGGTCGTCGCCGACCCGGAGCTGCAGGCCGCTGCCGGTGCGCTCGACTGCGGCGCCCGGCGACACGCCCTCGAGGTCGCCGTAGGGCGCGAGCAGGAGGGCGTCCTCGCGGACCGCCACGACCTGCGCGGGCACGGAGCGGTCGCCGACGCGCATGCTCACGAGGTCGCCGAGGGCGCCGCGCAGCCCGCGGCACTCCGCCTCCAGGCCGACGACCCGGCTGACCGTGCCGGCGGCCCGCCAGGGCGTCAGCGGGGCGAGCAGGGCCGCGACGGTGGTCACGGCAGCTCCACGTCGAGCGCCTCGCAGGCGATCCGCAGGGCGGCGCCGATGCTGACGTCGATGCTGCCGGCGTCGGTGTCGACGGACGCGTCGCCCGGGGCCAGCGAGGGGTCGACGACCACGGTGGTGCTGCTGCGGGTGCCGGCCCACGCACGGACGGCGTCGGCGTCGTCGGGGTGCACGAGCACGCGCGTTCCGGGAGCGGGGAGCAGCGCGGTGGCGCTCTCCTCCAGCCGGGCGAGCAGGCTGCGGGTGCTGCCGGACAGCTCGTGCCGCAGGACCCACTGGGCGACCTCGACGGCGGCACCGAGCACGGTGCGGCCGGTCGCCGCCACCTCCTCGGCGTGCAGCCTCGACACCTCGGCGAGCAGCGCCTCGAGCGCAGCAGCCCCGCGAGGTGCGGCCTCCGCGCCCTGGGCGACCGCACGGCGGACGCCGTCGTCGAAGCCCGCCGCGTAGGCCGTCGCCAGGGCCTGCTGCCGCTCGGCCTCGGCGGCGAGCTCGGCGGCGCGGTCGGCCACCCTGCTGTCGCGCACACCGACGACGTCGCCGGCCTTCAGGACCCGCACTACGCGTCCTCGTCGTCGTCGCCGCGGGTGAGGACCAGCTGGCCCTCCTCCTCCAGACGCCGGGCCGTCGCGACGACGGCGTTCCGGGCCTCGGTGACCTCGCTCGCCTTGACGCCGCGCAGCAGGTCCATCTCGTCGACCAGGGTCTCGCGGGCCCGCTCGGACATGTTGCCGAGGACGTTCTGCTTGGTCCGCTCGCCGGCCGTGGAGAGCGCGACGGCGAGCTCCTTGCCGTCGACGCTGCGCAGCAGCACCTGCATGGAGCGGGCCTCCAGGCCGCAGGCGTCCTCGAAGGTGAAGAGCGCGTTGCTGGTGGCCTCGGCGAGGGCCGGATCGGACTCGGCGAGCACCTGCAGCAGCTCGCGGCTGGCGTCGCGGCCGGCCTTCGCCAAGACACCGGCGAGCAGCGCCGGGCCCTCGACCTTGCGGACCTGGCTGCGCAGCACGTCGGACACCCGGGCGCGGAGCCCGGCCTCGACGTGGGCGACGGTCTCGGGGTGCACGCTGCCCAGCCCGGCGATGCGGCCTGCGACCCGGGCGCGGTCGCCCTCGGGGAGGCGGACCAGCAGGCGCGCGGCGGTCTTCGGGGACAGGTGGGCGAGGGCGAGCGCCACGGCACCGGCCGGCTCGGTGGCCAGCGCCTTCGCGGCGGCCTCGGGGTCGGCGCCCTCGAGCCAGGCGAAGGGCGCGGGGACGTCGAGCTCGGCGCAGGCCAGCTCGCCCCGCTCCGGTCCGAGGGCCCGGACGAGCAGGTCCTTCGCGAAGCGCTTGCCGGGAGCGGGGAGGACGGCGGGGTTGCTCAGCCCGCGGGCGAGCTCGGCCATGGTCTGCCGGACCTCGTCCGGGGTGACCGGGCCCAGGTTCATGACCTCGGTGGCGAGGGCCTTGACCTCGTCCTCCTCCAGCCCGCGCAGGACGGCGGCGGCGCGCTCCGGCCCGAGGGCGACGAGGGCGACGGCGGCCTTGCGGCGGTTGCCCAGCAGGGCGGGGACGGTCACCGGTCGCCGCCGGTGGTGGCGAGCCAGCCGCGGAGCATGCCCGCGACCTCGTCAGGGTCGTCGAGCCGGGCCAGCAGGTCGTCGTCCTCCGAGCGCGGGGTAGGCACGGCGCCGGCGGGCAGGGCGGCCTGGGCACCCGCGGCGACGGCCTTGGAGCCCCCGGCGGTGCGGTCGAGCGCGGCGGTGACCTCGGCGGGGGACAGCTCGGTGGAGGTGCCCCGGCGGACGGTGCGCAGCAGGCCGAGGCTGACCAGCAGGAGCAGCACCCCGCCGAGCACCTGGGGCGCCAGGGCGGTGAGCGTGGAGGCGCCGCCCGCGGGCGCCGCCGCCGCCGTGGTGTCGGTGCTGTCGGGGAAGGCCGGGGTGGAGACCGAGATGGTGTCGCCGCGTGCCGGGTCCAGCCCGACGGCGTTCGCGACCATCGCCTGCAGCTCGGCGGCGGCGGGGGCGGTCTTGGCGTTGCGGTCGACGACGACCGCCACGGTGAGCCGCTTGACCCCGCCCGGCGCCACGGCGGAGTGCTCGACGGTGCGGGAGACGCCCATCTGCGTGCTCGTGGCGGACTTCTTGTAGCCGGCGGTGCCGGGGGAGGCCGACGGCGCCGGGCTGGCGGCCTGCCCGACCACGCCGGCCGACGTCGCGGAGGGCGAGCCGTAGGTCTCCTCCGACGTCGAGGAGGACAGCACCGACTTCTTGGCGTCGTCGTAGACCTCGCTGTCGACGGTGCGGTTCGCGGTGTCGATCTCCGCGTTGACGCGCACGACAGCGTGCCCGCTGCCGAGCAGCTGGTCGAACATCGTCGTCGCCCGGGCCTCGAGGGTGGTCTCGAGCGCCGTGCGGGTCTTGGCCACCCGGTCGCTGCCTGCGGTGCTGCCCTCGGAGGTGAGGAGGCGGCCGCTGCTGTCGGTGACGCTGACGTCCGCCGCCTGCAGGTCGGGGACGGAGCTGGCGACCAGGTGCGTCATCGCCTCGACGGCGTCGTCGCCGAGCGAGCCGTCCGTGCTCACCAGCACGGAGGCGCGGGCGGGCTTCTGGTCGTCCGTGAAGAGCTTCTTCTCGGGCAGGGCGAGGTGGACCTCGGCGCTGCGCACGCCCTCGATCTCGCCGACGGCGGAGGACAGCGTCGCCTCCATCGCGCGCTGGTAGGCCACCTGCTGCTGGAACGACGACGACGTCAGGCCCGCCTTGTCGAACGCGGCCCAGCCGCTGTCGGTCTTGCCCTTGGGCAGCCCGGCCGCGGCGACCTTGAGGCGCTCGGCGTCCAGCACGGAGGTCGGGACCATGAGGGTCGTCCCGCCCGCGGCGAGCTGGTAGGCGACGCCGTCGGCGTCCAGCTGCGCGGTGACGGCGCTGGCGTCCTGCGGGTCGAGGCCCGCCATGAGCACGCCGTAGGTGGGGGCGGTGACCCACTTGAGGAAGGTCACGCCGCCGACCAGGGCCACCACCGACAGCAGGCCGATGATGACCAGCTGGCTGGGGCTGAAGCCCTTGACGAACGCGCTGACCTTCTTCTTGAGGCCGTCCACGTCGAGCGCTGCCATCAGACCTGCATCCTCATGATCTCCTGGTAGGCCTCGACCGCGCGGTTGCGCAGCGAGACGGTGAGCTCGACGCCGAGCTGGGCCTTGGCGGCAGCGGCGGTGAACTGGTGGACGTCCTGCAGGTCGCCGGTCGCGACGCCCTGGGCGAGCGTGTCGGCCTTGGTGGTCAGCGACTGCACCGACTCGAGGCTCTGCGCGAACGCGGACCCACCAGCCTTGGCAGCACCGCCCGCGCCGCCCGCACCGCCGGTCGAGATGGTCGGGGGGACGAACGGCGTCGCGCCGACGCCTCCGACGATCACGACTGGCCGATCGAGAGCGCGGCCTTGTAGCTGTCCTTGGCCTGCTGCATCACGGACAGGTTGGCCTGGTAGAGCCGGCTGGCCATCATGATGTTGGTCATCTCCTCGGTGAGGTCGACCTGGGGGCGGGTCACGTAGCCGGCGGCGTCGGCGAGCGGGTTCTCGGGGTCGTAGGCGACCTCGGGCGGCCCGCCCTTCTCGGCGATCCGCTCGACGTCCACGCCGTCCTGGTCGGCCCGGGCGCGCGCCACGACGAGGCGGGCCCGGAAGGGCTGCTCACCGGCGGGGCGGACGGTGTTGAGGTTCGCGACGTTGTCGGAGGAAGCGTCGATCCAGGTGCGACCGAGGGTCACCCCGCTGCTGGCGGCGTCGAGGGCGCCGAACATGCCCATCAGCGCACCGCCGCGCGCAGGACGCCGAGCCGGTAGCTGGTGGCCTGGACGAGCGCGTCGAACTGCAGCCCGTTCCGCATGAGGCCGGTCGCCTCGGTCTCGAGCTCCACGTTGTTGCCGTCCTCGCGGTTCGCGGCACCCGTGCCCGAGACCGTCGGGCTCACGCCGCCCGCGTCCTCGCCGCCGCGCAGCGCGTCCGCCAGGGCACCCTCGAACTCCACCTTCTGTGCCTGGTAGCCCGGCGTCATCGCGTTGGCGACGTTCTGCGACATGACCCGCTGACGCAGGGCCACGCCGTCCATCGCCCGCTCGAGCGCACCCTGGGTGCGGTCGGTGAAGAGGGTCATCAGGGCTCCTGGGGAGAAACGCAGAAAGGGAAGCGCCGCCCCGTCCCTCCGGCTCCTGCCGAGAGGTACGAGGTGCTCTTCCCTGAGGTGGTGCGGCCGTACGTCCGTGTGCTTGTCCTGTCGGACCCGGGGCGTCTGTCCTGTCGCCCCCGAGCGGGTCATCTGCAGATCTGGCCCGTTCGGGTGGTGCCTGGGGGGTGAGGACTAGAAGCGCTGGTAGGCCTGGCCGCGGGCCAGTCCGAGGCGTCGCTCGAGGCCGGTCGCCTGCAGCCGCTGCAGCTCCTGCAGGGCCACCGCGGCGCGCAGCCGCAGGCCCTCGGGCAGGGGGCCGTCCCCGACGCTGACGAGCGGCCCCGGGAGGCTCTCGAGGGCACCGCCCTGCAGGGCGTCTCGGGTGCGGCGCAGCCACTCCTCGAGCGCGTCGAGGTGGTCCGGCCACGCCAGGACGACCGGGACGCGCCCGACCTCGGGGTCGGCGACGGGCGAGGGCTGGCTCATGCGGGCTCCGGAGCGGGGCTCAGGCGGCGAGCGTGCAGCAGGAGGTGCGCCAGGCGGTCTGCAGCGGCTCGACCAGGGCGAGGGCCTCGAGGGTGGCGGCGCGGTCGCGGCGGACGTTGGCGCGCACCAGCAGGCCGTAGGCGTAGGTGTAGAGGGCGTCGAGCGAGACCGTGAGGTCGCCCGCGGCGGGGTTCAGCGTCGAGCGCAGCTCGAGGACGATGTCCTGCGCCTTCATGAGCCGCTGGCCGGCGAGCGGGTGCTGCTCGGCCTCCTGCAGCCGGGCGGCGGCCTTGAGCGCGCCGACGCAGGCGTCGAAGAGCATCGCGGTCAGCTCGGCGGGGCTCGCGGTCAGCACGCGCTCGGTGAGGTAGCGGTCGGCGACGGCGGCGTTCGTGATGGGGAGTGTCATGTGGGAGAGGGTCCTTCCTCGTCGGGGTGGGGACCGTCCGTGGTCCCCTGCTCCATCGGCGGAGCGGCCTGTGGGATGAGCGCCGGGTGGCGGCCTAGCTGCTGCTGTTCATGCCGGAGAGCGCCGCGCTCATGGCGGACGTCTGTGAGTTGAGCGAGGCCATGGCGGTCTCCAGGGCGCTGTACTGCGCCTTGTAGCGGCGCTCCGTGGCCGCCAGGCGGACCTCCATCGCGTCGAACTGCTTCTGCCGGGCGTCGACGTCGGCCTGGGCGCCGTCCCGCCGGCTCGTCATGAGCCCGCCGGTCTCGGAGCTCGTCTTCGCGTACTGCTCCACGCTCGTGGAGAACTCGGCCAGCACCTTCGCGGCAGCGTCGGGGTCGGTGGCGAGAGCCTTGGTGAGCACGTCGGTCTTGACCTCGAAGCGGCCGTCGCGCGTGGTCTGGATGCCGAGCGCGGACAGCGAGCGGAAGCCTGCGGTGCCGACGACGGAGGAGGCCTTGGAGAACAGCGTCGAGGCGAGAGCGCGGGCGGTGCTGTCACCGACGAGCGGGCCGCCCGTCTTGCTCTTCACGTCGTACTTCGTCTCGGTCGCGACCTTGCCGACCAGGGTGTTGAGGGCGTCCACGAGGGCCTTGACCCGGTCGACCGTCCCGCTGCTGTCGCGCGCGACCGTGACCGTGCGGCTCAGGCCGTCGGTCGGCTTGTGCAGCAGGTCGAGGGTGACGCCGGGGACGACGTCCGTCAGGGTGTTCGAGCTGCGGGTCACGGTCAGCCCGGCGACGGTGACGACGGCGTTCTTGGCCGCCTGCGTCTCGGTCAGCCCGCGCAGGACCGGGGTCTCGGACCTGATGTGCAGGGCGCCGTCGGTACCGGTGGCCGTGCTCGACAGGACCAGGGTGCTGCCGGCGTCCTCGGCCACCACGGCAGCGGCGACCGGGCTGCCTGTGTCGTTCAGCATCGCCTGCAGGTCGGCCAGGGTGGAGTCCGCGTCGGTCACGGCCACGGTCCCGCGCGTCGTCCCGAGCGCGAGGCCCGCGCCGACGGTGAGCAGCATCCCCGTCTCGCCGAGCGTCTGCAGCCGCGTGCCGGCGCCTGCCTCCTGCGGCTCCACGGTCTGGCTGGTGCCGTCGACGAGGAGCAGGGCGGCCTCGCCCCGCGCGGTCTCGGGAGGGAGCCCGAGGGCGGTCGCCGCCGCTCCGCCGAGCTGCAGGCTGTGCGTCGACCCCTCGGAGGCGGCGCTGATCCGGAGCCGTCCGCCGACGATGCTCGCGGTGGCGGCCGGGCCGAGACGGCTGTTCAGGTCGGCCAGGAGGTCGGCGTCGTCGGTGTGGGTGCTGCGGAGGGTCAGGGCCACGGGGGGACCGCCGTCCACCGACAGCGTGAGGTCGGGAGGCAGCGCCAGCGCCGGGGTGCCGTAGAGGGTGGCGGCGCTCGACGCGCGGGTGACCTGGACGGTGTGCGCCCCGGGCTCGGCGTCGTCGAGGTCCAGCGCGGCCCAGGCCGGGCCGGCGACGACGGAGGTGCGCCCGGCACCGACGGTCATCGACAGCGGCCCGAGGCCCGAGCGCTTCTGCTGCTGGGCGACCGCGAGCTGGTCGACGGTGACGCCGTAGGAACCGGGGGTGGCCTCGGGGCGGGCGACGGCGGTGACGACGTCGGCGTCGCTCGTGGAGGTCGTGGAACCGAGCGCCTTGGCGGGGGTGGACAGCGCCGCGGCGGCGGTCTGCAGCGCCTGCATCTTCGTGCGCAGGTCGTTCCAGCTGGCGACCTGCTTCTGGGCCGCCTGCTGCCGTGCCGTGATCTTCGTCTGCGGGACGCGCTCGGCCTGCATGAGCTGCGTGACCAGGGAGGCGGTGTCGATGCCCGAGCCCAGTCCGGCGATCGAGAAGCCCATCGGACCAGCCCTTCCGGGACGCGTGGAGCGGGACGTGGGAGCAGGTGCGGGACGCCGACGCGCCCGGTGAGGACCGGAGGACCGGCCCTCACCGGGACGTCGGCAGGAGTGTCGTCGCAGGCCCCCTGCCGGAGGCAGAGGCGCTGGACTACTGCAGCAGCTTCAGGACGCCCTGGCTGCTCTGGTTCGCCTGGGCGAGCATCGCGGTACCGGCCTGGGCCAGGATGGAGTTGCGCGACTGGGTCGTCATCTCCTGGGCCATGTCGGTGTCGCGGATGCGGGACTCGGACGCGGACAGGTTCTCCACGGCCACACCCAGGTTGGCGATGGTGTGCTCCATGCGGTTCTGGAACGCACCGAGGTCGCCACGGGCCGCCGACACGTTCTGGATCTGGGCGTCGATCGTGTCCAGAGCGGTGGCGTCGGCCCCCAGGCCGGTGAGGCTCGCGGCCACGGTGCTCAGGTTGAGACCGACCTTGAGGTCGACGGTCTCGTCCTGGTTGGCGCCGACCTGGAACTTGTTGTCGTAGCTGCCGTCCAGCAGCGAGTGGCCGTTGAACTTGGCCGTCGTGCTGATGCGCGCGACCTCGGCGGCCAGCGAGCTGACCTCGGCGTCGATGGCGCTGGTGGCGGTGTCGCTGTTGCCACCGGTGTTGGCGCGCTGGACGGTCAGGTCACGCACGCGCTGCAGGATCGAGGTGACCTCGTTCAGGGCGCCCTCTGCGGTCTGGGCGACCGAGATGGAGTCCTGAGCGTTGCGGGTGGCGACCTTGAGGCCACCGACCTGGGCGCGCAGCGCCTCGCTGTTGACCAGGCCGGCAGCGTCGTCCGCTGCCCGGTTGATGCGCAGGCCGCTCGACAGCTTCTCGAGCGACTTGTTGCTGGCCGCGTCCGTCGCCGTGAGGT
>JAODNQ010000207.1 GCA_025464695.1 Frankiales bacterium | reverse complement strand
CGGTCGTCCCCGCCGCCCGGCGCCCCTCGAGCGCGGCGCGCCGCCCGGTCTCGCGGGTGCGCTGAGGTGCACGTCGTCCTCGCCGGCGGCGGCACCGCCGGGCACGTCGAGCCCGCTCTCGCCCTCGCCGACGCCCTGCGCCGGATCGACCCCTCGATCGGCATCACCGCCCTCGGCACCCGCACCGGCCTCGAGGCGCGGCTCGTCCCCGAGCGCGGCTACGACCTCGCGGAGATCCCCCGGGTCCCGCTGCCCCGCCGTCCGACCGTCGACCTGCTGCGGGTCCCCGGCCGGGTCGCGGGCGCGGTCCGCCAGACCCGGGCCCACCTCGACCGCGTCGGCGCCGACGTCGTCGTCGGGTTCGGCGGCTACGTCGCGCTGCCCGCCTACCTGGCCGCGAGGCGCCGGGGCACGCCGTCGGTCGTGCACGAGGCCAACGCCCGGGCCGGCCTGGCCAACCGCGTCGGGGCCCGGCTCACCCCCCACGTCGCCGCCGCCGTCGAAGGCAGCGGCCTGCGAGGCGCCCGCGTGCTCGGCATCCCGCTGCGCCGGGCGGTCAGCACGCTGGACCGTGCCGCCTCCCGCGACGAGGCGCGCGCCCTGTTCGGTCTCGGCGAGGGGCCGGTCCTGCTCGTGACCGGCGGGTCGCAGGGCGCCCAGCGCGTCAACGCCGCCGTGACCGGCGCGGCCCCGGCCCTGCTGTCCGCCGGGGTGCAGGTCCTGCACGTCGCCGGGCCCAAGAACGCCGACGCCGTCCGGGCGGCCGTCCCCGACGACCCCCGCTACGTCGTCCTGGCCTATGCCGACCGCATGGAGCTGGCCTACGCGGCGGCCGACCTCGCCGTGTGCCGGGCGGGGGCGATGACCTGCGCGGAGCTGTCCGCCGTCGGGCTGCCCGCCGTCTACGTCCCGCTGCCGATCGGCAACGGCGAGCAGGCGCTCAACGCCCGCCCCGTCGTCGACGCCGGCGGCGGCCTGCTCGTCGACGACGCCGCCTTCGATCCCGCCTTCGTAGAGGGCACGGTCCTGCCGCTGCTGCAGGACGCCCGGCACCTGCGGGAGATGGGTCGGGCCGCCTCGGGGCACGGGGCGCGGGGCGCCGACGTCGCGCTGGCGGAGATGGTCCTGGAGGCGGCGCGATGACGGGCCGGCAGACGGGGCACCCGACCGACCGCCTCGGCGCGGTCCACTTCGTCGGCATCGGCGGCGCGGGCATGAGCGGGATCGCCCGCGTCCTGCTCGCCCGCGGCAGCCGGGTCAGCGGCAGCGACGCCAAGGAGAGCCGCGCGCTGCGCGAGCTGCAGGCGCTCGGGGCCACCGTGCACGTCGGGCACGACGCGGCGCACCAAGCGGGCGCCGACACCGTCGTCGTCAGCAGCGCCGTCCGCGAGACCAACGCCGAGCTGTCCGCCGCCCGGGCCCGCGGAGCGCGGGTCCTGCTGCGCGCCGAGGCGCTGGCCGCGCTGCTCGAGGGCCACCGGGCCGTCGCCGTCGCCGGCACGCACGGCAAGACGACGACGACGTCGATGCTCACCGTCGCCGCCTTCTCCTGCGGCGTCGACCCGAGCTTCGCCATCGGCGGGGACCTCAACGAGGCCGCCAGCAACGCCCACCACGGCAGCGGCGACCTGTTCGTGCTCGAGGCCGACGAGAGCGACGGCAGCTTCCTCGTCTACGGCCCGCACACCGGGGTCGTGACCAACGTCGAGGCCGACCACCTCGACCACTACGGCGACGCCGCCTCCGTCGACCGGGCCTTCGAGGCCTTCGTCGGCACCCTGGGGGAGGGCGGCCTCGTCACCTGCGCCGACGACCCCGGCGCTCAGCGCCTGGCCGCGTTCGCCCGCGCCGCCGGCGTCCCCGTCCGCACCTACGGCCTCGCCAACGACGCCGACCTGCAGCTGACCGACGTCACCGTGTCGGGCACCACCAGCCGCTACGTCCCGGTCCTCGACGGCCGCCCCCTGACGCCGGTCCGCCTGGCCGTCCCGGGCCGCCACCTCGCTCTCAACAGCGCGGCCGCCCTGCTCACCGGGCTCGGCCTCGGCCTGGACGCCGACGACCTCGTCAAGGGCCTGGCCGGCTTCACGGGTGTCCGGCGTCGGATGGAGCTCAAGGGCGTCGCCGCCGGCGTCCGGGTCTACGACGACTACGCCCACCACCCCACCGAGGTCCACGCGCAGCTGCTCGCGGCCCGCGAGGTCGCCGGGGGCGGCCGGGTCGTCGCTGCCTTCCAGCCGCACCGGTACAGCCGCACCCTCGCGTTCGGGCCGGCGTTCGGCGAAGCGCTCGGGCTGGCCGACGAGGTCGTGGTGATGGAGGTCTACAGCGCGGGGGAGGACCCCGTGCCCGGGGCGTCGGGCGCGACCGTCGCCGCGGCGGTCCCCGGCGGCAAGGCCGTGTTCCAGCCCTCCTGGTCGGAGGTCCCCGGCGAGCTCGCCCGGCGGGCGCGGGCGGGCGACCTCGTCCTCACCCTCGGCGCCGGCGACGTCACCCTCGTCGGCCCCGAGGTCCTGCGCCTGCTCGAGGAGCGCGGGTGACCGACGCCGTCGAGGACCTGCCGGCGCCCTCCTCCCGGCTGCGCAGGGCCAGCGCGGTGGTCCTGGCCGCCGTCGTGCTGGGCGCCCTCGGCTGGGTGGTCCTGGAGTCGTCGCTGCTCGGCGTCGACGACGTCCAGGTCCGCGGCACGAGCCGGGTCACCCCCGCCCAGGTCGAGCAGGCGGCGGGGGTCGCCCTCGGGATGCCGCTGGCCCGGGTCGACGTCGAGGCCGTGCGCTCCCGGGTGCTGCAGCTCGCCCCGGTCGCCTCGGTCACGGTCGCGCGCCGCTGGCCGGGCACGCTCAGCCTCCGGGTCGTCGAGCGCCGGCCGGCCGCCGGGGTGGTCGAGCCCGGGAAGGTCACGCTGCTGGACCGCACCGGCGTCGCCTTCGCCGTCGAGCCGCGGCTGCCGCCCGGCACGGTCCGCCTCCAGGTCGCCCACCCCGGGCCCCGCGACGCCACGACGCGCAGCGCGCTGTCGGTCCTCGACGAGCTGCCCGGCCCGCTCCTCGCCCGGGTCGCCATCGTCCGCGCGCCCTCCCCGACGTCGGTGTCGCTGCTGCTGCGCGACGGCCGGCAGGTCGTGTGGGGCGCCCCCGGACGGGCCGGCGACAAGGCCGCCGCCGCCCAGGCGCTCCTCCGGCTGCCCGGCTCGGTGTACGACGTGACCAGCCCCGACGTCGTCGTGCGGCGCGGACCGGCAGGTGTCCCAGGGGTCACGCCCAGCCCCACGGGGTAGAGGTGATCGGAGCGGCCGCCTGGTCGCGGCCGCCAGGCACGGACGCCGATGACCCCGAGGAGCCCGTCCTGCGCCTCCCGCCGCTGCCGAGGAGCACAGAGCCCGGACGCACCGGTGCGCGCCAGACCATGGACGCGCTCGCCGGCTCGCCCGACGTCTTCGAGACCTTCTTCCAGCAGGTCGGTGTCGGCCTCGCCCTGGCCGACCTCGAGAGCGGCTACGTGCGGGTCAACGACGCCTACGCGAGCCTGCTGGGGCGCCGCCCCGAGGAGTTCGTCGGGCTGTCGTTCCGCGACCTGCTGCACCCCGAGGGCCGGGCCGGCTCCGACTCCTCCCTGGACCTGCTCATGCGGGGCGAGGAGGCGACCCTCACGGCGGAGGAGCGCTACGTCCGCGAGGACGGCGACGAGCTCTGGGTCCTGCACAGCGTCACCGCTGTCCGCGACGCCTCCGGGGCGCCGGTCTGGTTCGCCGTGAGCGCGCAGGACATCACCGAGCGGCACCGGGCCGAGCAGACGCTGCACGAGCTGACCGCGAGCCTGACCGAGCGGGCCGTCCGCGACCCCCTCACGGGCCTCGCCAACCGCGCCCTGCTCGCCGAGCGGCTGCGCGGGGCGCTGGCCCGGGACGCCCGCACGGGGGGCCGCACGGGGCTGCTGTTCCTCGACCTCGACGGGTTCAAGGCCGTCAACGACCAGCACGGCCACGGCGTGGGCGACGACGTCCTGCGCGGGGTCGCGTCCCGGCTGCTGGCCGGCGTGCGGCCGTCCGACACGGTCGCCCGCCTCGGGGGCGACGAGTTCGTCGTCCTGGTCGAGGGCGTCACGGAGGAGGGGCTGACCCAGCTCGCCACCCGGCTCGAGGCGGCCGTCCAGGAGCCGTACGACGTCGGCGTGCGGGTGCAGGTCGGTGCCAGCGTGGGGTCCGCGCTCAGCCACGGGGGAGAGGCCGACCCGGCGGGGCTGATCGGCCGCGCCGACCGCGGTATGTACGAGGTCAAGCGCGACCGACGCGGCTAGGACGGCCCGCCGCGTCCCGGCGTCGTCGCTCGCGCGAGACCCGGCCGCCGACACGCCGGGGGGCAGGTTGACCCTGCCGTCCCGGCCCCCGTACCGTCCCGGCCATACCGCTCAGGTTGACATAATGCTAAGCGTCTACTTGAGGGTGAGGGTCTTCCCGCCTCGCCGTCCGACCTCCTCCCGCACCTCTCGAAGGGCCTCCTCACTCGTGGCTGCACCGCAGAACTACCTCGCCGTCATCAAGGTGGTCGGCATCGGCGGCGGCGGCGTCAACGCCGTGAACCGCATGATCGAGGTGGGCCTCAAGGGCGTGGAGTTCATCGCCATCAACACCGACGCCCAGGCCCTGCTGATGAGCGACGCCGACGTCAAGCTCGACGTCGGCCGCGAGCTCACCCGCGGCCTCGGCGCGGGCGCGGCTCCCGAGGTCGGCCGCCAGGCGGCGGAGGACCACAAGGACGAGATCGAGGAGGTCCTCAAGGGGGCCGACATGGTCTTCGTGACCGCCGGCGAGGGCGGCGGCACCGGCACCGGCGGCGCACCCGTCGTCGCCAGCATCGCCCGGTCGCTCGGCGCCCTGACCATCGGCGTCGTCACCCGGCCGTTCTCGTTCGAGGGCCGCCGCCGCGCGGGCCAGGCCGAGGCCGGGATCGAGGCCCTGCGGGCCGAGGTCGACACCCTCATCGTCATCCCCAACGACCGGCTGCTGTCGCTCTCGGACAAGCAGGTCAGCGTCATGGACGCCTTCAAGAGCGCCGACCAGGTCCTGCTCTCCGGCGTCCAGGGCATCACCGACCTCATCACGACGCCGGGCCTGATCAACCTCGACTTCGCCGACGTCAAGAGCGTCATGAGCAACGCCGGCTCGGCGCTCATGGGCATCGGCAACGCCCGGGGCGACGACCGCGCCGTGGTGGCCGCCGAGATGGCGATCGCCAGCCCGCTGCTCGAGGCGAGCATGGACGGCGCCCACGGCGTGCTGCTGAGCATCTCCGGCGGCAGCGACCTGGGCCTCTTCGAGATCAACGAGGCCGCGCAGCTGGTCGCCGACGCCGCGCACCAGGACGCCAACATCATCTTCGGTGCCGTCATCGACGACGCCCTCGGCGACGAGGTCCGGGTCACGGTCATCGCGGCCGGGTTCGACGCCGGCAGCCCCTCGCCGATGCGCCGGCACGAGCCGCTGCGCCGCCCCGAGGCCCAGGCGCCGGCCCCCGCCCCGGCGTACGGCAGCCGGCCTGCTGCGCAGCAGCCGCCGCAGTACGCCCCGTCGAACCCGCGGCCCGCGGCGCGACCGGCCCCGGTGCCCCAGCAGCCCGAGCGCCCCCGCCGCACGGTCGTCTTCGAAGACGACCTCGACGTGCCGGACTTCCTGAAGTAGTCGCGTGCCGCTGCCTCTGCTCGAGGCCGGGCTGCCCGGCGCCTGGTTCACCACCCGACAGGGCGGCGTCAGCGACGGCCCGTGGGAGGCGCTGAACCTGGCGCTGCACGTCGACGACGACGCGAACCGCGTCCTCGCCAACCGCGCGCTGCTGCAGCGGGCGGTCGGGGCGGACGCGCTCGTGTTCGCGCAGCAGGTCCACGGCGACGGCGTGGCCGTGGTCACCGACCCCCGCGCCGACGCCGTCCCCGGGGTCGACGCCCTGGTCACCACCACTGCTGGGCTCGGCCTCGTGGTGATGGCGGCCGACTGCCTGCCCGTGCTGCTGGTCGACCGCACGGCAGGGGTCGCCGGGGCAGCGCACGCCGGGCGGCAGGGGCTGCTGGCCGGGGTGCTCGAGCGGACGGTCGAGGCCATGGTCGCCCGCGGCGCCGAGCCCGGCCGCACGGCAGCGCGGGTCGGCCCGGCTGCCGGAGCCTGCTGCTACGAGGTGCCCGCAGCCATGGCCGACGACGCCGAGGCGCGGCTGCCCGGGACCCGCGGCACCACCCGGCAGGGCACGCCGTCGGTGGACCTGCTGGCCGGGGCCCGCGCCGTGCTGGCCGGCTGCGGCCTGGCCGACGTCGACGCGGTGGACCGCTGCACGGTCCACGACGACGCCTTCTTCTCCTACCGCCGCTCGGGCACGACCGGGCGGCACGCCGGCGTCGTCGTCCTGTGACCCGGGCCGAGGAGCTCGCCGCGGCCCTGGCCGCCGTCGAGGTCCGCCTGGCCGCCGCCTGCGCCGCCGCCGGCCGGCCGCGTGACGACGTCCTGCTGCTCGCGGTCACGAAGACCTGGCCGCTCGAGGACGTCCGGCTGCTGCACGACCTGGGGCTCCGGGCGTTCGGGGAGAACCGCGACCAGGAGGCGGCGGAGAAGGCGCGGGCGCTGCCGGAGGCGTCCTGGCACTTCGTGGGGCAGGTGCAGACCAACAAGGCCGCCGGTGTGGCGTCCTACGCCGACGTCGTCCACGCCCTCGACCGGCCCTCGCTCGCGCAGGCGCTGTCGAAGGGCGCGGTCCGGGCCGGCCGGGAGGTCGAGGTCCTGCTGCAGGTCGCGCTGGACGCCGCGGAGGGGCGCGGAGGGGCCGCACCCGACGACGTCCCCGCCCTCGCCGACCTCGCTGCCGGGCTCCCCGGGTTGCGGCTCGGCGGCGTGATGGCCGTCGCGCCGCTCGGCGCCGACCCCGTCCCCGCCTTCGCGCTGCTCGCCGACGTCGCGGCGCGCCTGCTGGCGGACCACCCGGGAGCGGTCGCGATCAGCGCCGGCATGAGCGGGGACCTCGAGCCGGCGGTCGCTGCGGGCGCCACGATCGTGCGGATCGGCACGGCGTTGCTCGGCCGCAGGAGCCCTCCGGGCCGGTAACGTCCGACCCCGAGCACGCCGCGGACCGCTCCACGCACCGCTGCACGCAGACAGCCCCCCAGACAGCCCCACCCCAGACGCACAGGAGAGCCGCATGCCGGGTCTAGGACGCAAGGTCGGCCTCTACCTCGGCCTCGTCGAGGACGACGAGGACGGCCGCGGGCACTACGGCTCGGCGTACGAGGACGAGTACGACGACGAGCCCGCGCCGGTGCGCCGCTGGGCCCCCGAGGAGCGCGGTCGCGCGACCGCCAACGGGAGCCGGGACACCCACGGCTCCGTCGCCCTCGACACGCCTCCGGCGCCGCTGCGCCCCGCGCCGGCCCCGGTCTTCGCCGACGCCTACCGGATCACGACGCTGCACCCGCGCACCTACAACGAGGCGCGCACCATCGGCGAGCACTTCCGCTCCGGCACCCCGGTCATCATGAACCTCACGGAGATGGACGACACCGACGCCAAGCGGCTGGTCGACTTCGCGGCCGGCCTGATCTTCGGCCTGCACGGCAGCATCGAGCGGGTCACGAACAAGGTCTTCCTGCTCTCGCCCGAGCACGTCGAGGTCA
>JAODNQ010000178.1 GCA_025464695.1 Frankiales bacterium | reverse complement strand
TGCGGGCTCGCGAGGTCGAGCCCGAGGTCAGCGGCCCGCCCGAGCACACCGGCCGCCCGCAGCCCGCCGGCGAGCAGGGCCTCGAAGACCTCGCGGCGCTCGGCCTCGAGCCGCCGGGCGAGGTCGTTGCGGGCCAGCTGGAACCCCCCGCAGAGCGCGGCGACGCCGTCGTCGGCCGCCCGCAGGACCGCGAGCCCGGCGGCCTTCACCTGCCCCGCGTCGCCGGGCAGCGGCAGCGCCTCCCAGAGCCGCCAGCTGGCGGACAGGTACAGGTCGACCAGGGCGCGCAGCGGCACGCCCGCCGACGCCGCGGCCGCCCCGCGCTCGCCGTACCGCTCGAGCTCGCGCCGCCGCAGGCGCCGCCCGCTGCCCGCCGCCTCGATGACGGTCGGCAGGAAGTCACCGAGCAGCGCCGGGTCCAGGCCGCCCGCGTCGGACGCGGCACCGGCCGCCACGGCCTGCAGGTCGAGCTCCACAGCACGCTCCCTCGGTTGCCGGGTCCCGGCAGATCGTGTCCGGGGGCTGACCCTAGGCTGCCGCCATGACCTCCAGCACCCCCGTCCTGGTCGGCGAGCTGACCTTCGACGTCGTCGACCTCGGGCCGCGCGACAGCGAGGTCGTGCTGCTGCTGCACGGCTTCCCGCAGAGCCTGTGGGAGTGGCGGCTGGTCTGGCCCGCCCTGGTCGACGCCGGCTACCGCGTGGTCGCGCCCAGCCAGCGGGGCTACTCCCCCGGCGCCCGCCCCGAGGGGGTCGAGGCCTACGCGATGACGCACCTGGTGGCCGACGCCGTCGGGCTGCTCGACGCGCTGGAGGTGCACGCGGCCCACGTCGTGGGGCACGACTGGGGCGCGGCGGTCGCGTGGCAGCTGGCCGGCCGGCAGCCGGGCCGGGTGCTGTCGCTCGGAGCCGTCTCGGTGCCGCACCCCGCAGCGTTCGGGGCGGCCCTGCGCACCGACGACGACCAGCGGGCCCGGTCGCAGTACATGCTCATGTTCAACGAGCCGACGGCGGAGGCGAGGCTGCTGGCCGACGACGCCGCCTGGCTCCGCACCGCGCTCTCGCGCGCCCCGGGCGCGGAGCACCACGTCGAGCACGCGCAGGAGCCGGGCGCGCTGACCGCGATGCTCGGCTGGTACCGGGCGCAGTCCGCGGGCATGCGGGACCCGCTGCCGCCGGTCACCGTCCCGACGCTGTACGTCTGGTCGGACGAGGACGACGCGCTCGGCCCCGTGGCGGCGCACGCGACGGCGTCGTACGTCGACGGGCCGTACCGGTTCGAGGTCCTGCACGGGGTGTCGCACTGGGTGCCCGAGGAGGCACCCGAGCAGCTGGTGCCGCTGCTGCTCGAGCACCTCCGCGCGGCGGTCTAGGCGGGGCCGGGCACCCCCGGGTAGGGGTTCGCCCTGAGCACCTGCGCTAGGTGGGCGGCCCCGCTGCAGGCCCGGGCGATCAGCTCGGCGTCGGCGTCCTCGACCTCGTCCTGGTCGACCAGGTCGTCGCCGAGGTGGTACGCCAGGGGCACCGCCGCGAACGTCAGGCCGAGCTCCGACAGCGCCGCCATCATGATCGACTGCACGTGCCGGGCGCCGTCCTCGTTGCCGACGACCCCGAGCACGCACACCTTGCCGAACAGCGGGGTGCGCTGCCGGTCGTCCTTCTGCGACAGCACGGCGTTGAGCCGCTCCGGGATCTGCAGGAACGGGCTGGCCGGCTGACCGTTCCAGATCGGGCCGGTGACCACGAGGACGTCGGCGGCGTCGATCTTCGCGCGGACGGCGGGCCAGCCGTCGCCGTCGCCGAGGTCGTCGAGCAGGCCCGGCTTCACGGCGGCGTCGACGACGCGGACGACGTCGGTGGTGGCGCCGGGGAACTCGGCGAGCATCAGGGACGCCATCCGGTCGGCGCTGCTGGGCTCGGGCGAGGGCTTGAGGGTGCACACGAGGGCGAGGACGTTCAGGGGTGCGGGCACGAGGTGTCCTCCGGGTCAGGGGGGTGTCACCCCGGTCCCTCCCCTGCGGCGGCAGGATCACGCGCGGCAGCGCCGCCGGGCTGTTGTCCGAGCAAGGTCTTCCGGAGAGGGGACGGGTGCCGTGGAGCAGTCGCAGGCCGAGGCGCTCGTCCGCGGAGCGCGGCCCGGCGTCCCGCTGCACCGGCGCCCCTCCCGCTCCGACGAGGTGGTCCTCGCGGGCGGTGGCGAGGTCTTCCGCCTGCCTCTCACCGACGACGCCGTGGCGCGGCACGCCGTCCTCGTCCGGGCGCTCCCGCGCCTGGTGCCGCTGGTGCCGGTGGCCGTCGCCCCGCCCCGGTACGTCGGCGTCGTGGAGGACGGTGCGACGCCGTTCACCGCGGAGCGACGGCTGCCGGGAGCGGTGCCGCCGTCGCTCGGGGGGATCGCGCTCGGGCAGCTCGAGGGCGTGGTCGAGGCGCTGCGGGGGGTGCCGCCGCGGGAGGCGGGCCAGTGGGGCGTGCCCGGTGCGGGCCCGGTCCTGCTCCACGGTGCGCTGCGGCGGGACGCGCTGCTGGCCGATCCCCGCACGGGGGTGCTCACGGGGGTCGTGGACTGGGACCTGCGGCTCGGGGAGGAGCAGGACGCCGTCGACGAGGAGCTCCGTCGGCTGCTGGGCTGACGCGACCCGGCGGCGGCTCCCCCGACCGCCTAGCGTCGCCCTGGTGCGCCTCGCGACCTGGAACCTCCTGCACGGGCGCTCGCTGACCGACGGGCGGGTGGTCGCGTCGCGGCTGGCCGAGGGGGCGCGGCTGCTCGACGCCGACGTGCTCGGTCTGCAAGAGGTCGACCGCGGCCAGGACCGCACCGGCGGCCGCGACCTCACCGCCGAGGTCGCCGAGGCCACGGGCGCGGTCGCGTGGCGGTTCGTGCCGGCCGTCGTCGGGACGCCGGGCGAGCAGTGGCGGGACGCCGTCGCGGCGGACGAGCACGAGACCGGTCAGCACTACGGCATCGGGCTGGTGTCGCGGTACCCCGTGCGGGAGTGGCACGTGGTGCGCCTGCCGGCGGCCGGGGTCCGGGCTCCGATCCTGATGCCCGGCAGCGGCAGGCTGGTGTGGCTCCAGGACGAGCCGCGCCTTGCGCTGGCGGCCGTGGTCGAGGCACCGTTCGGCGTGATGACGGTGGCGACCGCGCACCTGTCGTTCCTGCCGGGCTGGAACGGGGCGCAGCTGCGCACGGTCACCAAGGCGCTCGCCGGCCTGCCGGGGCCGCGGGTGCTGCTGGCCGACCTGAACATGCCGCCGCCCTTCCCCCGGCTGCTGACGGGCTGGACCGTCCTCGCGAAGGCGCCCACCTACCCCTCGACTGGCCCGCGGATCCAGCTCGACCACGTCCTGGCCTCCGGCACCCTGCCGCCCGTCCGGGCGGTGTCGACCCCGGCGCTGCCGCTGTCGGACCACTGCGCGCTGGCCGTCGACCTGTAGGCGCCGTCCTGCGGGGACCCGGCGACCCGCCAGGCCTCCCCCGGTCGGCAGCCGGGCCCTCCGCCTGCGGCAGCCGCTGTCTCCTCCCCGCCCGGCACCCGGGCCCTCCGCCTGCGGCAGCCGCTGTCCCCTCCCCGCCCGGCACCCGGGCCGCTACCCGGGCTGCTCGACCAGCGGCACTCCGCGGACCAGGGCCGCGAGGCCCTCGGCGTCGAGCAGGTCGACCGGCCGCACGGTCCGGCCCTCCCGCACGTGGTGGAACGCCGCCGAGACCTGCTCGAGCGGCACGCCGGCCAGCGCCGACCACGCCAGCCGGTACACGGCCAGCTGCACCGCGGCCGCGTCGGCGTCCCGTCCCGTCGGGACCCGGCCGGTCTTCCAGTCGACGACCTCGAACCGGCCTCCGGGTTCGGCGAACACCGCGTCCATGCGGCCCCGCACCAGCACGCCCTCGACGTCGGCCTCGAACGGGACCTCGACCTCCCGGGGCGCTCGGCCCCACCAGGCGCTGCTCCGGAAGGCGTCCTGCAGGGCGGCGAGGTCGGGGTCGGCGCCGTCCTCGTCGGCGCTGCCGGGCAGCTCGGCGTCGTCGAGCAGGGCGGGCATGCCGAAGACGCTCTGCTCCAGCCAGAGGTGGAAGGCGGTGCCTCGGCGGGCCACCGGGGACGGCTTGCGAGGGACGGGGCGCAGCAGCGTGCGGGCCAGTCCCTCGGGGTCGCGGCGCAGCTCGACGAGGCCGCTCACCGACAGCGACGACGGCAGGAGCACCTGGCTGCGGGCGCCACGACGGCGCTGCGCCTCCTCGGCGAGCCGGCGCAGGTCGTCGTCCCAGGCAGCCACCACGGCGGCCGCCACGGGGTCCAGGGGCAGGGTGTCCAGCGGCAGGGTGTCCAGGGGCAAGGGGTCCAGCGGCACCAGGTCCGGTCCCTCGCCCTCCGCGGGCAGCGCGTGTCGGAAGGCGCCGCCCGCCAGCAGCGCGTCCGGCCCGAGGCCCTCCGCCAGCAGCGCGCGCACGCGGGCGGCGGCGGCCTGCACGCGCGGGTCCGCCGGCAGGTCCGTCGACGGCCAGGGAGCGCTGCGGCTGCCCGTGGTGACCGGGTTCTCCAGCGGCGGCTCGTCCACCCAGACGTCGACGTCGCCGGCCCCCTGCAGGCACGCCTCCCGGGCCTCCTGCAGGAACACCGACGGGCCGAGCGGCTTCTTGCCGTCGCCCCAGTGGTGGCCCGAGCACAGCAGCAGCCGCTCGGCGCGGGTCACGGCGACGTAGGCCAACCGCCGCTCCTCGCGGGCGTCGCGCTCCTCGTTGGCCTCGACGTGGCGGCGCAGCGAGACCGGGTCGAGCCCGTCGAGGCCGGGCAGGTCGTCGCGGTCGCCGCGGAGCGGGAACGGCAGCAGCCGGGCGTTGCCGGTCCAGCTGGTCGAGGTCGCGGGCTTGGCGGGGAAGACCGCCGAGCCGCCGGAGGTGCTGCGGGCCAGGCCCGGCACCGCCACGACCGGCCACTCGAGGCCCTTGGCGGCGTGGACCGTCATGAGCTTGACGGTGTCGGCGCCGCTCGTGGTCCCGGTGTCGAGACCGTTCTCCTCCTCCTCGGCCGCCGCCAGGTAGGCCAGGAACGCCGACAGCACCGACTCGCCCGCGCCGTCCTGGGCAGCGTCCCCGGCGAAGGAGGCCGCGGCGTCGGCGAAGGCGTCGAGGTCCGCTCGGGCCGCGGACGGCTCGCCCGCCCCGGGGCGCGCGGCCACCTCGACGTCGAGGCCGAGGGTGCGCTCGACGTCGGCGACGAGGTCGGGCAGCGGCTGGTCGAGCCGCCGGCGCAGGGCCCGCAGCTCGGACCGCATCCCCTCGAGCCGGCGCCGGCCCTCGGGCGAGAAGGGGTCCCGGTCGCCGGCCGGCGGGAGGTCGTCGAGGGCGTCGACCAGCGAGCCGACCGACGTCTCGTCGACGCCCAGGACCACCTTCTGCACCGGGTCGTCCGGGCCCGGGCCGCTCCCCCGCACCAGGGCCCGGGCCCGGCGGCCCAGCTCGGCGAGGTCGCGCGGGCCGATCCGCCAGCGGGCGCCGGTGAGCAGGCGCAGCAGGTCGGCGTCGGCGGTGGGGTCGTCGAGCACCCGCAGGGTCGCGACGAGGTCGGCGACCTCGGGGACGTCGAGCAGGCCTCCCAGCCCGACGACCTCGACCGGCACGTCGCGGGCCTCGAACGCCTCGCGCAGCCGGGGGAACATGGACCGCTTGCGGCACAGCACGGCCGCGCGGGCCCAGTCCGGCTCCCCCGCGCCCGGCGCCGGCAGGGCCGCCCGGGCCGCCACCACCTGGTCGGCCACCCACGCAGCCTCCGCGGGGACGTCGTCGAGCAGGGCGCACCGCACGTGCCCGTCGTCCTCGCGCCCGGGTGCCGGCTCGAGCTGGGGGACGGGCAGGCCGACCGCCCGCAGGGGCGCGCTGACGGCGTTGGCCAGCAGCAGCACGCGGCCGCCGTTGCGGTAGGTGGTGCGCAGCGTCCGGGGGGTGGCGCGGGAGGCGCCGAACCGGCTGGGGAAGCGCCGCAGCGTGCCCGCGCTCGCCCCGCGCCAGCCGTAGACGCTCTGGCAGGGGTCGCCCACGGCGGTGACCGGGTGGTCGTCGCCGAACAGGGCCGACAGGAGTACCTCCTGCGCCGCTCCGGTGTCCTGGTACTCGTCGAGCAGCACCACGCGGGACGTCGCCCGCTCGACCTCGCGCACCTCGGGGCAGTCGCGGGCCAGCCGCGCGGCGAGGGCGACGACGTCGCCGAAGTCGAGCAGGTCGCGGGCCCGCTTGGCGGCGGCGTACCGCTCGACGACCGGCAGCAGCTGCACGCGCGAGGCCTGGCAGGCCTGCACCTTGCGGCCGTCGGCGAGCAGCTTCTCGGCGCCCGCGGCCAGCGCGTCGAGCCGGGCGGTGACGCCGTGGACGTCGGCCGCCTCGACGAGGTGCTCGGCGAGGTCGCCGGCCAGCTGCAGCACCGCCTGCACGACCGTCGACTCGGCCCAGCCGACGGCGTCCATGGGGCCGTCGTAGGTGGCGACGGCCCGGGCGGCGAGCTGCCAGCTCGTGGCGGGCGTGACCAGCCGGGCACCGGGCTCGCGGCCCAGGCGCAGGGCGTGGTCGCGGACCAGCCGGCCGGCGTAGGCGTGGTAGGTGGACACGACCGGCTCGAGGTCGGCCTGCGCCGGGTCGAGCAGACCGGCCGCCCGCAGCCGGCGCAGGGCGACCCGGACCCGCCCGGCCAGCTCGTCCGCGGCCTTGCTCGTGAACGTCAGCCCGAGCACCTGGTCGGGCGCGACCAGGCCCGACCCGACCAGCCAGGCCACCCGGGCGACCATGGTCGCGGTCTTCCCGCTGCCCGCTCCGGCCACGACGACGCCCGCCTCGAGCGGCGCCGTGACGACCTCGCCCTGCTCGACGCTGACCCGCTGCTGCAGCACCTCGCACAGCTGCTCCAGCGGTAGACCTGTGCGCGACGGAGTCACCGCAGCGCCCTGCTCATCGGAGGGGTCATCGGAGGACACCCTGCCCCTGCGGCCACGCGGGGCAGGCGGTCTTGACCTTGCAGGTGCGGCAGTGCTCGTTGACCGAGGCGGGGAAGGCAGCGCCGCTCATGCCCTCGACGACCCGCTCGACCAGGTCGTGGGCCCAGCCCGGGTCGTCGTCGTCGGCCAGCGGCTGCTGGGCCTGCTCCGCGGCCTTCTTGCCGGTCTTGAGCTGCAGCAGCGACGCGCCCCCGGGCTCGGTCAGCCCCTGGTCGGCGAACGCTCCGAGCGCGACCGCCAGCTGGTAGACGCCGAGCTGCGGGTGCCGCGCGAGCTCGGCGGTACCGGGCTTGGTGGACCCGGTCTTGAGGTCGACGACCACGGCCCGTCCCTGCTCGTCGCGCTCGAGGCGGTCGACCCGGCCGGACAGCACGGCGCGCTCCCCCAGCGGCACCTGGAGCGCCAGCTCGACCTCGACGAGGGCCCGCGGGTTGCCCGCCGCCCACTGCACGAACCGGCCGAGCTGCTCCACCGCCTCGCGCCGGCGCACCACGACAGCCCACGGAGCGCCGAGGTCGAGCTCGGGCAGGACGGCGTCGAGCCGCCGCTCGAGGGCCGGCAGGTCCAGGGCCTGCGGCCCGCTGGCCAGCTCGGCGAGGGCGTGCACGAGGCTGCCGAGCACCTGCGCCGGGCCGGTGGTGCCCGCCACCCCGACGGCGCTCTCGAGGAACCACCGCAGGGAGCAGGTGTCGAAGGACTCGACCTTGCTCGGCGACACCCGCACCTGCTCGTCCTCGCGCACGAGCGGCCCCTCGTCGGACAGCGGCGCGAGCCCCCACCAGCGGTCAGGGTGCGCCAGGGCGACGGACGGGACGTCGTCGCCACCGCGGGCGAGCAGGGCGAGCCGGCGGCAGGCGGCCTCGCGCAGCGCGGGGTCGGGGTTCGTGGCGGCGACCGACCGGAGCTCGGCCAGCAGCCCCGATCCGGTCAGCGGCCGGCCGACCGGGGTGGCGGCCTCGGGGACCTCCACACCGAGCTCGCTCAGGAAGCGGCTGGGCCGGTCCTCGCCGCTCTCGCCGCCCGCGACCGCGGTCACGACCAGCCGCTCCCGCGCCCGGGTGACCGCGACGTAGAACAGCCGGCGCTCCTCGGCCAGCAGGCCGGCGCGCCGGTCCTCGGGCAGCACCGGGAGGCCGGCCGCGGCGTCGGCGAGGTCCTCGGCACCCAGCAGCGAGCCGCGGAGCCGGAGGTCGGGCCAGACCCCCTCCTGCACCCCGGCGACGACGACGACCCGCCACTCGAGGCCCTTGCTGGCGTGGGCGGTCAGCACCCGGACGGCGTCGCCCTCGGGCGTGCGGGACGCGAGCGTGTCGCCCGGGACCTCCTGGGCGGCGACGTCGCCGAGGAAGTCGAGCACGCCCATGTGCGGCAGCCGGTCGACGTAGCGGGCGGCGGTGTCGAACAGCGCGATCACGGTGTCGAGCGCCCGGTCCGCGACGGCGCCGCGGGCGCCGCCGGCCAGGCTGTCGTCGACCAGCCGGCGCTCGAGCCGGGAGGCCTCCCAGACGGCCCACAGCGCGTCCTCCGCCGTCCCGCCCTCCGCCGCTGCGCGGACGGCGCGCACCAGGCGGTCGACGGTCTCCAGCGGACGGCGCACCGGCGCCGGGAGCAGCAGCCCGACCCGCGGGTCACGCACCGCCTCGACGAGCAGGACCTCGGACGGGGTGCGGCCGCCGTCGGCGAGGTCGGCGGCCCGCAGGGCTCGGCGGAGCCGGCGGACGGCCAGGGCGTCGGCGCGCACGAGCGGCCCGGTCAGCAGGGCGAGGGCGCCCGGCTCGTCCACGCCGTCGGGGCGCAGGGCGGCGAGCAGCAGGTCGAGCAGCGCCTGCACGACCGGCTCCTCTGCCAGGGGGAGGTCGGCGGCGGGCACCCCCACGGGCACGCCGGCGGCGAGCAGGCCGCGCCGGAGCGTCGCGAGCGAGCGCGGGGTGGAGCGCAGCAGCACGGCCATGTCCGACCACGGCACGCCGTCGTGCAGGTGGGCGCGCCGCAGCACGTCGGCGACCAGCGCCGCCTCGCCGGTGGGTGACGCGGCCAGCCGGACCTCGACCCGGCCCGGCCCGGCGACGACCGCGGGG
>JAODNQ010000177.1 GCA_025464695.1 Frankiales bacterium | reverse complement strand
CGCCGACGGGACCCCCACGGCCTGCGGCGCGGGCCCGGCCGAGCTGGCGACGGGTGGTCCGGCCTCCGCCGCGCAGGCGCCGCGCACCGCCGGCCAGGACGCCGTCGTCGGGTACCTGCTGCGGCGCCGCGAGGGAGCGGGCGTGGACTGCGCCGTCCCCGGCGTCGCCGTCGAGCTGCTCGCCCGGGAGAAGAACAGCACGGTCGTGCGCGTGGTGCGGACGGCGACGACCGACGCCGAGGGCCGCGTCTCGTTCCGGGTCACGCCCCCGCGCACGGTCTCGCTGACCGCGCGGTCGGTGGCGACGCCGGAGGTGCCGCCGGCGGCGGCGACGGCCACGGTCGTCGTCGGGGTGCGCACCCGCGTCACGGCCGCGGTGCGCCGCCTGTCCGGCTGCCGGGTCGAGGTCGCCGGCCGGACCTCGCCGGCCAAGCCGGGCAGCCGGGTGCGGGTCGACTCGACGGCTGCGGGCCGGCTCCCGGACGCCGTCGTCGCCGCGGACGGGACCTACCGGCTCGTGCGGACGGGCCGCTGCCAGGGCGTGGGCTCCGTGCTCGCCTCGATCGCGGAGACGCACGCCAACGAGCCCGGCTCCTCCGCGGCGCCCGCAGCCGCCGCGACGTCGCTGCGCACCTGCGGCACCGGCGGCGCGGGGGAGGGGCCGCTGGAGCCCGGCCTCACCCACCGGCTGGTCGTCTTCGCGACCGACACCGTCGTCGGCGGCTCCTGGTACGGCGAGCGCGTGCTGGCCAACCCCACCGACTCCCCGATCAGCTACGACTACGGCCGCGGTTTCGTCCTCAGCGAGCCCTACCGCGTGATGCGCTACGGCACCCGGCAGGTGCTCGGGCTCGAGGGTCGCACCGACTTCGGCCAGGGCGCGACGACCCGGACGCTGCAGCCCGGGCAGGAGGAGCGCGTGCCGGTGGTCCTCGACGCCGCGAACTGCTACGCCGAGGCGCCGCCGTCGTTCGAGAGCCGCCCGGGCCCGTCGCTCCCGCCCGGCCGGTACGTCGGCACCAGCGAGCTGTCCGTCGACCGGGGCCGCAGCTGGACCAGCCAGCGGGTGGCGCTGACCGTCTCGTGACCGCCGGGCCGACCCACTAGACTCGTCCACGACCCCTCGTGCGGCGCGCATCCCGCTGAACCCCCCCAGGGCCGGAAGGCAGCAAGGGCAGGCAGGCTCTGTGCGGGTGTGCGGGGGGTCGCTGACGTCCGTCACCGCAGAGGGGCCCGCGCTGTGAGCCTGGCGCTCTACCGCAAGTACCGGCCGGCGAGCTTCGCGGAGGTCAAGGGCCAGGAGCACGTCACCGGCCCGCTCTCGCAGGCGATCCGCAACGGCAAGGTCCACCACGCCTACCTGTTCAGCGGTCCGCGCGGCTGCGGCAAGACCTCCAGCGCCCGGATCCTGGCGCGGTCGCTCAACTGCGAGCAGGGCCCGACGCCGGAGCCCTGCGGCGTCTGCGACAGCTGCGTGGCGCTCGCCCCCAACGGCCCCGGCTCGCTCGACGTCATCGAGATCGACGCCGCCTCCAACCGCGGCATCGACGACGCCCGGGCCTTGCGCGAGCGGGCGTTCTACGCGCCCGTCTCCAGCCGCTACAAGATCTACATCATCGACGAGGCGCACCAGATCACGACGGACGCGTTCAACGCGCTGCTCAAGCTCGTCGAGGAGCCGCCGGAGTTCCTGCGGTTCGTGTTCGCCACCACCGAGCCGGAGAAGGTCCTCACGACCATCCGCTCGCGCACCCACCACTACCCGTTCCGGCTGATGCCCCGCGGTGACCTCACGGCGCTGCTGCGCGAGGTCACGGAGAAGGAGGGCGTGCCGGTCGACCCGACCGTGCTGCCCCTCGTGGTCCGCGCGGCCGCCGGCTCGGCGCGCGACGGCCTGTCGATCCTCGACCAGGTGCTCGCGAGCGCAGGCCCGGAAGGCGTCACCCGGGAGGCCGCGGCGTCGCTGCTCGGCGTCACCCCCGACACCCTGCTCGACGACGTCGTCGAGGCGTTCGCCGCCCGTGACGGCGCGTCGGTGTTCGCCGCCGTCGACCACGTCATGGAGGGCGGCCACGACCCCCGCCGGTTCGCCGGCGACGTCCTCGAGCGGCTGCGCGACCTCGTCATCCTCGACGCCGTCCCCGACGCTGTGGAGCGGGGCGTCCTGGACTGCCCGCCCGAGTCGCTCGAGCGCATGGCCCGGCAGGCCGCGCAGATGGGCAGCGCCGGGCTCTCGCGGGCGGCCGACCTGTTCCACGACGGCCTGGCTGAGATGAAGGGCACGACCGCGCCCCGGCTGCTGCTCGAGCTCGTCTGCGCCCGGGTGCTCCTGCCCGCCGCCTCGACCGACCTGCACAGCGTGCTCACCCGCCTCGAGCGGCTGGAGCGCCGGCTCGACATCGGCGGCGGGGCCCCGCCCGTCGTGCCGCCGCACGTGCCGGGGCCCGCCCACGTCGAGCACCCGCCCACCGACCACCCCGCCCACCACGCCCCGGCCGCTGCGCGCCCCGCCGCGGCA
>JAODNQ010000162.1 GCA_025464695.1 Frankiales bacterium | reverse complement strand
TCGCTGGTGCATCGGGGGGCGGTTCCGCGGTCGCGGGTGCGCAACAGGCATGGTAGCTCCTGGGAGGTGGGTGGGGCCGCCACCGCGGTGGAGCGCGGGGCGGTGGGTGGGGGCCGGGGGCCGGTCGCGTCGTCGCGACCGACCCCCGGTCGGCGGACGACTAGCTGTCGCAGTTCTCGAGACGCACGGGGTTGAGCTGCTCGCAGGTCAGCTGCTCGCGGAACTCCGCCGGCGTGTTCTGGACCCAGCCGTCGTAGGCCAGCGGGTAGGGCAGCACGCCCTGGCCGCCCAGGCCCTCGTACTCGGTGATCGTGTCGTCGGTCGCGGTGCCGGGACCGGCGTTGAGGACCATCTTGCCGACGACCGCGGCGTCCGCCGGGCTGCCGTCGCCGTTCGGGTCGCCGTCGACGACCGCGAGCGTGTTGGCGAACTTGCTCGAGACGTAGGCGTAGTAGCCGCCGCCCTTCTTGGCCCCGAAGTTGATGCCGTGGCACCCGGAGTCGCAGGGCAGGTACTTGATGACGGTGTCCGTCGCGGTGTCCAGGACGCCGATGTTGCCGGTGAGGGTGTTGGCGACCAGGGCGTACTTGCCGTCGGGGCTCGTCGGGATCTGGATGGGGAGCCCGCCGATGTCCTTGGTCTTGGCGCCGCTGACCGCGTCGTAGCCCTCCCACAGGTCGATCTTCTTGTTGACCGTCGGCCCGGCCGGGCTGTTGCACGCCGCCTCCGCGAGCGAGACGCACGACACCGTCTGGCCGAGGAAGTTGGCCACGTAGGCCTTCTTGCCGTCCGGCGTGATGCTGGTGGCGATCGGCAGGTCGTCGGTCTTGCCCTTGCGGATCGTGCCGTCCGGGACGTTGACGATGGTCATGTCGTTGTTGTTGACGTTGGGCGTGACCATCGTCTTGGAGTCGCCGGTCATCCAGTGGGCGTGCGGGTGGGCCGGCTTCTCGCCCGGCCCCTGCACGAGGATGCGGCGGTCGATGCTCTTCGCGCCGGGGCTCAGCTCGACGACGGCGTTGCCGCCGTTGATCGCCACGTGCAGCTGGTCGGTGTCGGGCCTCGTCATGACGTGCGACGGGTCGGGGCCGACCTTGATGGTCCGCACCAGCTCGCCGGTCTTGCGCTTGAACACGGTCAGCCGGTCGGAGAACCACTCGGTCTGGTAGATCAGCTCACCTGAGCGGTCGGCCCACATGTTGTGCGGGTTGTTCAGGTTGATCTGCGGCAGGGCGACCTTGCGCTCCACCGTCCAGTTGGTGACGTCGACCTTCGTCGCCGTACCCGACTTGACCTTGCCGGCCGTCCGCTCCATCTGGGTGTCGACCCAGACCTCGCCGACGCCGTCGACCTTCGGCTTGAAGGTGTCGTCGAGGGCCGGGAGCGTGACGCCCTCGTGGAACTTCTCCTGGTAGTACTGGTCGAGGCTCGGCACCAGCAGGGGCTGGCCCGCCCCGTCGTACATCAGGATCGGGGCCACCGGGTAGCTCGGGTCCCAGCGCACCGGCTGGGTGGCCGAGTGCTTCTGCCAGTTGCCGGGCGACGTGATCCGGAAGAACTTCTGCACGAGCTGCTGGATCACGTCCGCCGAGCTCGGGACGACGAGGTCGCCACCGCGGGCGTTGACGTGCAGCTTCTTGCCGAAGTCCAGGCCGGGAGTCAGCGGGTCGTCGACGACCGTGGCGCCGAGCATGTACGGGTGGATCTTGCAGGCCCAGGCGTACAGGCCCGGCTCGGTCAGCTTGGTGCTGGCGTCCCCGACGAAGGCGCTGCTCTGGTCGATGCGCTTGGCGCCGTCCGGCCAGATGAGGCTCGTGACGGAGTGCGCGGAGGCCGCCGCGGGCGCCTTGACGGTGAAGTTCGCCGTGGGGACGAGGCTCAGGTCCTTCGGGCTGAGCTTCTGCAGGTCCGCGACCTGGCGCATGAGGTCGACGCCGGCCGGGAGGCTGTTGAGCGGGAGGGGCACGCCGGCGTCCTTGCTGCCGACGGCCTCCTCCAGGTCGTCGATGAGGCTGGCCGTGTTGTCGCGCTCCCCGGAGCTGACGCCGGAGCGGGAGCCCGCCTGCTCGGTGGCCTTGCGCAGCGCGTCGAGGTCGAGGAGGTCGGGCGTGAGGGAGCCGATCGTCGGAGTCGCCGGAGCGGGTGTGGCGTCGCCTGGCTCCTTCGGGGACCCGCCGAGCACGCCCTGCAGGAGGTCGTCGGCCTGGGTCAGGACCGCACTGGTGTCGATCGGCAGGCCGGCCAGGTTGAGGCGGGGCAGCACGGCCACTGACAGGGACTTGGTGCCGAACAGCTCGACGCCGGTGTCGAACCACGACCCCTGGTTGTCCGTCAGGTTGAACTGGATGGGCACGACCGCCCCGACCACGGAGGCCACCGACGGGCTCGGCAGCACCACGGCGGTCGTCGTGAGGGCGAGCGCCACGCCGGCGAGCAGGGCGGGTCGTCGGTACGAGGGGCGCGGGGCGCCCGGTGCCCGGGGACGGGGGTGTGGGACGGCCACGGGGAGCTCCTAGGGGTAGGCGTCACGGCGGCAGGCTCAGCAGAGGCCGCCGTGCGAACGCCCTCAGTAGGTCGGTGCGGTGTTACGCGGAGGACCGTGTGAAGAACCGGTGAGGTCAGCAAGCGCTGTCCGGCTTGTCCCGGTTGCGTCGGTGTCACGAAACGCTGTGTCACGGCGCTCACCACGTGCTGGGACGGCGGTGAGCCGGGGAGGCCGGCCGGGCGAGCCTGGCCGGCCTCCCCCCGTCAGCGCTGCGACCGGCCCTTCGCGCTGCTCGCGGGTCGGCGACACCGGTCCTGACGTCGTGGTGACGTACAGTGACCGCCCGGTACGCACCGTCATGAGCGGGTCTGCCCCCGCTGCCCGAGACGGCCACCTGCGGAGGTACAGCTCCCGGACTCCCCGCTCGCGGAAGGCACCAGGCGCTACGGCTCGTCAGCGGACGAGTCGCGCGCAGACCTCGAGGGGGACGTCGACGATGGGACGAGGGACCGGAGCACCACGCCGACCTGTGGCGGACCGCCTGGGCGACGCCGGGCTGCTGGGCGCGATCTCAGGGGTGCGCGAGCGCTCGCTGCGCGACCGCATGACGGCGATCGCCCTGGCAGCGGCACTGCCTCTCGACGGTCCGGCCCTGCCTGCCGGCGTCGTGCGGGCAGCGGGAGGAGACCCGGAGCGACCGGCTCACGGCGGGGCGCTGCCGGCGGGAGCACGGCAGCCCGAAGACCCCGTGCTCGGGACGTGGACCGCGTCCGAGGCCGCGGGGGTCGAGACGCTCGAGCAGCTCGACGCGCTGCAGCGACTGGGGCGCGACTTCGCGCAGGGCCTGTTCTGCCGCCCCAGCGACGCGGCCGCCCTCGCCGGCTGGCTGGACGGGTGGCCGGGCCTCGAGCAGGCCCGGACGCTGCCCGTGCCACCGGACGTCCACGCCGACTGAGCAGCTCCCGCTCGTCCTCGACCGAGCGGCCGGCCTCGGAGCCGAGCGCGCGGAGCAGCCGGACCGACGGCTCCGGCGACGCCGTGGTCGAGGTGCTGCAGGCGGTGCTGGGTGTCTCCCGCCGGAGCCGGGACCCCGGCGCCGGCCGCCCCCGACGCTCGTCGGCGGACACGTCGCGAGCGCGCCGCAGGCACCGCCGGTCGGTGCCGGAGTAGACAGGTGGGCGCGGCATCCCGTCGCTGAGGGAGTCGCACACATGGTCCAGGCACTTCCGGTCGCCCGCACGAGGACCTCGCTCGAGCCCGCGCCCAGCGCTCTCGTCCTCGGGCAGGGCGCGTCCCTGCGGCCGACGACGTCGCCGCTGTCGCCCTCCCGTCGCCGCACCGTCTGCCTGTACACGCCGTCGTTCGACCCGTCCGGCATGGGCGGGCACATGGTCGACCTCGCTGCGGCGTACGCGCCGGAGGTGGACGTGACGGTGATGGCCTGGCCGACCTCGAGCGGCCGGCGGTTGCTGGCGGCGGCGTCCGCTGTCGGTGCGCGCCCGGTGGCGATCCCGCACCCCCGCGACCCGGCCTTCGCCCACACCGTGGAGGAGGTCCTGCGCTCGCTGTCGGTCGAGGTGTTCCACGCTCACGTCGGGACCGGGCGCGAGGACTTCGACGGCGCTCGTGCAGCACGCCGCGCGGGTGTCGGCGCGGTGGTCCAGACGCTGCACCTGCCGTGGCTGATGGGCAGCCCGAAGCACCGCACGCCGCTGTTCCGGTCGCTGCGGGAGGTCGACCGCCTCATCGCCGTCTCGGAGGGGCAGCGCCGCACCTACGAGCGGGCCGGGGTGCCGAGCGAGCTGATCACGACGGTGGTCAACGGCATCCGGCCCCGCCGCTCCGCGGAGTCCCGGCAGCAGGCCCGCCTCCGGCTCGGCGTGCGCGGGGACCAGCGCCTCGTGCTCGCCGTCGGGCGGCTGCTGGTGCAGAAGGGTCACCGCTACCTCGTCGAGGCCGTGCCGGAGCTGGTCGCGAGGTTCCCGGACGCCGTGGTCGTCGTCGTCGGTGAGGGCGCGCTGCGGGCGGAGCTGGAGGCGCGAGCGAGCTCGCTGGGCGTCTCGGAGCAGCTGCGGCTGGTCGGCTTCGTCGACGACGCCCGCTCCCTGCTGAGTGCGGCGGACGTGTTCGTGCTCCCGTCGCGGCAGGAGGCGCTGCCGCTGTCCGCGCTGGAGGCCATGGACGCCGGCCTGCCCGTGGTCGGCACCGACGTGCTGGGCACGGCCGAGGTCGTCGAGGACGGCGTGACGGGGCTGCTCGTCCGGCCCGAGGACCCGGCGGCCCTGGCCGGGGCGATCACCGCCCTGCTGGCCGACCCGCAGCGCGCCCGGCAGTACGGCTCGGCCGGGCGGTCCCGCTTCCACGAGCGCTACACCAGCGAGCGCATGGCTCGGCAGACCCTCGCCGTCTACGAGCAGGCGCTCGCCACGCAGCCGGGGTTCGACGTCGCCGCCTGACGGCCTGCCTAGGTGGAGCCGGCCCGTCAGGCTGCGACGGTCTGCCGGGAGCGCCACCAGGCGACCGTGTCTGTCCAGGTCTGCTCGAGGGTGGCCTCGACGCCGAAGGCTCTCGTGAACGCGGAGCTGTCCAGGACGTACGGGGCGGTGAAGGAGTGCCGCACCTCGTCGAGCTCGCGGGCGAAGGGCACGACCAGGCCGGCCGCGCGCAGGACGGCGCGGGGGACGGTGCGGACGGCGACGGGCTCGACCCCGGCGGCCGCGCACAGCGCGTGCACGGCCTCGCGCGGGGTCACGGCCGGAGCGGTGGGCACGTGCCAGGCCCGGCCCCACGCCCGGGGCTCGCTGCCCAGCACGGCGAGCGCTCTGCCGACGTCCGCCACGTCCGTGAAGCTGTGCGGCTGGTCCGCCGCCGGGATGACGTGCACCGTCTTGCCGGCGAGCAGCCGTGGCACAACGGTCTTGGCGAGGTGGCCGCCGTCGACGACGCCGGCGCCCACGAAGTCCGACGCGCGGGCCTCCACCACCCGCAGCGCCCCGGCCTCGTGGCGGGCGTTCGGGCACACGAGGGCCACCGTCACCGACGACGCGGCCTGGTTCGACGTCGCCATGACCGTGGCGGCGGAGGGCGTGGGGCTGCGGCTCGAGCCGGCTCTCGCTCCCTGACGGGCAGCGGAGCGGCCGGTCCACCCGGCTGCAGCAGCGGTCCGTGCTCCGCGCGGCGTGCGGGCTCCGGAGCCGCCCCCGCCTGAGCTCCGGAACGAAGTGGCCCTGCAGAGGTTTGAGTCGTGTGTATGGTCGAAACCGGTGCATGCAGGACGGAGCAGACACAGCACGCACCTGGGGACGCAGGGTCCTCCCCACCGACCTCCACCAGCAGAGGTGCTGCGCCCTTGGGGGTGGGAGCGGGGACGCAGGTCCCCGACGTCGACAGCCGGGCCGACCGTCAGGCCGCCGGGACACCGATCCACCGGGACGCGCAGGTGGACAGGCAAGGAGCCCAGCGCATGGCTGCACCCCTCGACCGGGACGTGTTCGAGACGACACGCGTCCTGCACTGCCACTTCTGCACGAGCTGGGTCCTGCACGTGACCGACATCGACCGCCAGGGAGACGTCGCCGACGCCTACAGCACCCACCTGGTGCGGCACGGCGAGGCGGCCGACATGGTCCTGCTGGAGGCGATCGTCTGGGACGCGATCGTGGACGACCTGGACGACTGAGCGTCGAGCCTCGCGGGCGGTCCGAGCAGGCGGCCGGGTGGGAGGGGTCAGCCGCACCGCCCGGACGCCTGCCCTCAGACGTCGATCGCGTAGTCGCCGCCCAGCAGCGTGAAGCCGACCGTCAGCTTCGGGGGGTCGAGGTTCGCGGCCAGCCGGACGCCCAGCAGCGTCGTCCAGGACCCGAGCAGCGGCTTGTACTGCAGCGACCCGGAGCCGGCGAACGCCACGTTCACCGCAGGCGGGCCGGAGCCGCCCGACACGCTGACGGCGAAGCTGCCCGACGCCGTCACCCCGACCTCGACCAGGCCGAGGTCCAGGCTCCCGCTCACCGGACCGTAGGAGAGCGCAGCCGTCAGCGAGTAGCTGCCGCCGGTGCTGAACGAGCCCGAGACCAGCAGGAAGCCCGGGATCCCCAGGGCGTCGCGGACGACGACGGAGAACCGCAGCGTGGCGGGACCGCGCGCCGGCTTGTCGAACGCCACGTGGGCGTCCACCGTGCCGAGGACGCTCGCGAGGTCGCCGCCCACGGCGAGGTCCGCGCTGAAGGCGGCCGAGCCGTCCGAGGACAGCGCCACGTGCACCGTCGCCCGGGCCAGGTTCGGCACCGACAGGGTGCCGTCGGCGAGCAGTCCCGTCCGGTAGACGCAGCCGCCGCTGCAGCTGGCCGGGGCGAGCGGCGTGCCCGCCGTCGTCGCGGTGCCCGGGTCGGCCCCGCGGACCGCGACGTCGCGGAACAGGGCGACCTTCGCGGCGCCGAGCTGGTAGTCGCCGACCGTCAGCTGCGCGGACCCGACGAAGCGGAACAGCGTCCCGTACGCCGCCGTCCGGCTGAACTGACCGTTCAGGGCCACGTCGAAGACGCCGGGGACGCTGGCGGTGGCCGACGCCTCGAGGGTCAGCTCCCCGCCGGACTTGGCGACGGCGAACTGCAGCGTCGGCAGCGGGAAGCCCGCGACCGTCGCGGAGCCGCTGCCGGCGAGGGAGAAGTCGCCGTCGCTGGAGAAGCTGCCGTCGAGCTCGATGCCGGCGGCGACCTCCCCGAGGCCGAGGTGCAGGTCGACCGAGACGTCGCCCCAGGTCTCGCCGTCGACGTGGCCGACGACGACGTCCGCCCCGGCCGTGAAGCCGGCCAGGCCGAGCTGGACGTCGGTGGCCGCGAAGCGGAAGTCGCCGGGAGCGGCGTCGACCAGGGTGCCCTCGCGGTCGAGGACCTGCAGGGGTGCCGCGTCGGCACCGGGCGAGCTGTAGGCGACCGCGCCGGAGAGCGTGGCCGAGAAGACGTCGGGGACGTCGACCCTGGCCGTCAGGCTGATGCCGCTCGGCCCGACCCGGCCGCTGACCGCGGCGAGGGTCCGGCCGTCGGCCGTCGCCGACCCGGCGAAGGTGAGGTCGGGAGCCTGACCGGTCCGCAGCAGCAGGTCGAAGTCGCCGCTGAGGGCGAGGCTCCCCCCGCCGACGTCGAGCGGCGCGCGCAGGTGGACGGTCGCGCGCGCCTCGTCGAACCGGCCGTTGGCGATCCGGAAGGAGAGCTCCGCCGTCTGGGGGGACCCGAGGACGTCGAGGGCGAGCGACGCGTGCGCCGAGATGCTCGTGCCCTCGGCGTGGAAGTCGACGGAGAGCTCCTCGACCCGGAAGCCCCCGAGGTCCGGAGTCGTGAACTGCCCGTGCAGGTCGAGCACCCGGCGTCCGGCGGTGAGCGTGAACTCGCCCTGCACCTGCGCGGTGACGCCGAAGGCCTGCACGCCGCCCTCGAGCTGCAGCGTGACGCCGTCGCTGACCTTCTCGAGCCGCAGGTGCGTCCGGTCGACGGTCAGCGGTCCGAGCGCGAACGCGCCGACGTCGATGTCGGCCTTGACCGTCAGCGGTGACGTCGTCAGCGTGAGGTCGGCTGAGACGGGCACCGCGGCGACGGCACCGTCGAAGTGGACGGTCAGGCCCGCGGGGTAGCGGTACCGGCCGACCTCGCAGCCGGTCGGCGCGATGACGAGCTGGGCGTGGTTGGCGGTGACGAGGCCCAGGTGCGCGACGTCGAGGACCGGCGTCGTGCTGGCTCCGCGGCCCAGCTCGATCGCGAAGCAGGGGTTGGCGAGGTCGATGTTGGCGACCAGGGTCACCGGCGTGCCCGGGACCAGGCCGATGGGGTCGGCGATGCCCGGCGGCAGCTCGACGCTGCCGGCGAAGCCCAGGCTGGGTGTCGGGATGCCCGTGCCGAACACGATGCCGATCGCGACCGTGAGGTCGTGCACGACCAGCCCGCTGACGCCGAACGCGTCCTGCCAACCGGTCGCCGACGTCAGCGACAGCTCGCCGCGCAGGGTCTGCGACGCCGGGGCGTAGGTGGCCGTGAGGGCCAGCTGCAGGGCCTGCGGCTCGGCCGCGCCCTGCGCGGGGGCGACGAGCAGCGTGGTCGGGGCGGAGACCCCGACCGTGACGCCGCCGGACTGCAGCGAGATCCGGATGGCGACGCTGTCGAGGCTCAGGTCGCCGGCGCCGGTGCTGACGAGGTCGACCTTCGGGAAGGTGAACCGGGCGGTCAGGTCGGCCGACGTCCCGCCGAGCACGAGGGTGCCGGTCAGGTAGGCCGAGCCGAGGTCGTCGCGCCCGACGGCCGAGGCGAACCAGGCCGGCGCTGCCACGCGGCCGAACAGCCGGAGCTCGCCGGCCTTGAGGCGCTCGGTGCGTCCGCCGAAGGTGATCGTCGTGTCGTAGGAGGACAGGCGCAGACCGGCGTCGCTGATGGTCGGGGCGCCGGAGAAGGGCGTGAAGGCGTCGAGGCTGAACGCCACGAGGTACCCGGCGGTGCCGAAGCGCACGACGGCGGACACGAGGGTGCCGTTGATCGTGGACGAGCCGGCGACCTCGACCCGCAGCTGCTTGGCCCCGGCCGGGGGCGCGCGGCCCTCGACCGGTCCGGTGGTGGGCGCGGGCCCGTAGTCGAGGGAGAACCGGGTGCTGCCGAGGTCGACGCCACCGGGCAGCCGGACGGCGCCGAGGGTGGTCGTCCGGAGGGCCACCGTCCCCGCGGCGGTGTCGACCTGACCGGTCAGGCCGGCGCGCACCGTGCTGCCTCCGGCGGTCACGGCGACCGAGCCGGAGACGGTCAGCACCGCGGCGCAGCCGGGGCTCGGGGACGTCGTCCGGGCGGCCGGGCAGGTACCGCTGATCCCGAGGCGGAGCGCGCTCAGCGTGACCTCCGAGATCCCGGTCAGGGTCGCCTGGGAGACCGCGACGGTCAGGCCGAAGGCGGTGCCGGCGGGCGACCGCGAGAGCGTGCCCGACAGCGCCGCGCCACCGAGCGAGAGCCCTGGCACGAGGTCGAGGTCGGAGGCGCTGCCGGTGACGGCGAGCGACCAGCTCCTCGGGTCGCTGAAGGCGAAGGCGACGCTGCCGCGCAGGACAGCGGTGCCGGGGGTCCGGACGGTCACGGCACCGGACCCGCTGAACCGGCTGCCGGACCAGGCGAGCGCGGCGCGCTCGAGGGTGACGCCGCGACCGAGGTCCACCGGAGCGGCCAGCTCGCCGGAGGCCGTGACGACGGCGGTGCCGCCGGCCTCCCGCTCGACGGTGCCGGCCACGTCCAGGCCGCTGTCGGCGAAGCGCACCACGCCGGTGGCGGTCAGGCTGAACGAGAGCGCGCCGTCGGTGCCGTAGGACCCGAGCAGGGACAGCCGGGGCGCGCCCTCCGGCGCGACGGGCAGGCCGTCGTCGTCCTCCTCCGTCGAGGCGCCGTCGGTGGCGTCGTAGGCGGCGACCGACAGCCCCACGGACTGCACGCCGCCGTCGCTGCTCAGGGTCAGCCGGGCGCCGGCCGTCCAGGCGCCGGGCAGCTGGAGCGCGCCGGGGAGCGGCAGGTCCCCCGCGGTGAGCGTCCCGGAGACGGTCCGGGCCGACCCGGCCGCCAGGCCCACGGTGAGCGAGCCGCTGAGCGGCAGCACGACCCCGGCGAGCGCCGGGTCGCCCGGGAAGGACAGCTGGCCGGCCGACATCGTCAGTGCGGACACGTCGGCGGAGGCGCTGAGCGAGGCGATCGAGATCCGACCGAACAGGGTCGCGGAGCCCTGCAGGGAGACGGTGGTGGCACCGGTGCACGGGCCGAGGCTGACCGTCCCGCTGGTCACCTCGAGGACGATGCCGCCGCCGAGGTCGAAGCCCTGGAGGTTGCGGACGGCGGTCGCCAGGCCGCAGAGCAGGGCGGGCGGGGCGCCCGGGCCGTAGGCCACCGTGACGCTGCGGCTCCCGGTGCGGCCGAGCGCATCCGTGGCCGTGAGGGTGAAGGTGCTCGCGCCCGAGCTGCCGTCGGCAGGCGCGGCCACGGTCAGCACGGCGCCGGCAGCGGTGAAGCCTGCCGCGCCGCCGCCGCGAGCCCAGACGTAGCGGAACGGCCCGGTGCCGGCAGCCGCGCCGCGCACCACCAGGGGCTTGCCGGCGAGGACGGTCCCGACGTCGTTGGCGAGGTCGGTGGTCACGACGACCGGCGCCTCGGCCGCGACCACGAGCCCGGTGCCGGCCGACCGCGCCGTGAGGGTCGCGCCGAGAGCGCTGACCTCGACCTGCAGCACCAGGGAGCGGCCGACGTCGTCGAGGCCGGGCGTGTACGTCAGGCCGGTGACGCGGGTCTGGCAGTCGGTGCCGAGGCAGCTCAGCCAGGACGCCACCAGGGTCGCGCCGGGCTCGCTGTAGGTGCCGGGGGTGCCGGTCAGCGGGGTGCCGACGACGGGTGCCTGGAGGCCGGACAGGCCGGTCGTGGGGGCGGTCACCTGGGTGAGCGTCACCGCCGTGACGGTCACGAGAGCGCTGTAGGCCGTCGCGGTGCTGGCGGGGTCGGCGGCCGCGACGACGGTGTCGCGCAGCCGCAGGCTCCCACCGACGTCGGCCGGGACCACGGTGTACGGGCCGGTCACGGGGGCGCCGTCGACGACGAGGTCGGCGCAGGTGGCGGGCGCGTCGAGGGCGCAGCGCTGCCAGACCGGGACGTGCGCCGCGACGGCCGGGAAGGCCGCCCAGACGCCGGCCGTCGGGCTCAGCACGGTCCCGGGCCGGACCGGGGAGGCCGGGGAGGACGAGGGCGCGGTCACCAGGGCCGGGCCGGGGGCGGCCAGGACGGCGGGCGTCGTCGTCGCGACGGTGTAGTCGTGCAGGGTCCCGGTGCCGGGGAAGGCGACCGACCCGTCGCTCACGAAGAGCAGCCGGCCGGCCGCGTAGTCCGCGGCGTCGGCGACGTGCTCGAGGGCGCCGGGGCGGACGGACGGTGTCCCCGTCACGTCGACGCATCCTTCCGGCGTCGAGCCGCGCGCGGCGTCGAGCAGGACCGCGGCCGCGCTCGTGCAGCGCACCCAGCGCCCGGTCACGGTCACCTGCGTCACGTAGGTGGCAGGCACGCCGGTCAGGACGCTCCCGGGGCCGGCGACGACGCCGTCGACGAACGCGGGGGACGTCGGCGGCGGCACACCGGGGCCGACCCGGACGGGCAACCCGGCGTCCACGGCGACGAGGTCCACGGTGCCGGACAGGCTGCCGGAGGTCGCCGTCACGCGCACGGTCGGCTGGGTGCCGACGTCGGCGAGCGTCAGGGTGGAGCTCGCCCCGGTGGCACCAGGGACGGGGGTGCAGGTCGTCGTGCAGCGCAGCCACTGGTAGGTCAGCAGGCTGCCGGCGAGGGGCTGGCCGGCGCGCGTGACGCCGGTGACCCGCGCGGTGACGATGTCGCCGGGGCGCGGCGTCGGGCTGCCCGTGACCTCGCCGGCGACGCTCAGGCCCACCGACTCGACGGTGCCGGCGCTGCGGGTGGTGACGGCGGCGGTCCCCCCGACGCGGGCTGTCGTCGTGGTCACGGCGAGCTGACTGCCGTCGTCGGCCACGGTGACGGGGTAGCGGGCGGCGGTGGCGCCCTGGACGAGCGCGCAGCCCGTCGGCGGGACGGCGCCGACCTGGCAGCGCAGCCACTGGTAGGTGGTCGGCGCCAGGACCCCGGCGCTGCGGACGACCGGCGCGGACGCCGTCAGCACCGCGGTCGCCGGCACGGTCTGTGCCGACGACGTGACGTAGACCGGCTGCCCGGCGGCGTCGTACGAGACAGCCGGGTCCTCCGCGACGTACGGGTCGCTGACGAACGTGCCGGCCGCGGCCTCGACCTCGGTCTGAGCGCTGGTCAGCGGCGTCCCGCCGCTGGTCGTGCTGTTCGTGGCGGTCGCGACCGGCCAGAGGGAGCGGCCGGCGTCGTCGTCGCCCGGGAGGTAGTCCGCCCCGGTCTGGTCCCGTCGGTTGGCGAGCGTGGTGCGGCAGTCGGCCAGGGTCTGCGTCGCGGTGCACGACCACCAGCGGTACGTCGTCGGGGAGACGGTCAGCAGGGGCCGGACGTCGGCGGCGGCCGTCCGGTTGTCCCACGTCGGCCCGGACGCGCGGAGCAGGTGCTGCGGGCCGCGCCCGCCCGGCTGCGCAGCCGTCGTGACGGCGGTGACGGACGGCGCTGCCGGAGTGCCGACACCGGGCCGCGGCGGCTTCACGACGCCGAGCGTGTAGAACGCCGTCCCGCCCCCGGTCCCGTACCTGATGTAGGTCCCGGCCTTCAGGGTGAGCCCGAGGTGCTCCGCAGCCAGCACCACCTGACCGCTGGGGTCGGAGGTGTTGGCGACGGCGGCGCCGTCGACGGTGTACCAGGTGCCGCCCCCGAGGTCGCGGGTGCCGAGCGCGCAGGTGAAGGTCGACGTGATGTCGTTGCCGAGGCCGTCGACGATGCTGTCGGGATGCACCACGGTCGGCCCGCGGTCGCCCTGGTTGCTGAACGGGGCGCCTGCGGCCGGTCCGCCGTCCCCGCCGAAGTCGTAGCGCAGGTCCAGGCACGGCACGCCCGTCAGCGGGGCGGCGAGCAGGCTCGCGGGGCGGCGCGAGGGGACGGCCGAGCGGGCAGCGGGCGCGGGGACGGGGACGACGGCGGCAGGTCCGGCAGCGACCGGAGCTCCGGGCACCATCGGCGCGACCCGCAGGCCCTGCGAGCCCGAGGCCGCGACGCGCTTGCCGTCCCAGCCGGTGCTCGTCGAGGTGGTCGGCGCGGCGGCCGGGTCGACGACGACGCTGGTGCGCCCGACGGAGCGGAAGCGCCCGTCGGTCGCCACGACCTCGAACTGCAGCCGGACAGCGTGCTTGACCGACGGGGTGGCGAACTGCGCGACCTTGCCGGACCCCGTCACCCGCACGAGCGGAGCGCCGCGGGTGACGAGCTGCCGCCAGCGGAAGACGGGGTCGAGCGCTCCCGAGACGTCGGCGACCAGGGACACGGTGGTCGCGGCGCCGCCGGAGCGGGCGGACACGACGCGCGCCGGCACGGCGGTGCCGCTCACCGCGAGGGGGGCGAGGAAGCGGGCCTCGCCGGTCAGCGGGGTGCGCACCGCGGGGCGCCCCCGGACGGCGTCGGGGCTGACGAGCACGGCGCGGAGGGGGAACGGCGTCGTCCCCGCCCGGTCGCGCCGGACGCCGACGGCGCGCTGGACGGCCCGGCCCGGGGCGAGGGCGCCGCCGGTGCAGACGACCGGGGAGGCGACGACGGGAGGCGGCAGCAGGCCGGCGGTGCTGGCGGCGAGCCGGCAGCCGCTCGCGGCCGGGCGGACGCTGCCGCCGACGGGCGGCAGCACGACGAGCGACCAGCCCGAGACCGGCTGCGTCCCGGCGTTCGCGACGCGGAACCCGGCCAGCGCCGGGACCGAGGGGCGCCCGGGCGCCAGCAGCCGGAAGCTGCCCTCGAGCTGCCCGGCGAGGTAGGAGACGTCGACGGTCAGGGCGGCCGCGGCGACCGCGGGCTGCACGGACGCCCTGGGCTCGGTGAAGGACAGGTCCACGGGCCAGGTGTCCCGGCCGGCAGCGACGGTCAGCGCCGTGGCGCTGAGCACCAGCGGCACGCCCCGGGCGTCGAGCGGGACGGCCTTGTCGAGCACGGAGCGGCAGACGAGGTCGCGCGCCGGGCGGGCCTCGGACCCCTGCCCGACGGTGCGCACGGACGTCGACCGCATGCACGACCACGTGCCGCGCGCCCCGCTGCGGACCCCGCCGGTCAGGTCGACGCCGGGGGGTGCGTGCACCGTGACGACGGCGGTCGACCCGGGCTGCAGGGCGACGTTGCCCCGGTCGACCAGCTCGAGCGTGCTCTGCACCGCACGCCCGCCCACCAGGGGCAGGGCCTGCCCGCCCGCCAGCGGGACGACCGTCCGCCCGGCCAGCCGGCCGGCCACCAGGTCCGCGACGGCCCGGTCGCGGGGGACGGCGACGAGGGTGACGGTGCTGGGCGGGGACGCCGGCCCGCCGTCGACCGCGACGGAGAACGCCACCTGCAGGGGGCCCGACACGGACGACGCCAGGTGCAGCGGGACCTGCACCGTGGTCGAGCCGTCGCTGCCCAGGTCACCCGGACGCGAGCACCGGAGGGTGCCGCGCGCGTCGTCGCAGGACCAGCCCGGCACGGCGCCTCCGAGGGACAGCCCGTCAGGGAGGGGGGCCGAGACGACGAGCCGCAGGGCCGGGTCGTCCAACCCCTGGCCCCCGACCTGGAGCCGCACGGACGTCGAGCCGCCGGCCGGCACCGACGGCGGGCCCTCGAGGGCGGCGGCCAAGGAGGCTGTCGGCCGGACGGCCGCCGTCACGGGGAGCTGGGAGTCGGCCGACGCCGTCCGGACCACGCCGGCGGTGTCGGTGCCGGTGGCGGTCGGGCGCCAGTGCAGCGGTGCTGCCGTCGGAGCACCCGGCGCCCGGACGTCGAGCTCGAGCAGCGGCAGGGACGCGCCGGACGCGACCGCGGCTCCGGTCCACCGGCAGGTGTCGTCGGCGCAGCCCCAGCCGGAGCCGCGGGCGGCGAGCAGCTGCAGGCCGACCGGCAGCACGTCGGTGACGACGACGGGCCCGAGCGCTGCCGCGCCGAGCGAGGTCACCAGGAGAGCGACCCGGCCGCGCGCACCCGGCTGCAGCGCGGACGGCGGCGTCACGTCGAGCAGGAGGTCGGTGGTCGCGGCAGCGCTGTCCAGGGTCGCGGTCGTGGTGGCGACCTCGACGCCCGCCGCGGTCGCGCGGAGGGCGAGGCGGGCCGGCAGGACGGCGCCGGTGCCCGTCGCGCGGACGAGCAGCTGCAGCGCGGTCGAGGTGCCCTTCGGCAGCGACGTCGCCGGCGGGAGGGTGCAGGTGCCACCGCCTGTGACCGGGGCGCAGCGCCAGGTCCGGTCGAGGCCGTCCGACGACGGCTGGCTCAGCGCCCCCGCCAACGTCGTGCCGGGT
>JAODNQ010000150.1 GCA_025464695.1 Frankiales bacterium | reverse complement strand
GCCCGGCAGCGGGGCGATCATCATGGCCCCGGTCTCGGTCTGCCACCAGGTGTCGACGATCGGGCAGCGGTCGCCGCCGATGACCCGGCGATACCACATCCAGGCCTCCGGGTTGATCGGCTCCCCGACGCTCCCGAGCACCCTGAGCGACGTCAGGTCGTGCGCCGCCGGAAGGTCCTCGCCCCACTTCATGAACTTGCGGATGGCCGTCGGCGCGGTGTACAGGATCGAGACCTCGTACTCCTCGACGATCGACCAGAAGCGGTCGCGGCCGCCGGCGTCGGGCGTGCCCTCGTACATGACCTGGGTGGCGCCGTTGGCGAGCGGGCCGTAGACGAGGTAGCTGTGCCCGGTGACCCAGCCGACGTCGGCGGTGCACCAGTAGACGTCCGTCTCGGGCTTGAGGTCGAAGACCGACCAGTGCGTGTAGGCGGTCTGCGTGAGGTAGCCGCCGGAGGTGTGGAGGATCCCCTTGGGCTTGCCCGTGGTGCCGGACGTGTACAGCAGGAACAGCGGCTGCTCGGCGTCGAAGGCCTGCGGCACGTGCTCCTCGCTCTGGCCCTCCATCGCGTCGTGCCACCACAGGTCGCGGCCCTCGCTCCACGCGACGTCCTGCTTGGTCCGCTTCACGACGACGACGTTCGTCACCGACGGGCAGCGCACGACGGCCTCGTCGACAGCCGGCTTCAGCGCCGACGCCGACCCGCGCCGGTAGCCGCCGTCGGCCGTGATGACGACCTTCGCCTCGGCGTCGGTGATCCGGTCGACGAGGGCCTGCGCGCTGAAGCCGCCGAAGATGACCGAGTGGACGGCGCCGATCCGGGCGCAGGCGAGCATCGCGACGACGGCCTCGGGGACCATCGGCAGGTAGATGCAGACGCGGTCGCCGGCGGTGACGCCGAGCGCCTCGAGCCCGTTCGCGGCCTGGCAGACCAGGCGCTGCAGCTCCGCGTAGGTGATGCGGCGGGTGTCGTCGGCGGGCTCGCCCTGCCAGTAGATCGCCACGCGCTCGCCGTTGCCGGCCTCGACGTGGCGGTCGACGCAGTTCACCGCGACGTTGAGCCGCCCGCCGACGAACCACTTCGCGAACGGCGGCTGCCAGTCGAGCGCCGACTCCCACGGCGTCTCCCACTGCAGGCGGCGGGCCTGCTCCTCCCAGAACGCCAGCCGGTCGGTGCTCGCGCGCTCGTAGGCCTCGGCCGTGACGTTGGCCGACGCGGCGAGCTCGGCGGGCGGGTCGAAGCGGCGGGCCTCGGTGCCGAAGGCCTCGATGCCGGACGTGGTGGTCACAGGGTGGGGCTCCTCAGGTCTGCGGTGCGGGCTGCCTCGACCCTGCCGCACGGTGACGGGCGCCACAACCGTCGGGCGGCGCACGGGCGACGAGCGGTCGGATCCGTCGCCGGGCGGACGCGCTGCGCCCGCCCGCAGGGCGCAGGATGTCGGCGTGCCCCTGTTCTCCCGTCGTCCCCGCGGACCGCTGCCCCTGCCGCTCCCCGCGCCGGACGGCGCCGGCTGGCCCTCGACGGACGACGTCGGCCGTCCGACCTTCGCGGCCTCGGCCCTGCACGAGAGCGGCCTGCGCAACGCCTACGAGATCGAGGCGCACGCCGCAGCCGACCGCCTGGTCGACCAGCTCCTGCCCCTGCTGCCGACCGGTGCGACCGAGCAGGACGCGCCCTTCCTGCGCAAGGTCCTGCTGACGGCCGCCCGCATCGGTGCCGGGGTCGGGATGGTGGCGCGGACGGGGGACGCGCCTGCCGGCCCGTCTCCCGACACGGTCGACCGCGACGTCGCCGGGGCGCTGCTGCTGGCCCGGGGCGCGCTCCCGCACATGCCGCCGCACCAGGCGCACCTCGCGGGCTACTTCCTGCTCGCCGGCTTCCGGACGACCCGGCTGGGGCCGGACGAGGTCGACCGGTTGCAGGAGCGGCTGGGGCACACGACCGCATGACGACGGCGCCGCCCCCGTGGGACGGCGCCGTCGGGTGGTGCGGGACTAGTGGTCGAGCGCCTCGCGGTGGGCGCCGGCGCCCGTGAGGGAGCGGACCTCCATCTCGGCGTACTTGGCCGCGTTGTACTCCTTGCTCGTGATGGTCCCGAGCCAGCCGAGCAGGAACGACAGCGGGATCGACACGATGCCCGGGTTCGCCAGCGGGAAGATGTCGAAGTCGGAGTTCTTGAGCATCGACGTCGGGAGCCCGGAGACGGCCGGCGAGAAGGCGATCAGCACGATGGTGATGATCAGGCCGCCGTAGATGCTCCACAGGCAGCCGCGGGTGTTGAAGCGCTTCCAGAACAGCGAGTACAGGATGGTCGGCAGGTTCGCCGACGCCGCCACCGCGAAGGCGAGCGCCACCAGGAAGGCGACGTTCTGCCCGTTCGCGGCGATGCCGCCGGCGATGGCGACCACGCCGATGACGACGGCGGAGATGCGGGAGACGCGCACCTCGCTGCCGGCCGGCGCGTTGCCCTTGTGGATGACCCGGGCGTAGATGTCGTGCGAGAACGACGCCGACGCCGTGATGGTCAGGCCGGCGACGACGGCGAGGATCGTCGCGAACGCCACCGCCGAGATGATGCCCAGCAGCAGGGTGCCGCCGAGCTCGTAGGCGAGCAGGGGGGCGGCGGAGTTGGCCGCACCGGGTGCCTTGGCGATGCGCTCGGGGCCGACGAGGGCGGCGGCGCCGTACCCGAGCACCAGGGTGAACAGGTAGAACAGGCCGATCAGGCCGATGGCCCAGACGACCGACCGGCGCGCCTCCTTCGCGGTGGGGACCGTGTAGAAGCGCATGAGGATGTGCGGCAGGCCGGCGGTGCCGAGCACCAGGGCCAGGGCGAGCGAGATGAAGTTCAGCTTCGACGTGCCGGTGGCCCCGTACTGCTTCATCGGCTCCAGCGCCGCGCCCCGGTCCGCGCCCGCACCGAGCAGGTCGGACAGGTTCATGCCGTACTTGCCGAGCACCCAGAACGTCATGAGGCCGGCGCCCAGGATGAGCAGCACCGCCTTGATCATCTGGACGTAGGTGGTGCCCTTCATGCCGCCGACGAGCACGTAGACGAGCATCACGACGCCGACGAGGGCGATGACCAGGCTCTGGCCGCCGCGGCCGTTGACGTTGAGCAGCAGGGCGACCAGGCCGCCGGCGCCGGCCATCTGCGCCAGCAGGTAGAAGAAGCTCACGACCAGCGTCGACGTCGCTGCCGCCGTCCGGACGGGCGCCTCGCGCATGCGGAACGCGAGGACGTCAGCCATCGTGAAGCGGCCGGTGTTGCGCAGCAGCTCGGCGACGAGCAGCAGGGCGATGAGCCAGGCGACCAGGAAGCCGATCGAGTAGAGGAAGCCGTCGTAGCCGTTGATGGCGATGGCGCCCGCGATGCCGAGGAAGCTGGCGGCCGACAGGTAGTCCCCCGAGATGGCGATGCCGTTCTGCCGGCCGGAGAAGGCGCCGCCGCCGGTGTACAGGTCGGACGCGCTCTTGTTCGTGCGGCCGGCGCGCAGCACGAACGCGAGCGTGATGACGACGAACGCCGTGAAGATGGCGATGTTCAGGCCGGTGTTGCCGACCGCCTCGGGTGACTGCGCGAGGATCATCGGCCCGCCTCGAACTCGTCGCGGATCCTCGTGCTGACCGGGTCCAGCACGCGGTTCGCGTAGGAGATGTACAGCGCGGTGACGCCGAAGACGCTGACGAACTGCAGCAGGCCCAGGACCAGCCCCACGTTGATGTTGCCGACCAGCTTGTTCGACATGAAGTCGACCGCGTAGGCCGACAGCAGGACGTAGAGGAAGTACCAGGCGAGTGCCGCCAGGGCGACCGGGATGCACCAGCCGCGGTACCGGCGGCGCAGGTCCTGGAACTCGGCGCTCTGCTGGGCCTCGAGGTACTTGGTCTCGGTGGGGGTGTAGACGGCGTGCCCCCGCTCGGACTGGGTGCTGCTGCTCACGGTGCTCCTCGGTAGCCGGGGTGTGACGGGGCTCACCCTGACCACCCGCGGCACCGGAGGGAAGCACCGTCGACGGGTGGTGCGGCGACGGGGTGTCCCCGTGCGACGAGCGGTGCGCTGGCGTCGCCGAGCGGTCAGGCGCTCCGGCACTCAGGCACGTCGGTCCAGCCCGAGCGCCTCCGGCGCGTGCAGCCGCAGCATGGTGCGCCCGACGTCGGCCGGGACGCGGCTCCGCGTGGCCAGCGAGACCCCCACCATGACGGCGAACGCCGCGGGCACGGTCCAGGCGGCGGGCTGCGCCAGGAGCGCTGCCGCCCAGCCGTCCTGAGCCGCCCCCGCGAGGGTCGCGACGACCGCGCCGGTCGACAGGCCGCCGCCCACGAGCAGCCCCGCGGCCGCGCCCCGGTCGGTCAGGCCCCGCCACCAGATGCCCAGGACGAGCAGCGGGCAGAACGTCGACGCCGCGACGGCGAAGGCGAGCCCCACGGTCTGCGCCACCGGCAGGTCGACCGCCGGCAGGGCCAGCAGCAGGGGCACCACGGCGGCGACGACGGCGGCGCGCCGGAAGTCGCGCACCGTCCCGCCGAGGACGTCCTGCACGAGCACCCCGGCCGTCGACACCAGCAGCCCCGACGACGTCGACAGGAACGCCGCGAAGGCTCCGGCGACGAGCAGGGCCTCGAGCAGGGCGCCGCCCACGCCGCTGCCGAGGACCGCCGTCGGGAGGGCGAGGACGACGGCGTCGGTGCGTCCGGTGACGAGCACCTCGGGCGCGTACAGCCGGCCGAGCGCCGCGTAGACGGTGGGCACGAGGTAGAACGCGCCGAGCAGGGCGAGGACCCCGAGCGTGGTGCGCCGGGCGGCTGCGCCGTCGGGGTTCGTGTAGAAGCGGACGAGCACGTGGGGGAGCCCCATGGTGCCGAGGAACGTCGCCAGCACGAGCGCGTACGTCGCGTAGAGCGGGTGCTCCGCGCCGCCCGCTCCCGACAGCGGCCGGGCCCAGCGCGCACCGTCGGTGGCGGCGAGCCCCTCCACGTGCGGGACGCGCGCCCCCGCGGGGAACACGACGCGGCTGCCCGACCGCAGCGTGCGCAGCCCGGGCTGCAGCACCTGCGCGACGCCGTCCACCTCGACCGCGACGGGGGCCTCCACGAGCACCCGCACGCCGGTGTCGACCTGCACGACGGTCCGGTCGGGGAACACCGGCGGCGTCGGCCCCGCGACGTCGGGGCGGCCGTCGCCCTGCCAGGCGAGCAGCAGCACGAGGGCCGGCACGGTGATGGCGGTCAGCTTCAGCCAGTACTGGAACGCCTGCACGAACGTCGCGCTGCGCATGCCGCCGCCCGCCACGTTCACCGTCACGACGGCGCCCACGAGCACCGCACCGACCCAGCCGGGTGCTCCCGTCGTCGCGCGCAGGGCGAGGCCCGCACCCTGCAGCTGCGGCACCAGGTACAGCCAGCCGATGGCGACGACGAGCAGGCTCGACAGCCGGCGCAGCCCGCGGCTGCCCAGCCGCAGCTCCGTGAAGTCGGGGACGGTGTAGGCGCCCGACCTGCGCAGCGGCGCGGCCACCAGCAGCAGCAGCACGACGTACCCGGCGACGAACCCGACCGGGTACCAGAGCGCGTCCGCGCCGTACGCGAGCACCAGTCCCGCGACGCCGAGGAACGACGCCGCCGACAGGTACTCGCCGCCGATGGCGCTCGCGCCCCACAGCGGGGTGACCGACCGGGAGGCGACGAGGAAGTCGCTCGTGGTGCGGGCGAGGCGCAGGCCGTACGTGCCGATGCCGACGGTCGCGACGACGACGAGCAGGACGGCGAGCAGGTCGAGCTCGCGGCTGCCGCCGGTCACCGCTGCGGCCCGCTCTGCAGACGCGCGGCACCGCTGCTCCTGCGACGAGAGGCTCCGCTCACGAGCGCTCCACGAGCTCCACGAAGTCGCGCTCGTTGCGCTCCGCCAGCCGCACGTGCACCCAGCCGACGAGCAGCATCGCGGGGTAGACCAGCACGCCGAGGACCAGCCAGGGCAGGCGCGCGCCGAGCACCGTCGCGTCGCGGGTCGACGGCGCGACGGCGAACAGCAGGGGCAGCCCGCCGAGGAGCAGCACGACGACGGCGCCCGTCCGCAGGGCGAGCCCGAGCTGCGCCCGCACCAGCGAGCGCACCAGCAGCTCGCCGACGACGTCCTGCTCGTCCAGCGCGCGCACCCCGGGACGCCCCGGCGGACGCCGCACCGTGCGCGACGGGCTCCCCGTCACGAGGACCCGCTTCGGCGTCGTCACCGTCCGCCCTCGCGGCGCAGCAGGGCGTCCTTGAGCTGCCGGCTGTGGCGTCGGCTGACCGGGAGCACGAGGTCGCCGACCCGGACGGCGTGCCCACCGCCCGGCTCGACCCGCAGCTCGCTGATGTGCCGGGCGGCGACCAGGTGGCTGCGGTGCACCCGCAGGAACCCGAGCGGCGCCCAGCGCTCCTCGAGCGACGTCAGCGAGACGCGCACGAGGTGGCTGCCGTCGGCCGTGTGCAGCCGCGCGTAGTCGCCCTGCGCCTCGACGTACCGCACGTCGGAGACCTGCACCCAGCGGGTCACGCCGCCCAGCTCGACCGCGATCGACTCCTCGGGCGCGGGTGCCGGTGCCGGCGCCGGCCCCCTGCTCTCCGCCACCCGCCGGACGGCCTCGGCGAGACGGTCGGCGCGCAGCGGCTTGAGCAGGTAGTCGACGGCGTGCAGCTCGAAGGCGGGCACCGCGGCGTCGTCGAAGGCGGTGACGAAGACCAGCGCGGGCGGCGACGCGAACCGGCTGAGGACGCGGGCCAGCTCGAGGCCGTCGAGCCCGGGCATGCGGATGTCGAGGAACACGGCGTCGACCTCCGCCTGCTCGAGCAGGCGCAGCGCGGTGACGGCGTCGGGCGCGGTGCGGACGTCGCCGACGCGGGGGTCCTCGCGCAGCAGGTACGCGAGCTCGTCGAGGGCCGGCGGCTCGTCGTCGACGGCAAGCGTCCGCAGGGTCACGAGGCCCGCGCCGACGTCGAGAACTTGGGCACCCGGACGCTGACCTTCGTGCCGGCCCCGGGGGCGGTCTCGACGACGAGCCCGTGGTCGTCGCCGTAGACAGCGCGCAGCCGGGCGTCGACGTTGCCGAGGCCGATCGACCCGCCCGCCCCGGTGCCGGCCAGGGCTTCGCGCACCTTCTCCGGGTCCGCTCCCGCGCCGTCGTCCTCGACGCTGATGCAGCACTCGGCCCCGCCGTCCTCGGCGACCACCCGGATGTGCGCGCTGCCCCGGCCCTCCTCGAGCCCGTGCTTGACCGCGTTCTCCACGAGCGGCTGCAGGCACAGGTAGGGCACGGCGACGCCGAGCACCTCGGGGGCCACCTGGAGCGTCACCTGCAGCCGGTCGCCGAACCGGGCGCGCTCGAGCAGCAGGTAGCGGTCGATGCTGCGCAGCTCCTCCGCGAGCGTGGTGAAGTCGCCGTGGGTGCGGCTGGAGTAGCGCGTGAAGTCGGCGAACTCGAGCAGCAGCTCGCGGGCCCGGGGCGGGTCGGTGCGGACGAAGCTGGCGATGGCGGTCAGCGCGTTGTAGACGAAGTGCGGGCTGATCTGGGCACGCAGCGCCTGCACCTGGGCCTGCGCCAGACGCGACCGGCTGTCGTCGAGGACGGCCAGCTCGAGCTGGCTGCTCACCCACCGCGCGACCTCGCCGACGGCACGGACCAGGCTCGCGCTGCTCTTCGGTGCGTACGCCGTCAGCGCGCCGACGACGCGGTCGTCCACGAGCAGCGGCGCGACGACGGCGGCCCGCACGGGGCAGTCGGGGTCGGCGCAGGTGGTCGAGGCGACGCTGCTCCGGCCGGTGCTCAGGGCCGTGGCGGCCAGGGCGTGCGAGCCGTCGGCGTGGTGCTCGCCCTCGCCGTGCCAGGCGAGCAGGCGGTCGACGTCGACCAGGCTGACGGCGGGCGAGCCGAGGAGCGGCCGGAGGTGGGCGACGCTCCTGAGGGCGGCGTCCTCCGTGAGCCCCGCGCGCAGGTGCGGCGCCGCCAGCGACACCTCGTGCAGGGCGGCGTGCGTGGCGCGCTGCGTCTCGTTGCCGAACGGGCGTCGGCTGCGCACCCGCGCGGCCCCGCGGAGGGCGACGACGGCGACGAGGGCGCCGACGACCATCCCGAGGACGAGCACGGCGCGACCGTACGCCGAGCTCGCCGAGCTCGCCGAGCTCGCGGTGCGGACCGAGGAGGGTCGCTAGCGTGTGCCGGTGTCCCCGTCCCCTGGCGCCGCGGTGCCCGCAGGTGATCCGCTCGCTCCGCTGCTCGACCTGCCCGGCGTCCCCGAGGCGGTGGCCGAGGCGCGTGCCGCCGTGGACAAGCTGCTCGGCCACCGGGTGCTCCGGCGTCGCAGCGCGGAGGTGACCGCGGAGTCGGCGCTGCGCGGGGCCCGCGCGTCGGCCCAGCTCGAGGGCGCCGGCATGGAGCTGGAGCGGCTGCGCGGGCAGCTGCTGGCGGGCGGGACCGTGACGCTCGCCTCCAAGGACGAGCGCGGGGCGCGGTTGGTGGAGGGCGCCGTCCGCCTGCACGCCGACCTCGGGCAGGTGCTGCCCGCCTGGCGGCGCAGCCCGGCCCAGGCGCTGGCCCGGATGCACGTCGTCGTCGCCGGGGACCTGGGCCTGGACCCCGACGTGCTCGGCCGCCCCCGCGCGGTCGGCCAGGCCGTCGACGACCCGCTGGAGCTCGGCTCGGCGCCCGACCCGCTCGAGGTCTCGGCCCGGCTGGACGGCCTGTCCCGCGTGGTCCTCGCCACGAAGGCGCCGGCCGTCGTCGTGTCCGCCGTGGTGCACGGGGAGCTGCTGGCCCTGCGCGCCTTCGGGTCCGCCGACGGGCTGGTCGCGCGGGCAGCTGCACGGCTGGTGCTGGTCGACCGGGGGCTCGACCCCAAGGCGGTGTCGGCGCCCGAGGTCGGTCACGTCGAGCTGCACCACGACTACGAGGAGGCCGCCCGTGACTACATCGGGGGCGGGCGCGAGGGGCTGGTCCGCTGGATCCGGCACTGCGCGTCGGCGGTCTCGCTCGGAGCGCGCGAGGGGACGGCGGTCTGCGAGGCGATCCTGCGCGAGGCGCCGCCGGCGGCGTAGGGGAGTCGGAGCGAGCGGGCAGGGCGGGCGGTCCGGCTGCGTTGGCCGGTCCGGCTGACCGGTCAGTGAGGCTGCGCGGTCTGGTCCGGCCGCCCGCGCCGGTCCGCCTGCCTGCCTGTGTCCGCCCGCGTCCCGCCCGCCCGCCCGGACGCGACGCCCGGCGAGCGTCATCGTCTTGTCGCTCTGTACGGCGTGTCGCTGACGATCTGCGGTAGATCGGCGGGACCAGGGCGGGACCAGGGCGCGACCAGGGCGGGACCAGGGCGGGACCAGGGCGGCCCGCCCCGGCTCACGACCGCAGCCACTCCACGAGGTCGTCCCGCACCCCGGTCAGCCCCTTGTAGGCGACCGCCTCCCGCGACATCGACGCGAGCGCCCCTGCCAGGACCTCCCGCTGCCCGCCGTCCAGAGCGGCCAGCGGCTGCAGGTACGGCCGGATCGTGAACAGGGCCCGGTCCCCGAGGGGCACGGTCGTCTGCCGCTCCACCCGCAGCCACCACTCCTGCGGCGGCGGGCACGAAGGGGGCTCCGCGTCGGGCGCGCTCGGGTCGCGGTCCAGCCGCCCCGACGGGTCCAGCCCCCAGACGTGCTGCACGTACGGGCCCCTGGTAAGCAGCGCCTCGGACAGGGCGGCCGTGGCGCGCCGCAGCCGGGCGCCGTCGGCCACCGGGGCGTGCAGCTCCGCGAGGGTCGCGCCCCGCCGCTCCCGCGGGGACCAGCCGCTCGGGAAGGCGACGGCCAGCAGCTCCGCCACG
>JAODNQ010000103.1 GCA_025464695.1 Frankiales bacterium | reverse complement strand
GCCCGGCCCGGCCGACCTGGTCGTCGCCGGGCTCGTCGGCATCGGCGGCCGCGGGCCGCTGCGCCCGGAGGCCGCGGCCCTGGTCCGCCGGGTCGCGGGGGTGCCCGTGGTCGCCGTCGACGTGCCGAGCGGGGTCGACGCCGACACCGGTGCCGTCGTGGGCGACGCCGTCGAGGCGACGGTCACCGTGACCTTCGGTGTCCTCAAGCAGGGGCTGCTGCTGGCCCGCGGGCACGTCGGGCGGCTCGAGCTCGTCGACATCGGCCTGGACCAGCCGCCGACGTCGCTGGGCGTGCTCGACGACGACGACGTCGCCCGGCTGCTGCCCCGCGCCGGCGCCACGAGCGACAAGTACACGCGCGGCGTCGTCGGCGTCGCGGCCGGTTCCCCGCAGTACACCGGCGCTGCCGTGCTCGCCGTCGGGTCGGCCCTGCAGGCAGGCGCAGGCATGGTGCGCTTCGCCGGCGCGGAGCACCCGGGCGAGCAGGTGCGGCTGCGCTGGCCCGAGGCGGTGGTCACGCCGTTCGACGACGCCGGGCGGGTGCAGGCCTGGGTCGTGGGGCCCGGGCTCGGGACGGACGCCGAGGCCGAGCGGGTGGTGGAGGCCGTGCTCGCCAGCGACGTCCCGGTGCTGGTGGACGCCGACGCCCTGACGGTCTGCGCCCGACGGCCGGTCCTGCTGGGGCGCGCGGCCCCGACGCTGCTGACCCCGCACGACCGCGAGTTCGCCCGCTTCGGGGCCGAGGTCGGCCCGGACCGGGTCGGCAGCGCACGAGCCCTCGCCGCCCATCTCGGGGTGCACGTGCTGCTGAAGGGCGACGCCACCGTCGTCGTCCGCCCGGACGGCCGCGGGCTGGTGAACCCGACCGGCTCGCCGGTGCTCGCGACGGCCGGCAGCGGCGACGTCCTGGCCGGCGCGGTGGGCGCGCTGCTGGCCCAGGGGTGCGACCCGCTGGAGGCCGGCGCGTTCGGCGCCTACCTGCACGGCGTGGCCGGCCGGCTGTCGGTGCGCGGCACCACGACGACCGCCGGCGGTGTGCTGGAGCACTGGGCGGACGCCGTGCGGGAGACTGCCTCCCGATGAGGACGAGCCGATGAGGACCGAGGCACGGATCGACACCGCAGCGATCTCCGCGAACGTCCGGGCGCTCGACGCGCTGGCGGGCTCCGCGCAGGTGATGGCGGTCGTCAAGGCCGACGGCTACGGGCACGGCCTGGTGCCGAGCGCCCGGGCGGCGCTGGCGGGTGGCGCGACCTGGCTCGGGGTCGCGTTCCTGGAGGAGGCGCTCGCGCTGCGGGCCGCCGACGTTCCGGCACCGCTGCTCGCCTGGCTGTGGGCGCCCGGCGAGGAGCTGACCGCGGCGGTCGCGGCCGGCGTCGACCTCGGCGTCTACAGCGAGGACGAACTGCAGGCCGCTGCGGCCGCTGCCCGTGAGACGGGGCGCACGGCGCGCCTGCACCTCAAGGCCGACACCGGGCTCTCGCGGGGCGGCGCGACGCCGGACGCCTGGCCCGACCTGTGCGCCGCGGCGGCGCGCACCGAGGGGGTCGACGTCGTCGGCGTGTGGAGCCACTTCGCCCACGCCGACGCCGGGCCCGACCACCCGTTCGCCCGACGTCAGGTGCAGGTGTTCACCGACGCCGTCGAGGTGGCCGAGCGCGCCGGCCTGCGCCCCGACGTCCGGCACCTCGCGAACAGCGCCGCCACCCTGACGGCGCCGCACGCGCACTTCGACCTCGTGCGGCCGGGCGTGAGCGTGTACGGGCTCTCGCCGGTGCCGCAGCTCGGGGCGCCCGCGGCCTTCGGGCTGAGGCCCGCCATGACGCTCGCGTCCACCGTCGCGCTGATCAAGCGGGTGCCGCCGGGCAGCGGCGTCTCCTACCTGCACCGGTACACGACAGACCGGGAGACCACTCTGGCCCTCGTGCCCCTCGGCTACGCCGACGGCGTCCCCCGTGCCGGCACCAACGCCCTCCCGGTGCTGCACCGCGGGGTGCGCCGCACCGTCGCCGGCACGGTCTGCATGGACCAGTTCCTGCTCGACGTCGGGGACGACGCCGCCGAGGCGGGCGACGAGGTGCTGCTGTTCGGGCCGGGCGACGCCGGCGAGCCGACCGCGCAGGAGTGGGCCGACGTCCTCGGCACCATCGACTACGAGATCGTCACCCGGCTCGGCGCCCGCGTGCCGAGGACGTACGCATGAGGGGCGGCCCCGCCGGAGCCCTGCTCGGCGTCGTCGCCCTGGGCGGCGCGATCGGCCTCACCGCGGAGCGCTACGCCATCGGGCGCGTGCGCCTGCGGCCCGATCCGGACGCGCTCGAGCCGTGGTTCGCCCTGCCGGCCGACCGCACCCGCACGGTCACCACCCCCGACGGCGTGCGCCTGCACGTGGAGGAGGCCGGGCCGCAGGACGCCGCGCAGACGGTCGTGCTCGTGCACGGCTACACGCAGGAGATGGCCGTCTGGCACTACCAGCGCAAGGCGCTCGCCGCCGACGGCCGGCTGCGGGTCGTGCTCTACGACCAGCGCTCGCACGGGCGGAGCACCCGCAGCAGCTCGCAGCACTCGACGATCGACCAGCTCGGGGCCGACCTGCAGCAGGTGCTGGAGGAGGTCGTCCCGACCGGCGACGTCGTCCTCGTCGGGCACTCCATGGGCGGCATGACCGTGATGGCCCTGGCCGACCGGGCGCCCGAGCTGTTCGGCCCGCGGGTCACGGGCGTCGCCCTCGTGTCCACGTCGACGGGGCGCCTCGCCGAGCTGACCTTCCGGCTGCCCGCGGCGGTCGAGCCCGTCACGAAGCGGCTGCTGCCGTGGCTCACCCGCGGGCTGACCCGCCGGGCCGCGCTGCTCGAGCACGGTCGCCGTCTCGGCTCCGACCTCGCCTTCCTCATCGCCCGCCGCGGCGCCTTCGGCACCACCGACGTGAGCCCGTCGCTGGTCGAGTTCGTCGAGCAGATGGCCGCGAACACGCCGGTCGACGTCATGGCGGACTTCTTCGACACCTTCCTGTCCCACGACAAGCTGCACGCCCTGGGCGCCCTGCTCGAGGTGCCGGTGCTGGTGCTCGTCGGCAGCAAGGACCTCATGACGCCGGTGGCGCACAGCCGCGCCATCGCCGACGCCCTGCCCGAGGCGCAGCTCGTGGTCGTCGAGGGCTGCGGGCACATGGTGAACCTCGAGCGGCCGTCGCTGGTCGACCTGCACCTGCGGTCGCTGATCGCGCGCGCTGCCCGATGACCTCCTGGGACGCGCTGGCCGCGGACATGCGCACCTGCACCCGCTGCCCCGAGCTGGCCGCGACCCGCACGCAGGTGGTCGTCGGCGCGGCGCCGGAGGGTGCCCGGCTGCTCGTCGTCGGGGAGGCCCCGGGTGCGCAGGAGGACGAGAGCGGGCTGCCGTTCGTCGGGAGGAGCGGGCAGCTGCTCGACCGGCTGCTGGCCGAGGTGGGCGGCGACCGCGCGAGCACGGCGGTCCTCAACACCCTCAAGTGCCGGCCGCCCGGCAACCGCGCCCCGACCCGGCCGGAGACCGCGAACTGCCGGCCCTGGACGGCGGCGCAGGTCGACGTCGTGGCGCCTGCCCTCGTGGTGACGCTCGGGCTGTCGGCGACCCGGTGGTTCCTGCCGGGCAAGGAGCCGCTCGGGACGCTGCGCGGGAGGGTGCACGAGGTCGGAGCGCTGAAGGTGCTGCCCACCTACCACCCGAGCGCGGCGATGCGGAACGGCCCGCAGGGGGCGCCGATGACGCTGCTGCGCGAGGACCTCGCGCTGGCCGTGCAGCTGACCTCGTGAGCGGGTGCTGCGGCCGGTGCCGGCCGACGGAGGAGGCTGCGCGCGGGGTGCTGCTGGAGCGAGCACGGCAGGTGGGGGCATGACGGACCTCTGGGACCGCACCGGCACCCCGCTGCCGGTCGAGCTGCCCACGGTCGAGGACACCGAGGCGCTGGGCCGCCGGCTGGCGGGGCTCCTGCAGGCGGGCGACCTGCTGGTGCTGTCCGGGCCGCTGGGTGCCGGCAAGACCGCGCTCGTCCGCGGCCTCGGCGCCGGGCTCGGCGTGCAGGGGCGGGTCACCAGCCCGACGTTCGTGCTCGCCCGGCAGCACCGCGGTCCGCTGCCGCTGCTGCACGTCGACGCGTACCGGCTCCGGGACAGCGGGATCACGCACCTGGACGACCTCGACCTCGAGGAGGCCCTGGTCGACGGCGTCGCCGCGGTCGAGTGGGGCGAGGGGCTGGTGGAGGGGGTGACGTCGTCGTGGCTCGAGGTGGTGCTGGAGCGGGCACCCGACGACGTCCGCACGGCGCGGGTCCGCCCGCACGGGGAGCGCTGGCTGCCGGGCTGAGCCCGACCCCTGCGGGACTGTGCACGCGCACTGCACAAAGGCGTGCCAGTGTGCGGGCACGCACTCGCCCCGCCGCACGTCGTGGGGGACGATCGTGACCGCCGCCACGCCCGGTCCCCGCGACCGGGCACGTCTCCCCGGAGGACCCCTTGTCCCTGACGATCGCCAGCATCCTGGCGGAGTCCGCCGTCCGGCACGCCGACCGCACCGCCGTCGTGCTCGGCGACCTGACCCTCACCTACAGCCAGCTCTGGGCGCACGCCCGGCAGTACGCGCAGGTGCTGAAGGACCAGGGCATCGGCCCCGGCGACAAGGTCGCGCTGCTGCTGCCGAACACGCCGCACTTCCCGTTGACGTACTACGGCGTGCTCGCCCTCGGCGGCGTCTGCGTGCCGGTCCACGCGCTGCTCAAGGCGGAGGAGATCGAGTACGTCCTCACCGACTCCGGCGCGAAGGCGCTGGTCTGCGCCGCTCCGCTGCTTGGTGAGGGCGCCAAGGGCGCCGAGCTCGCCGGCGTCCCGGTCCTGTCGGTCATGCAGCCCGAGGACGACGGCAGCACGCCCCGCATCGACTCCCTGGCCTTCGGGGTCGAGCCGGTCGACACGTTCGTCCCGCGCGAGGCGGACGACACCGCGGTCATCCTCTACACGAGCGGCACCACCGGGAAGCCCAAGGGCGCCGAGATCACCCACCTCAACGTGACGATGAACGTCGTCGCGTCGGCGATGCACAGCTTCGACATCGACGCCGACGACGTCGTCCTCGGCTGCCTGCCGCTGTTCCACACCTTCGGCCAGACCTGCTGCATGAACACCGCGTTCTACGTCGGCGCCAGCGTCGTGATGCTGCCGCGGTTCGACGGCGCCCAGGCGCTCGAGCTGATGGTGAAGGAGCAGGTCACGATCTTCATGGGTGTCCCGACGATGTACATCGGGCTGGTCGAGGCGGCCAAGACGAGCGAGCACCGGCCGCAGCTGAAGTCCGCGCTCTCGGGCGGTGCGGCCCTGCCCGTGGCCGTGCTGGAGCGGTTCGGCGAGGTGTTCGGCACACAGGTGCTCGAGGGCTACGGCCTGACCGAGACCTCGCCCGTGGCCACGTTCAACCAGGTCGGCTTCCCGCCCAAGCCCGGCAGCGTGGGCAAGGCGATCTGGGGGGTCGAGGTCGAGGTCGCCAAGGCCGAGGTCGACGAGGCGATCGAGCTGCTGCCGACCGGGGAGCTGGGCGAGATCGTCGTCCGCGGTCACAACGTGTTCAGCGGCTACCTCAACAAGCCGGAGGAGACGCGCAAGGCCATCGTCGACGGCTGGTTCCGCACCGGCGACCTCGGGACGAAGGACGCCGACGGCTACGTGACGATCGTCGACCGCAAGAAGGACATGATCATCCGCGGCGGCTACAACGTGTACCCGCGCGACGTCGAGGAGGTCCTGCTCCGTCACCCCGCCGTCGGCCAGGTCGCGGTCATCGGCCTGCCCGACCCGCAGTACGGCGAGGAGGTCACCGCCGTGGTCGTCCGGTCCGGTGACGACGAGGCGACCGACGCCGAGATCATCGCGTGGAGCAAGGACAAGCTCGCGGCCTACAAGTACCCGCGGCGCATCATCTTCGCGGACGCGTTCCCGCTCGGACCGTCCGGCAAGGTGCTCAAGCGGGAGCTGGTCGCGCAGTACAAGGGCTGAGGCCGGAGCCTGCCGCTCACTGCTCCGCGCAGGCCCGCTGCAACGCCGTCACGGCTGCGCGGTAGGCCGCGTTGGTGCGGCTCTGCTCCGTGTTCGACGTCGCGGTGCGGCTGCTCGCCTCCACGGCGAGCGCCGCCTCGCGCGCGCCCGTGGTGGCGTCGTGCAGCGCGGTCCAGCGGGGGTCGAGCCGTTCCGCCTGCGCCGCTGCCGTGCGGGCCCGCGTGAGCGCGGACAGGTCGCTGCGGCGCAGGGTCGGCCGGGCGAGCAGGGGGGCGACCTCCCTGCAGGCGGAGGTCGCGGCGTCCTGCGCCCGCTCGGGTGCAGGACGGTCGTCGGAGGCCCCGTCGCAGCCGGGCACCAGGAGCAGGGCCAGGACGACGACAGGCAGCAGGCCCCTCACCGGCCGTCCTGCGGCGGCACGACGGTCCACGTCCAGGTGTCGAGCAGGGCGTGGGTGGCGGCGTCGCGCACCCGCAGCACCTGGTCGCCGTCGCGCAGGACCTCGAGGGTGAACGTGCCGGTGCAGGGCCGCCAGGCGCTGCTGCCGCCGTCCGCGGCGCCCTGCAGCTGGCAGTCGAACGGTCCGCCGTCGGCGAGCGAGAACGTGGCGGTGCGGTCCGGCGTCGAGGGGGGCGGCCCGGACAGCAGCGCCGGGTGCGAGGGCGAGGGCGTGGGGGACGGCAGTGGCCGGGCTGCGGGAGCCCCGGTGCCCGCGGGGGAGCCAGGGGTGGAGGAGGGCGCCGACGACGCCGCGGGGCGGGGGAAGGGAGCGGTCGTCGCGGCCGGTGCCGAGGGGGAGGCGGGCGGGTCGGGGGACGGCGACACGGCGGGAGCACCGCGCCTCGCCGGCGACGCGGACGGCGACGCGGGCGACGGAGCGGGGGACGACGGCGTCGGGCTGGGAGAGCCCGAGCCACGTACGGCCGGTGCCACGATCCCCGCCGGGACCCGGTCGTCGACCGGCTGGGCGAGGGCGGCCGGAGCCGGGACGCTGTGCACAGCGGTGCCGCCCCCGCCCAGCCCGCCCGCGACGAGCAGGCCCGCCCCTGCAGCACCCAGCGCCCCCGTGCCGAGCGAGCTCGCCGCGCCGGGGGCGAGGGCGGCGGTGCGTGCCCCCGCCTCGGCGAGCGAGCGCAGGAAGGGCAGCTGCAGGACGAACGAGAGCGGGCCCATGGCCCAGAGCACCCGCGGCAGCGACACGGCCAGGAACGCCTTCACGTACACCGGGTCGAAGTGCGTGCCGGCGCAGCGGGCGAGCTCCTCCCGGGCGGCACGCGTCGCCATCGCCTTCTTGTACGGGCGGGCCGCGGTCATGGTCTCGAACGCGTCGACCAGCCCGATCAACCGCCCTGCCGGCGAGATCTCGTCGCGGGCCTTGCCGGCCGGGTAGCCGCTGCCGTCGTACTTCTCGTGGTGGTCGACGATCCCCTCGCCCTCGGCGCCGAGCCAGCCGAGCAGCGGGCGGGCCAGTGCCGCACCCGCGGCGGGGTGCAGCCGGACGCGGGCGGTCTCCGCCTCGTCGAGCCGGCCGGGCTTGTTGAGGATCCTGGTCGGGACCTCCACCTTGCCGAGGTCGTGCAGGAGCGCGGCCCACCGGAGCCTCTCCCGGGCCCCGGTGTCCAGGCCGACCTCGGTGGCGAGCACGTCGGTCAGCACGCGCACCCGCTCGCAGTGCCCCCGGGTGCGGCGGTCGTGCGTGCCGAGCGCCTGCACGAGGGCGAGCACGAGGTCGGTGCTGGTGGCGGCCTCGCCCACGGGAGCCGGCCGCGGCGAGCGGGCGACGGCGGCCCGGGCGAGCACCAGGCGCGACGGGGCCTGGTCCGGGAAGACCGTCGACAGTCGCAGCAGCAGGGCGACCGGCAGCAGGCGGCGGGCGCCGCGCTCGACGCCGAGCGCGACGACCAGCCCGACGCCGAGCAGGGCCAGCAGCCCCCACCACGTGCCGGAGCTGCCCGGGGTCAGCACTCCGCGCACCAGGCTGATCGCGCCCCACGAGGCCGCGAAGGGGACGGCCAGCAGGCCCAGGCGCAGCGCGGCGGCGAGGACGGGCCGGGCCTGCCAGCGCGTGCCGGTCGGAGCGGTCACGCCCGCCGCCGGCCGAGGAGGCGTCGTCGGGGGGCGGCGTACAGGGCGGGGGAGGACAGCGCGTGGGTGGCCGTGCCGAAGCCGTCGGGCACCGGCGGCAGGGCGAGTGCGTCGTGGGCGAGGTCGTCCAGCGGACCGCCCCCGCCGTGCACCGCGAGCAGCACGGCGCCGCCGCGGCGGGCGTCGTCGAGGCGCTCGAGCAGGTCCTCGTCCTCCGCGGACGCGGCCGCGACGAGGACCGTGCTGCCGCGTCCGGCCCGGGCCACGACGTCGACGCCGACGGACAGGTGGGGCGGCGCCCCCTCGGGGACCGACCAGCGGACCAGCACCGGCTGCAGGGCGGACAGGTCGCGGAAGCGGGCCGCCTGGTCCAGGTGGGCGGTGAGGTGCCAGGGCTCGGCGTCGGGGGTGCCGAGGACGAGCAGCCGGCCGGGCTCGTGCCCGGCGGTCCGCAGGGTGGTCGCGAACCGGCGCGCGGTGGCGGTCCAGCCGCCGGGCTCGAGCCGGCGCAGCGTCCGCTGCAGGTCGTGCGGCTCCACCGGTCCTCCTCGTCGCGCGGCAGTCGTCCCGGAGAGGGTCGACGGGCCGGGTCGGGGGCTTGAGCGGAGGGACCGACCTCGTGCGCTGCCCGACCTAGGCTTGCCCCGTGCTCGTCCTCGCCCTCGACACCGGCTCCCCGGCCGTATCCGTCGCGCTGGTCGAGCTGCACGCCGACGACACCGCGGGGGACGCCGGCGGGACCCGCTGGGGCCGGCAGGCCGACTGGTCCGTCGTCGACGGCAAGCGCCACGGCGAGCTCCTCGCCACCGGCGTCCGGCAGGTGCTGGCCGAGCTGGGCGCGACGCCGCAGGACCTCACCGCCGTCGCGGTCGGCGTCGGGCCGGGCCCCTTCACCGGCCTGCGGGTCGGCATCACGACGGGCCTGGTCATGGCCGACGCCCTCGAGATCCCGGCGTACGGCGCGTGCTCGCTGGACGCCGTCGACGCGTGGAGCGACGAGCCGGGGCGGCGCCTGGTCGTCACCGACGCGCGGCGCAAGGAGGTCTACTGGGCCGAGTACGACGAGGGCGACGAGCGCGTCGCCGGGCCGTCGGTGATGCGCCCCGCGGACCTCGCCGAGGCCCTGCGGGCGACGCAGTGGGAGGGGCGGGTGGTCGGCGACGGCGCCCTGCGGTACCCGGAGCACTTCCCGGGAGCCACCGGTCCGTCCTACCCGAGCGCCGACGGCCTGGTGCTGCTCGCGGCCCGCCGCGTGGTCGACCGCGCGCCCACCGAGGCGCTGACCCCGCTGTACCTGCGCCGGCCCGACGCCGTCGCCAGCGCGAGCACCAAGCGCGTGACGCCGTGACCGGGGACCGCCCGTGACCGACACCCCGCTCTGGCTCGACGCCTTCCCGCACGCGTTCGACGTCGCGCACGAGCGCACGCTGCGCGGGATGAGCAAGGTGCCGGAGCGCGTCTACTACCCGGGCGCCCGGCGCGACGGCGGCCGCGACGGCGCCTGGCTGCGCATCACCTCCGGTACAGGACGGGTCTGGACCGGCGTGTTCGCCAGCCGGCTCGTGGAGGGGCAGCTGTCGGTGGTGGCGTCCTGGCCCGAGCCGCACACCCTGTTCGTGGCGGTCGGCGACGAGCCGTACCTCGTCGACACCCGCGACCCCGACGTCTGGTCGCGGCTGCCCCGCCCGGGCGTCCGCGGCTTCGACCCCCACCCCGACCGCGGCCTGGCCCTGCTCCTCGACGCCGACGTCCTGGCCGGCTACGACGCCGAGGGCCTGGCCTGGGAGAGCGACGCGCTCGGCCCCGACGCCGTCCTGCTGGGGACCCTCGACGACGAGGTGCACCTGAGGTCGGGTCAGGAGCTGCACCGGGTGTCGCTGCGCCACGGCCGCACGGTCACCGAGACCGCCCCGTGGTGAGCCTCGCGCGGTTCCGCTGGTGGCACGTCGCCGACGTCGTCCCGCTGGAGCGCGAGCTGTTCCCCGACGAGCCCTGGAGCGACCGGTTGTTCTGGTCCGAGCTCGGTCAGGTCGACACCCGCCACTACCTGGTGGCGCTGTCCTCTCAGGGGGCGGGGCGGGAGGCCGTCGTGGGGTACGCGGGCCTGTGCGACTACCCGGACGAGGCGTTCGTGCAGACGATGGCCGTGGCCCCGGCGGCGCAGGGGCAGGGCCTCGGCGCGCGGCTGCTCGAGGCCCTGCTCGACGAGGCGGACGCGCGCGGCCACCGGACGACGTCGCTCGAGGTCCGCGCCGACAACGCCCCGGCGCAGCACCTGTACCTGTCGCACAGGTTCACGCGGACCGGCGTGCGACGGGGCTACTACAAGGGGGGGATCGACGCGTGGACGATGACCCGCAGAGCGTGAGGCACATGCCGGGCCCGGTGCGCCCGCAGTGGGGCGAGCTCGACGCCGTCCTGCAGCAGGTGCTGGCGAAGGGCGGCGGGCGCGAGGAGCTGCTGGCCGCGGCCGAGGAGGTCGCGCTCGAGGAGGACCTCGACCCGAGCCGGGCCCGCCAGCGTGCCGAGGGGCTGCTCGCCGATGACTGACGAGCCGCTCGTCCTGGGCATCGAGACGTCCTGCGACGAGACCGGCATCGGCATCGTGCGTGGCAGGACCCTGCTGGCCGACGCCGTGGCGAGCAGCGTCGACGAGCACGCGCGGTTCGGCGGCGTCGTCCCGGAGGTGGCCTCGCGGGCGCACCTCGAGGCCATGGTCCCGACCGTGCGGCGGGCGCTGTCCGACGCCGGGGTCGCGCTGTCCGACGTCGACGCGATCGCCGTAACGGCGGGTCCCGGTCTCGCGGGTGCGCTGCTCGTCGGGGTCGCCGCGGCCAAGGCGTACGCCGTGGCGCTCGACCGTCCGCTGTACGGCGTGAACCACCTGGCGGCCCACGTCGCGGTCGACGTCCTGGAGCACGGGCCGCTGCCGGAGCCGAGCATCGCGATGCTCGTCAGCGGGGGGCACTCCAGCCTGCTGCTCGTCGAGGACGTCACCCGCACGATGACCCCACTCGGTCAGACCGTCGACGACGCCGCCGGCGAGGCCTTCGACAAGGTGGCCCGGCTGCTCGGGCTGGGCTTCCCCGGCGGGCCCGCCGTCGACCGGGAGGCACGGGACGGCGACCCCCGCGCTATGGCGTTCCCGCGTGCGATGCCCGGCTCCTACGACGTCAGCTTCAGCGGCCTCAAGACCGCGGTCGCCCGCTGGATCGAGGCGCACAGCGCCTCAGGAGCAGGCCCCGTGCCGGTGGCCGACGTGTGCGCGTCCTTCCAGGAGGCCGTCGTCGACGTGCTGACGAGCAAGGCGGTGCGGGCCTGCAGGGAGCACGGCGTCGGGCACCTGCTCATCGGTGGCGGCGTCGCCGCCAACAGCCGCCTGCGGGCCCTCGCGCAGGAGCGGTGCGACGCCGCGGGCATCGTGCTCAGGGTGCCGCGGCCGGGGCTGTGCACGGACAACGGCGCGATGGTCGCGGCGCTCGGTGCCCGGCTGGTCGAGGCCGGGGTGGCGCCGAGCCCCTGGGACCTGCCGGCCGACAGCGGCATGGACGTCGAGCAGGTGCTGGTCCGCGGCTGACCTCCCAGCCAGCTGTCACGCGCGTGGTGCGCGGGCGTAACGGGGCCGACACGGGCCCTTCCTACGGTCGCTCCTACAACCGAACACACACAGCACCTAGGGTTCCGCGCCCCTCCTCGAGGTCGAGGGAGGGCGGTCTGGTCCGAGAGGTGCGGGCGGTGCCGCCCTCGCGGCGCCGTTACACGGAGGGACAAAAGCCCGGGAGACCACTGGTCCCCGGCTGTCCGCCGCCGGTCAGTGGCCGGGCGGACAGGAGACGCTCGTGAGCGCACTGCAGCCGGGCACGGCGCTGCTGGTCATCGACCTGCAGGAGTGCGGCCGGATGTCCGCGGAGGACGCGGGCATCGGCCTGATGACGGGGTTCGAGGACGTCGTCGCGCGGACGGCGCGGGTGGTCGAGGCGTTCCGCGCGGCCGGCCTGCCGGTGCTGTTCAGCCAGGAGGTGCACCGGCCCGACCTGCTCGACATCGGCCGCGAGCTGGACGGCGCCGAGGGCGTGCACTGCGTCGACGGCGAGCCGGGCACCGAGCTGGTCGCGGAGCTGCGGCCGCGGGACGGCGAGCACCTGGTGCGCAAGCGCCGCTACTCGGTCTTCGTCGGCACGGACCTCGAGATCCTGCTGCGGGGGATGGGCGTCACGACGCTGGTGCTCGTCGGGGCACTGACCGACGTCTGCGTGCACTACACGTTCGCGGACGCGCACCAGAGGGACCTGCACCTGCGGGTGCTGTCCGACTGCGTGATCGGCTCGTCGGCGGACGCGCACGCCGCGGCGCTGCGCGCGATGGCCTACCTGCAGCGCGACGCCGTCGTGGCGAGCGACGTCCTCCTGCCGCTGGTGTCGGCGTGACGGCCCTCGAGGAGCGGCGCCTCGCGGCACCTCCGGCCGCGGCAGACGTGCTGCGGCTGACCGACCTGCACGTGACGTTCGCGGGCGGGGTGCAGGCGGTCAGGGGCGTGACCCTCGAGGTGCGCCCGGCCGAGGTGCTCGCCCTCGTGGGGGAGTCCGGCAGCGGCAAGAGCGCCCTCGGGATGGCGAGCCTCGGCCTGCTGCCCCCGACCGCCGCGGTGTCCGGCACCGCCCTGCTCGACGGCACGGACATGGTCGGAGCCGACGACGCCGGACGCCGGACCGCGCGACGCCGGGCTGCCGGCGCCGTCTTCCAGGACCCGATGACCAGCCTGAACCCGGCCATGCGCATCGGGGACCAGGTGGTCGAGGCCGCCGGCACCCCGGAGCGCGCCCTGCAGGCGCTGCGCGCGGCGGGCATCCCCGACGCCGAGCGGCGGCTGCGGCAGTACCCGCACGAGCTGTCCGGCGGGCTGCGCCAGCGCGTCATGATCGCCATGGCCGTGGCGGGCGACCCGAAGCTGGTCGTGGCCGACGAGCCGACGACGGCCCTCGACGTGACGGTGCAGGCCGAGGTGCTGCGGCTGTTCCGCCGGCTGTGCGACGACACCGGTACCGCGGTCGTCCTCGTCACCCACGACCTCGCCGTCGCCGCGCAGGTCGCCGACCGCGTTGCCGTCCTCTACGGCGGCCGCCTGGTCGAGCTGGGCGACGCCGCCGAGGTGCTGCGCAGCCCGGGTCACCCGTACACCGCCGGCCTGCTCGCCTCCCGCATCGGCCCGTCCACCCGCCGCGACGTCCCCCTCGCGACCCTGCCCGGTGAGCCGCCCGACCCGCGCAGCCCCGAGCCCGGCTGCGCCTTCGCGCCCCGCTGCGGCCTGGCGGAGGCCCGCTGCCGCACCGCCGTCCCCGACCTGCACGCCTCCCCGCGCCACCGCGGCGTCGACGCCTGCGTCTGCTCCCGGGAGCTCGTGACGGTGCGGCTGCGGGACGTCGGCACCTGGCCCGACGTCTCCCCGCGGTCTGGCTCGGACGACGCCGCGCTGCGGCTGGCCGACGTCACCAAGGCGTTCGGCCGCAGGAAGCAGCGGCGCGAGGTGCTGCAGGGCGTCAGCCTGACCGTCCCGCGCGGCGGCAGCGTGGCCCTGGTCGGCGAGAGCGGCTGCGGCAAGACGACCACCCTGCGGATCGCGGTCGGCCTCGAGCGCGCCGACGGCGGCTCCGTGCTGCTCGCCGCCGGTGACCGCCCGCAGCTCGTGCCTCAGGACGCCGGGGCGTCGCTGACGCCGTGGATGAGCGTCGGCGAGCTGCTCGAGGAGCGGTTGCGGGTCGAGCCCGGCAACGGCGCCTCTCGCCGCGCCGCGGCCCGCGACGCCCTGCTCCTGGTCGGGCTGCCCGGAGAGGCCGCCGCGGCGAAGCCCCGACAGCTGTCGGGCGGGCAGCGGCAGCGGGTGGCGCTCGCTCGCGCCGTCGTCGTCCCGCCGACCCTGCTGGCCTGCGACGAGCCGATCAGCGCGCTCGACGTGTCGCTGGCGGCCGTCGTGCTGAACCTGCTCGGCCGCCTCCGCCGTGAGCTCGACCTCGCGCTGCTGTTCGTCACGCACGACCTCGCCGCCGCCCGGCTGGTTTCCGACGAGGTCGCCGTCATGGACGCCGGCCGGATCGTCGAGCAGGGGCCGTCGGAGCAGGTGCTGCGCGACCCGCAGGCCGACCTCACGAAGCGGCTGCTCGCGGCCGTCCCCACCGTCGCGACAGACAGGAGCTGACCGTGGCCGTCTCCGAGCCCGTCGCCCCCGCGTCCGCCGTCCGGCTGCGCCTCCCCGCCTCCGGGATCCGGCTGCCGGCGCGCAGCGGGACGACCGTGCTGGTCGGCGTCACCCTCGTGCTGCTGCTCGCCCCGCTGCTCGCACCGCACAGCGGGACGGCACCGAGTGGCGCCGGCCCCTTCGTGTCCCTGTTCCACGGCGGTGCGCTGCTCGGCACCGACGACCTCGGTCGCGACCTGCTCAGCCGCACCCTCCTCGGCGCCCGCGCCTCCTGGCTCTCGGCCCTGCTCGTCGTCGCCAGCGGCGTGCTCGTCGGTGGCCTGGTCGGCCTCGTCGCGGCGGTCCGGGGCGGCTGGGTCGACGGCCTGCTCATGCGCGTCACCGACCTGTTCCTGGCGCTCCCCGGGCCGGTGCTGACCATCGCCGTCGTCGTCGCGCTCGGCCCCTCGCTCGGTCACGTGCTGCTCGCCGTGGCCCTCGTGTGGTGGCCCTGGTACGCCCGCATCGTCCGCGGCGAGGTGCGCGTCCTGCTCGCCCGGCCGCACGTCGACGCCGCCCGCCTGGCCGGCGTCGGCCCGCTCCGCCTGGCCCGCCGCCACCTGCTCCCCGGCGCCGTGCCCGCCGTCCTCGTCGCCGCGTCGCTCGACGTCGGCAACCTCGTGCTCGCCCTGGCCGCTCTGTCCTTCCTCGGCCTCGGTGCCCCTCCGCCCACCCCCGAGCTCGGCGCCATGGCGGCGTCGGGCCTGCCCTACCTGCTCGGCCACCCCTGGGTCGCCGCCGTCCCTGCCACCGCCGTGTTCGCCCTCGCCCTCGTCGCCAACCTCGCCGGCGACGCCGTGCGCGACCGCCTCGACCGCTGACGCCTGATGTCCGAACCCCTGGAGACCCTCGTGACCCGACGCGCCACCCGCTCTGCCGGGCTCCTGGCCGTGCTCGCCCTGGCCGCCGCCTGCACCAGCTCGCCCGCCGCGACCACGGCGGCGTCCAGCACCGACGGCACGCTGCACCTGGCGTACCTGGCCGACATGTCCGTCCCCGACCCCGACGTCTTCTACGACATCGAGGGCAACGCCGTGATCCTGTCGGCGTACGAGGGGCTGGTGAAGTACGCCCCCGACAGCACGACGATCGTGCCGTCGCTGGCGACCAAGTACGTCGTCAGCCCCGACGGCCTGACCTACACGTTCACCCTGCGCGACGGCGTGACGTTCCACGACGGGACGCCGTTCGACAGCGCCGCGGTGAAGGCGTCGCTGGAGCGGCGGACCGCCGTCGGCAACGCCCCGGCGTACATGCTCGAGCCGGTCAAGACGATCGCGACGCCCGACCCGAGGACCGTCGTGCTGACCCTCAAGGGCGTGACGTCGCCGTTCCTGGACTACCTGGCCAGCAGTTGGGGGCCGAAGATGATCAGCCCGAAGGCGCTGACCGAGAACGCCGGCACCGACCACGCGCAGACCTGGGCCAAGAGCCACGCCGACGGCACCGGGCCTTATCAGCTCACCGGCTTCTCGCGCGGCAGCACCTACACGCTGACCCGCTTCGACGGCTACTGGGGCGAGAAGGCGAAGAGCAAGCAGGTCGACATCCGGATCACGCCCGACATGAACGCGCAGATCCTCGCGCTGCGCAGCGGCGACCAGGACGTCGTCCTGCACAGCTACCCGGTCGCCGAGCTGCCGCAGGCGGCCGAGGACCCCGCGCTGGAGGTCGAGCGCTTCGGCTCGTTCCTGCAGTCGATGCTCTACCTGAACACCCAGAAGGCGCCGTTCGACGACCCCGCCGTGCGCAAGGCCCTGGCCGGAGCGATCGACCGCGACGAGATCGTGGAGGAGGTCTACGGCGAGTACGGGTCGCCGGCCAAGAGCACCTACCCGAAGGGCATCCTCGACCCCGCGCTCGCGCCGGTCAGCTACCCGGCGTCGACCGCGAAGGTGCCCGGCAGCCCGAAGGTCGACTTCGCCTACAGCGCGGACGAGTCGGGCGTGCAGAAGCGCCTCGCGCAGCTGCTGCAGCAGAAGCTGGTGGCGGCCGGGTTCGTCGTCACCGTGCGGGAGGTGCAGCCGGCGCAGGCGTACGGCTTCGCCGCCGACGTGCAGCACGCGCCGAGCATGATGCTGCAGACCAACACCCCCGACGCCGCGCACCCCGACACCTGGGCCCGCATCCTCTGGGGCACCGGTGGCGGACTGAACTTCTTCGGGTACAGCAACAAGACGGTCGACGCGCTGCTCGACCAGGGCCGGGCGACGACGGACAAGGCCGCGGCCGACGCCCTCTACGGCAGAGCCGGTCAGCTGCTCGCCGCCGACGGCGCGATCCTGTTCCTCGCCGACGTCGAGGACACGATGGTCGTGCGCAAGGACCTCACCGGTCTCGAGCACGTCCCGAACTACCCGTGGACCCTCGACCTCGCGAAGCTGAGCCGCTCGTGACCGGCTTCCTCGCCAGGCGAGCAGCCGGCCTGGTCGCCGTCCTCGTCGCCCTGTCGGCGGTCGTCTTCCTGCTCCAGTCCGTGATCCCGGCGGACCCGGTACGGGCCATGGTCGGGGCGTCCGCGGACGCCTCCACCGTGGAGGCCGCCCGGGTGCGGCTCGGCCTCGACGACCCGCTGCCGACGCAGTACTGGCACTTCCTGACCCGCGCCCTGCACGGCGACCTCGGCGCGTCCCTGCACACCCGGCGTCCGGTGTCGGCCGACCTCGGTGCCTTCCTGCCGGCGTCGCTCGAGCTGGCCCTGACCGCCGGGCTGCTGGCCCTGCTCGTCGGTGGGCTGCTGGGGATCCTCACGGCCGGCGGGCGGGGGAAGAAGAGCCAGCTGGTGCTCGTGGCACTGGCGAGCGCCCCGCCGTTCCTGCTCGCGCTCGGGCTGCTGCTGACCCTGTACGCCGGGCTGCACGTGCTGCCCGGCAGCGGCCGCCTGACGCCGGGGCTCGTCGCCCCGACGGGGCCCACCGCGATGATCACCGTGGACGCGCTGCTGCACGGGCAGGTCGCGGTCTGGTCCGACGCGCTGGCCCACCTCGTGATGCCGGCGGTCTGCCTGGCCATCGGCCCGGCCGTCGCGATCGCCCGCACGCTGCGGTCGTCGCTGCAGGGGGTGCTGCGGGAGGACTACGTCCGCACGGCCCGGGCGAAGGCGCTGCCCGAACGGACCGTGCTGCTGCGGCACGGGCTGCGCAACAGCCTGTCCGCGCCGCTGACCATGGCGGGCCTGCAGGTGGGCCTGCTCATGGGCGGGGTCGTCGTGGTCGAGAGCGTCTTCGCGTGGCCCGGCGTCGGCCTGTACACGGCGCGGTCCATCCAGACGATCGACTTCCCGGCGGTGGCCGGCACGACCCTGGTGCTCGGGGCCGGCTACGTCGTCCTCAACGCCCTCGTCGACCTCGCCCAGGTGTGGGCCGACCCGCGGCTGCGGCGCGCATGACGGTCCGCAGAGTGATCCCCCTGACCCTCGGGTGGGAGGACCTGCCCAAGACGGTCAGCGTCCTCGGGGCCGACCCGGCCGAGCGCCTGCTCGAGCCCGTCCCGGCGGTGCTGCTGCAGGTCGACGACGGCTGGCTGCTGCTCGACACCGGCCTGAACCCCGCGCTCGTCCGCGACCCCGTCCTGTACCGCCGGTTCCACGGCCACGGCATCGAGGCGGTGCTCCCGCCCGGCGACGGCGACCCGCTGACGCAGGCGCTGGAGGAGGTGGGGCTCGCGCTCGAGCAGGTCAGCGTCGTCGCCCTGTCGCACCTGCACAACGACCACGCAGGCGGCGTCCGGCACTTCGCCGGCCGCGACGTCCCGGTGCACGTGCAGAAGCGGGAGCTCGACTACGGCCTGCACGCGCCGCACCCGGAGCCCGAGCGGCACGGCATCTTCCGGGTCGACTTCGACGACCCCCGCCTGCAGTGGGCGGTGTCGGACGGCGACGTCGAGATCGCCCCCGGCGTCACAGCGCTGCTCACCGCCGGCCACACCCCGGGCCACCAGTCGTTCATGGTCGACCTCGAGGGCGGCGGCGGGTACGTGTTCGCCTTCGACGCCGCCGACCTGCAGGAGAACATCGACGACGAGAAGCCCGTCGGGGGCAGCGTCGGGGTGCCGCCCGAGGCGACGCTCGAGCCGCTGCTGCGCCTCAAGGCCCTCGCGGCGGAGAAGGGCTACCGGCTGGTGCCGGGCCACGACCCCCACGTGTGGCCGGCGCTGACCGAGGAGCTGCGGCAGGGCTGACGCGGGAGGGCGGGAGGTGAGCGGCTCAGGCGGTCCAGCCCGGTCCGGTCTCCACCCGCCGCCCCGCCGTCAGCGCCGCCACCGCCGCGGCGGCCAGCTCGTCGGCCTCGCGGTTGAGCGCGTGCTCGGTCGTCGTCAGCGTGGTGTGGCTCTTCACCTTCGACCACGTCACGGTCCGGCCCTCGAGCAGCGACACGGTCGCGGCGATCAGCTCGGCGTTCTTCACGGGCTCGCCCGCCTTGGTGCGCCACTGCTCGGGCGGCACCCGGCCGCCTCGGCTCCAGCCGCGGACCCAGGTGGTGACGCAACTGTGCGCGTACGTGCTGTCGTAGACGACGTGCAGCGGCCGGTCCGCCGGGACCGCCTCGAGCAGCGCGCGGATCGCCGTCAGCTCGCCGATGTTGTTCGTCGACGTCCCCGCCACCGGCACGGCCTGCCAGCAGTCCGGCCCGACGTACCAGGCGCCGGCGGCGTGGCCGGGGTTCGGGCGGGCGGAGCCGTCGGTGGCGGCGACGACGGGCGGCGTGGTGGGCACTGCGGCCGGCGCCGGGACGTCGTCGTCGAACAGGCTGCCCTGGCTCACCGGGCGGCCCTGACGGCGTCGGCGACGCTGACGTCGGTGGCCCGGCTGCCGAGGCGGGCGCGGGCGGTGACGACCTCGCGGGCCAGGGCAGCGTCGGCCGCGGGCGGGTCGTCGAGGCGGTCCGGGGTCCGGCCCGGGTAGGTCAGCACGCCGGGAGGCAGCGTCGACTCCTCGCCCAGGCAGGCGTACCCGCCGAGGCTGCCGTCCGGCTGCAGCAGCCGCACCGCGACGTCGCTGCCCCCGCAGACGTGCTCGGCGCTGCACGCCGACAGTGCGAGCACCAGCAGGCCGAGGCCTGCGGCCAGGAGAGGAGCGGTCACCGGCGCAGTCTGCCTGCCGCTCAGTGCGGCAGCGGCGGGAACCTCGGCATGGCCGCGGCGCGCAGCCGCAGCACCTCGTGCGACACCGCGACGACGTCGGGCACGAGGTCGAAGCGCGACAGCGGCGCGTCGCGCTGCGCGGCGGAGTCGAGCAGGAGGGTGCCGTAGCCGAGCGCCCGGCCGAGCGGCGGGACGGCGGCGTCCAGGTAGGCGACCGCGGTCAGCGAGACCGACGGCGCGTGCCGGGTGAAGACGCCGTAGCGCCGGTAGACGCGCTTGTCGGTGACGACGAGCCGGTCGCTCCACCAGTCCGCGACGTCCTCGGCCGCCCAGAGCAGGAGCAGCAGGTCGCACAGCAGGACGCCGACGAGCCCGTCGAGCACGAGCAGACCGGCGACGGCAGCCAGCGTCGCGAGGGCCGTGGTGCGCGGTGCGCGGCCGATCCGGGTGCGCGACCAGGCGGCGGTGGCGAGGGCCAGCGGCACCAGTGCGGGCAGGCCGACGCCCAGCAGCACCAGCAGGCCGGCGAGCGTCCGGACGAAGGGGGCGGCGAGCATCA
>JAODNQ010000102.1 GCA_025464695.1 Frankiales bacterium | reverse complement strand
GCGGAGCTGGCCGAGCAGCCGGGCCTGCGCGCCCTGGTGCTCGCTGCTGCGCCCCGTGCCCCGCTCCGCTACGCCGTCGTCGGGGCGTCCGGGGCCCGGCTCGGCGACCCGGCCGGCCACGACGACGCTCTCGACGGTGTGGTCGCCGACCTCGCCAGTGCCCGTGGAGCGGCTGCCGTCGCCGCGCTCTCGACCCGGGCGGTCCGCTTCGTGGCGGTGCGCGGCAGCAGCCCGTCCCTGGTCGCCGCCCTCGACGCGCAGGCCGGGCTGGTGCGCCGCGGCGACGAGCCGCTGCCGCTGTGGCAGGTGTCGGCGCCCACCTCACGGCTGCAGCTGCTCCCGCCGGCCGCCGCCGCAGCCGCCCGCCGGGGCGCCGACGGGCCCGACGCCGAGGTGCTGCGGAGCGCCGCTCCGGTGGCCGTGCGAGGCACCGTCCCGGCCGGTGCGGCGGGCCGCCTGCTGGTCCTGGCGGAGCCGGCCGGGGACGGCTGGACGGCGACCGTGGCGGGCAGGCCGCTGCCGCGGGCGACCGCCTGGGGCTGGGCGCAGGGCTTCGTGCTGCCGCGCACGGGCGGAGCGGTCCGGGTGGCGCACGACGCCGGCTCCCGGGGCCCGCTGCTCGCCCTGCAGGCGCTGCTGGTGCTCGCCGCGACGGTCGTCGCCGGGCCCGGCAGCGGGAGGTCCGACCCGTGAACCGCCGGCCTCCGCCCGCGCTGCTGCTGGCCGTGCTGCTCGCCCTGCTCGTCGTCGCCGGGGAGCTCGTGCCGACCCCTGCCGTCCGTGCGCCCGCCGCCTCGAGCGTCCCCGTCGTGGCGTCCGAGGCGGTCTGCCCCGACCTGCGCCAGGTCCCGCCAGAGTTGCGCACGCGGGTCAGCGCCGGCGCGGCCTCGACGTCGGGCGGGACGGGCAGCGCCGACGGGCGTGCCCTCGCCCGCACCTCCGCCCCGGTCCCGCTCGCACTGACCCGGCCCGGCGAGGTCGCCGTCGGGCTGGCGCAGGAGCTGGACGGTGACGCCCTGCTCGTGCGCGCTAGGGGGGCGCTCGCGGCGGGGCTGGAGGTCGAGCAGGTGACCCGCGGGAGCTCGGGCAGCCAGCGGGGTCTGGCGGCCCTGCGCTGCGAGGGACCACGGACCGAGGGCTGGTGGGTCGGCGGCGCCACGACGGTCGGCGACAGCACGGTCCTGCTGCTCACCAACCCCGACGACACCCCCGCGGTCGTCGACGTGCAGGTGCAGACGGCGTCGGGCCGTGTGGACGCGCGCCCGGGCCGGGGCATCGAGATCGGGGCACACGCCCGCACCGCCGTCCCGCTCGACCGCCTCGCGCCGGACCGCGACCTGCTGGCCGTGCACGTCCGCGCCACCCAGGGCCGCTTCGCCGCCGGGGTGCGGCACGCCCGCTTCGACGGTCGGGTGCCTCGGGGCAGCGACTGGGTCCCGCCGGCCGGCACGCCCTCGCGGACCGTCGTCGTCGCGGGGCTGCCGGCGGGGCCGGGCCGGCGCACGGTGCTGGTGGCCAACCCCGGCACGGAGGACACCGTCGTCTCGCTGCAGCTGGCCACCGCCGACGGGCTGGTGACGCCGCCGGGGCTCGAGGCGGTGACGGTGCCGGCCGGGCTGGTGGTCGCGCAGGAGCTCACCGAGCAGCTGGCGGCGACGCCGGCGTCGGTGCGCGTGGTGTCGGAGGGCGGGCCGGTGCTGGCGTGCGGGCTGGTCGTGGACGCGCAGTACGCGCGGCCGGGGGTGCCGGAGGGGCCGGTGCGCGAGCTGGCCTGGACCGGTGCCGCCGCCGCTCTTCGGGGTCCCGCGCTGCTCACGGACGTCGTGCTGGACCGGCCGACCGAGAGCACCCTGCTGCTCACCGCCTTCGACGGCGACGCCCGCGTGCAGGTGGCGCCGGTGAGGGTCGTCGGCGTCGCCGGGGCGCTGCCGCGGCCGAGGACGGTCGCCGTCGCGGCGGGGCGGACGGTGGCGGTGAAGCTGTCGTCGTTCCTGCCGCCGGGAGCGACCGGCCGCCTGGCGGTGGAGGTCCGCCCGCTGCCGGGGTCGGCACCGGTGCAGGCGGCCCGGTACCTGCGCGAGCGCGGCGTCGACGGGCCGCTGTCGACGCTGCTCGTGCTGCGGTCGGTCCCAGGACGGGTGGCCCGGCCGGCCGTCGTGCGGGACCCGGCCGCCGGGGTGTTCTGAGCTACCGGCGGGAGCCGTCGACGTCGTCCGGGTCGAGGCCGAGCAGGCGGGCCACCTGGTCGACGACGACGTCGTGCACGAGGTCGGCGAGGTCGAGCCGGTCGGCGGCGCGGGCCTCGAGCGGGCGGCGGTAGACGACCACCCGCGGCGACGTCGAGCGGCCGGAGCGGTCGCGCCCACCCGGCAGCAGCCTCCCCAGGGGGACCGCTCCGCCGGCGGTGTCGTCGGTGACGACGTCGTCGTCGAAGGCGTAGGCCGAGGGGTCCGCACCGACGGGCGGGACGTCCTCGACGGCGAACTCGACGCCCTTGAGCTGCTCGCCCCAGCGGCCCTCGAGCGCCTCGACGGCGTCGAGCACGAGGTCGTCGAACCGCTCGCCCCGGGTCTGTGAGGCGGGCACCCGGACGGAGCGGCCGCCGACCGTGACGTCGCGGGGGAGCAGCGGTCCGCGCAGCCCACGGCCGTGGCGGTCGCGGCGCCGGGCCCCGACCTGCCGGCGACGTCCTGCGGGCGCGGTCACGCCGGTCAGCGTAGGAGCAGCCGGCCTCCGGCAGGGCCGACACGACGGGATCCGCGCCGCCCCGTCGAGTCAGGCACTAACGTCCGGCCTGTGAGCGGAGCATGCGGGCGGTACCCCGTGACGCAGGAGCGGGCGTGCTGCCCGCTTGCGGAGCGAGCCCTGGTGTGGCTGTGAGCGGAGCATGCGGGCGGTACCCCGTGACGCACGGGCACCCCGTCGTGCGCGGGGCGTGGGCTGCGCAGGAGGGCCCGCGATGAGCCCCGTCCGGCGCTGCTCCCGCAGCGGGTGCGGCCAGCCCGCGGTCGCCACCCTGACCTACGTGTACGCCGACTCGACCGCCGTCGTCGGCCCGCTCGCCACGCACGCCGAGCCGCACTGCTACGACCTGTGCGAGGCGCACGCCGCCCGCCTGACCGTCCCCCGCGGGTGGGAGGTCGTGCGCCACGACCCGAGCACGACCAGCCCCGCCGTCCGCTCCAGCGACGACCTCGAGGCCCTCGCCGACGCCGTCCGGGAGGCGGCCCGGCCGGCCCGGCGCCCCGGCGGACCGGGAGGTCCCGGAGGCGGTCCGGACCCCCGCGACGGCGGCACCGGTCGGCGCGGTCACCTGCGCGCGCTGCCCTCGCTGGGCTGACCGGCCCCGTCGCGCCGTCCCGCGTGTCCGTTCTGTCGGGTCTGTCCCCGACACGCCGCATGCTCAAGGGATCTGCTCCAGAGCCGATCGGGTGAACAGCCGCCCTCGATCCTGGAGCTCTCGTGTCCCTCGTGACCACCCCCGTCAGCCAGCTCGCCACCTGCACCCGCTGCTCCGGCACCCGCGTCACCGAGATCACCATGACGCTCACCGACGGCTCCGTCGTCGACTTCGCCTCCTGCCACTCCTGCGAGCACAAGACCTGGACCCAGGCCGGCCTCGTCCTGGACCGCCCGACCGTGCTGGCCAAGGCGCAGAAGCACAAGCTGCCCAAGTAGCCTCCGCGGCATGGCCCGTGACCTCTCGAACATCGTCAAGGCGTACGACGTCCGGGGCACCGTCCCCGACCAGTTCGACGCCGACACCGCCCGCGCCCTCGGGGCCGCCTTCGC
>JAODNQ010000176.1 GCA_025464695.1 Frankiales bacterium | reverse complement strand
GCGAGGCCGCGGTCCCGGAGGTCGGCGACGAGGGTGAACAGGTCGGCGACCACCGTGGGGGACAGGCCCATCGACATCTCGTCGACCAGCAGCAGGCGCGGCTGCTGCACCAGCGCGCGGCCGAGGGCGAGCTGCTGCTGCTGGCCGCCCGACATCGTGCCGGCCGCCTGCCCCAGCCGCTCCCGCAGGACGGGGAACGCGTCGAGCGCGACGTCGAGGGACCCCTTGCTCCCGACCCCGTAGAGGCCCATCCGCAGGTTGTCGGCGACCGACAGCGTCGGGAAGATGCCCCGGCCCGCGGGCACGTGGGCCACCCCGCGCCGGGCGACCGACTCCGGGCTCGCGCCCCGCAGCGACGTGCCGTCGAGCAGCACCTCGCCCGCGGCGGCCCGGACCAGGCCCGACACCGCGCGCAGCGTGCTGGTCTTGCCCGCGCCGTTCGCGCCGAGGACGGCGAGCACCTCGCCGGGGCGGACGGACAGGGACACGTCGCGCACGGCCACGACACCGCCGTAGGTGACCTGCAGGCCGCGGACCTCGAGCAGCGGGGCGCTCATGCCGGCAACGCCCCTCATGCCGGCACGCCGAGGTAGGCGGTGCGGACGTCGGGGTCCAGGCGCACCTGCTCCGGCGTGCCTGCCGCCAGGACGCGCCCGAAGTTCATGACCACCACGTGGTCGCACAGCGGCATGACCACCCCCATGTCGTGCTCCACGAGCAGCATGGCGCAGCCGAGGGTCGCGCGGACCTCCGCGAGCAGGCCGACGAAGTCGGCCGTCTCGGCCGGGTCCAGCCCCGACGCCGGCTCGTCGAGCAGGAGCACCGTCGGCTTGAGGCACAGGGCGCGGGCCAGCTCGACCAGCCGGGCCTGGCCCACCGGGAGCAGGGAGGCCTCGACGTCGGCCAGGTGCGACAGCTCGAGGAAGGCCAGGACGGCGCTGGCCCGTTCCCGGGCGGCGTCCAGGGCGCGCTTGCGCCCGGGCAGGCGCAGGGCGTCGGTGACGATGCCGGCGGAGGTGAACCGGTGCGCCGCCACCATGAGGTTCTCCAGCACGGTCATGCCGGCGAACAGCTGCACCACCTGGAACGTGCGGGCGAGGCCGAGCGCGGTGCGCTGGTGGGCCGGGACGGTGGTGACGTCGCGGCCGCCGAGCAGGACGGTCCCCCGGGTGGCCGGCTGCAGCCCGGTCACGACGTTGAACGTCACCGTCTTGCCCGCGCCGTTCGGGCCGATCAGCCCGACCACCTCGCCCGCGTGCACCGAGAGCGACACCCCGTCGACGGCGTCGAACGTGCCGAACCGGACGCCGACGTCGCGCAGCTCGAGAGCGGTCCCCTTCACACGGTCACCGGCTCGCGCAGGACGGTCGGCTCCACCGGCCGTCGCCGGCGGTCGAGGCCGCGCCCGACCGCGCCCGCCACGCCGTCGGGCGAGGCGTTGAGGACGGCCACCAGGACGGCGCCGGTCAGCAGGGTGACGACGCTGGCCGCCCGGCCGTTGGCGACGTCGTCGGTGCCGCCGAGGGTGAGCGTCGACAGGGTCACGATCATGCCGCCGAACAGGGCCCCCGGCACCGAGGCGACGCCGACGATGACGGCGTAGGCGAGCAGCGTGATCGAGCGGGTGAAGTCGAAGGGCGCGCCGGAGGCCCCCTGCAGCAGGCCCGCGTACAGGGCGCCGGCCAGCCCGGCGAGGAAGCCGCTCATCGCGAAGCCGCGGAGCTTGACGCTGACCACCGAGAAGCCCATGGCCGACGTCGCCGGCTCGCTGGACCGCAGCGCCGTCAGCGCGGCTCCCGTGCGGCCGCGGCGCAGCGAGGCGACCGCGAACGCCGACAGCAGGAACAGCGCGAGCACCAGCCAGGCGTAGGCGCGCTCGCCCTGCGCGGCGTGACCGGGGTCGAGGTTCGCGAACCCGGGCCGCGGCACCTCCCGGGTGCTCGCGTCGGAGGCGAACGGGGCCCAGCCGTAGAGGAAGCGGTCGGCGGTGAAGGCCAGCGACAGCGTGGCGATGGCCAGCTCGAGCGGTTGCAGCCGCACGGCCGGCAGCCCGACGACGGCGGCGACCGCGGCGGCCATGAGGGCGCCGAGCACGATCGCGAGCAGGAACGGCACACCGTGGTCGAGCCAGATGCCGGTGCCGAACGCGCCGACGCCCATGAACACCGCCTGGCACACCGACACCTGCCCCACGACGCCGACGAGCAGCACCAGCGACAGGACGGCCAGCGCCCAGACCGCCGTCAGCGCGATGGTGGAGCGCGAGAGGTTCCCGACGTCGTCGACGATCAGCGGGAGCACGAGCACGGTGAGGCCGACGCCGGCGCCGTAGGCGAGGGCGGTCCGGCCGGTCGGCAGCGGGCGCACCGGCACCGGCTCGAGCCCGCCGCTGACGACGTCGCGGCGTCCGCCGGACCGGGGCAGCAGCAGCGACCCGAGCACGACGGCGAGCGCGGTCAGCTCCTGGACGCCGGTGAGGCCGCTGCCGTTCAGCAGCTGCACGACCACCGGCTGCACCACCCCCAGCGCGATGCCGCCGGCGAAGGTGAGCGGCAGCGACGACAGCCGGCCGACGAGCGCTGCGGCCAGCGCCTGCACCGTGAAGACGACCAGTGTCGTGGTGTCGAGCTTGTTGACCAGCGGTGTGATGAGCACGCCGGCGAGGCCGGAGATGCCGCCGCCGATGCCCCACGCGGTGAGGTTCACGCGGTCGACGCCGATGCCCAGCAGGCGGGCCGCCTCGGGCGCCTCGGCCACGGCGCGGGTCGCGGTGCCGAGCGCCGTCCGCTGGAAGAACAGCGACAGGCCGAGCGCCAGGCCGGCCGCGATGACGACGACCGCCACCTGGTCCTGGCTGTACCGGAGCACCCCGGCGTCGATCAGGTTGTCGGGCTGCAGCAGCTGGGCGGGCGCGTTGGTGGCGACCTGCGTGCCGTAGACCCAGCCGATCAGCCCCTGCAGGGCGAGCAGCCAGCCGAGGGTCACGATCGTCCGCGACAGCGCACCGGGGACGCGCCGCACCGACAGCTCGATGCCGATCCCGATCGTCACGCCGAGGGCGACCGCCAGCACGATCGTCGGCACGATGGGGACGCCGTGCGCCGTCAGGCTGGACGCGACGTAGGCGCAGGCCAGGCCGATGGCGCCCGTGGCGAAGTTGAAGACCCCGGACGTCTTGTAGACGATGACGATCCCGAGCGCCTGCAGCGCGTACATGGCGCCGATCGGGAGCCCTCCGAGGGCCAGGGCGACGTAGACCTGCATCAGAAGTGCGTCCCGTCGCAGGAGTAGGGCTTGTACGGGGCCACCTTGCCGAGCACGATCCGGCCGAGCTGGAAGCACCGGTTGATGTCGTGCGCGCCGCGCGTGAACACCAGCGTCGAGGTGAAGCCCGCGCCCGTGTCGGGGGGCAGGCCGTCGAGGGTCGCCATCAGCCGCGGCCGCGTGACGTCGTCGCCCATGCGCTTCAAGGCGTCGACGAAGACCTTCGCGCTGAACCACCCCGACAGGCCCAGGTAGCTGACCTGCGCGCGGCTGCCGAACTGCTTGCGGACCGCGCTCGCGTACTCCTGCACCTGCGGGCCGCCGCCGTCGAGGAAGGCGAAGTCGCTGGCGACGAGCACGCCCTCGGTGGTGCGGCCCTGCTTGACGGTCGGGTCGGTGAACAGAGGGTCGGCGATGTGGACCGGGGTGTAGTCCTGCCGGTCCATCGCCTGCTGCAGCCGGTTGTCGGCCGTCTGGTCGATGATCGTCGCGATGCCGTCGACGCCGGACAGCCGGAACTGCGTGACGACGTCGTCGTAGGACGCCTTCGTGACGTCGACCTTCGCGATGTCGTCCCGGTTGAAGGACTTGCCGACGCTCTTGAGCCCCGCCGCGAACGCCTTCTCCTGCCGGCTGTTCGCCGCCGCCGACTGGTTGCTGATGTAGATCAGGCCGGCCCGGGTGACCTTCTCGCTGCCCAGCATCCGGCCCATCTGGTAGCCGAGGTGGTTGCTCTGGAACACGTAGCTGTACGGGCTGTCGTACTCGCCGACCTGCCCGAAGGCGCCGACCAGGGGGACCTTGTTCTGCTCGAGGAAGGGCACGATGCCGTTCTCGGTCAGCGGCGCCTGCCAGCCGACGAACGCGAAGACGCCGCCGGCGAGCATCTGCTGGGCCTGCTGGCGCCCGCGGGCGGCGTCGAGCTGGTCGTCGCGCAGGTCGAGCTCGAGCGTGCGGCCGTTGACGCCGCCGGCCGCGTTGACCTTGTCGACGTACGCCTTGGTGCCCTGGGCCGCGGCGGCGAAGTTGATGGCGCCGGTCTGCGTGACGATCGAGCCGATCCGGATGGGGGCGCCCTTGCGCACGACGCCGGCCGCCGGGACCGGGCCGGCAGCGACAGGTGCGGCAGGTCCGGCGCCGGGCGCCGTGGAGGCGCGGCTGCCGGTGGTCCCGGGGACGGCGG
>JAODNQ010000066.1 GCA_025464695.1 Frankiales bacterium | reverse complement strand
TGGCGCGGCGCGACGCCGGGGGCCCGCCGGACTAGGGCCGGTACTCCGCCACGAGCAGCGCGAGGTCGTCGCCGAGGTCCGGCCCGGCCGCGGCCCGCAGCCCGGCCAGCACGCCGTCGAGGACGTCCTCGAGCCGCCCCCCGGACAGCGGCCGGACGACGTCGAGCAGGTCGAGGAAGTGGCGCCCGGCGTCGCGGGCCTCGATGATCCCGTCGGTGTAGAGCAGGAGCCGGTCCCCGGGCTCCAGCCGCCCGGTCAGCAGCACCGGGTCGGCGCCGAGCCCCAGGGGCAGCGACGGCGCCGTCTCGAGCGGGGACAGCGCGCCGCGGGAGCAGAGCAGCGCGGGCGGGTGGCCGCAGCAGGCGAGGGTGAAGCCGCCGTCGTCGCGCACCTCGGCCAGCAGGGCGGTCACGAAGTCCTCCTCGCCGAGGTACGGCCGGAGCCGGCGGTCGATCTGGCGGGCGACGTCGGCGAGGTCGTCGAGGTCGGCCGCCGCGCCCCGGAACTCGCCCAGCACGACCGTGGCGGTGCGGACGGCCCCGAGCCCCTTGCCCCGGACGTCGCCCACCACCAGGCGCACCGCCCCGGGGCGGCTCACCACCTCGTAGAGGTCGCCCCCGACGCGCGCCTCCGCAGCGGCGCTCACGTAGCGGGCGGACAGCGCGACCGGCCCGACCCGCGCCGGCGGCTCCGCGAGGATGGCCTGCTGCGCGGCCATCGCGATGCGCGTGACGTCGGCCAGCCGGCCGGTCTGCGCGGTGAAGGTCGAGGCGGTCTCGAGCGCGAGCGCGACCCGCCGGCAGACGTCCTCGAGGAACGGCACGTCGTCGGGGGAGTACCTGCGGTCGGACTCGGTGTGCAGCAGCGTGACCGCGCCGAAGGTCCCCCCGCGACCGGTCAGCGGCAGCACCAGGGCGCTGCGCACCCCCAGCTCGCGCAGCAGGCCCAGGTGCTCGGCGTCGACCGCGGTCGCCGTGACCAGCTCCTCCGGCACCTCCGCGTGCAGCTCGCTGCGGCCGGTGCGCACCACCGCGGGGGCGCCCGTCGGCGCGTCCAGCGAGACCGGGTAGCGGTCCCGGTTGCTCGCGGCCCACGCCACCCGCCCGTCGTCGGCGTGCTGGAGCCCGAGGGTGCGCAGGCCCTCGCCGTCGACGACCTGCAGGAAGAACCAGTCGGCCAACCGCGGGACGAGGAGCCGCCCCACGGCCGAGACCGTCTCGTCGACGTCGAGGCTCTGCGAGAGCACGACCGAGGCGTCGGCGAGGAAGGTCAGCCGCTCCTGCGCCAGCGCGGCCCGCTGCTGCGCGGCCGTCCGCTCCAGGGTCTGCGCGAGGGCGTCGGCGAGGGAGGCGACGAAGGCGATCTGCGTGGCCTCGTCGAGCTCCCCGACGGCGGGGAAGACGAGGGCCAGCACGCCGACCCGGTGGTCGCCGACGGTCAGCGGGGCGATGTGCAGCACCCGGTCGTCGCTGTAGAGGCCCTCGAGCGCGGGGTACCGGGCCACGACCTCGCGCGCGTCGCGCAGGAGCAGGGTCCGGCCGGTGCGCACGACCTCCGGGCCGGGGAGGTCCTCGTCGAGACCGATCCGCTCGTAGCGGCGGGCCCACGGCTCGTGACCCCCCTGGTAGGCGACCGAGCGCAGGACGTCCTCCTCGAGCAGGAAGACCTGGCCGGCGAGTGCGCCCAGCTCGCGCACCGCCCGGTCGACGACGACGGCCGCGGCCTCCTCCTCCGTGGTCGCGGCCGCGAGGTCCGCCGTGACCTCCTGCAGCAGCCGCAGGCGCCCGGCCGTCACGCGCAGGGCGGACAGGGCGGCGACCTCCTCACCGAGCACCTGCAGCAGGGTCGGCGGCGTCGGGGCGGGCCGGCCGGCGGCCTGTGCGCGGAGCTGGTCGACGAGCGACTGCACGTACCACCGACGGAACAGGCGGTGCAGCGGGGGAGCCTCCAGCGTGAGCAGCCGCGCGGCCCGGGCAAAGCGGTCGGCCTCGTCCAGCGCGGCCAGGTAGTCCTCGCCGGCGTCGGCCGCGCTGGCGGGCTGCCGCAGCACCAGCGCGGTCTCGACCTCTCCGCGCGCGGCCGCGGCCAGGGCCTGCCGCTTGATCTCGTCGCGGGCGGAGGCGAAGCGCCGGGTCGCCGCCTGCACGAGGCGATCGGGCACCTGCGACGACGCCTCGCCCTGCCGGGCCAGCGTCAGCTCCCGGACGACGTTGTCGATGTGCGCCTTCGCCGACAGCAGGAGGTCGGTGGGGACGGCTCCCAGTCGCACGGTGAACAGCTCCGGGGCGCCCTCGTCGAGGCTGTCGTCGAAGCCCGCGAGCAGGGCGTCGAGGTCGAGGTCGGGGGGTGCGGCAGGCTCGTCGCCGGCTGCCGCGACCGACTCGGGGGTGAGCTCGGCCCACACCGCCTTGCCGGCGGCGCACGTCTCGACGCCCCACCCGGCGCACAGCGCGGCGACGAGCCGGAGCCCCCGGCCGGTCATGGCGTCGTCGCTGCGGCGCGGCAGCACGGGGACGCCGTGGCCGCTGTCCTGCACCTCGACCCGCACCCGCGACGGGCCCACCGTCAGGCGCAGGAGCACGGGGTCGGCGCCGTGCAGGACGGCGTTGGTGACCAGCTCCGTCACCACCAGCTCCGCGGCCTCGACCACGGCGTCGGGCTGGGAGTGCGCCGCGAGCTCGCGGCGCACGGCCGCCCGCGCCTGGGGGACGGCGGCGGGGGTCGAGGGCAGGGCGAGCTCCGGCACGGCTGCTGTCCTCCCTCCCGCTCGGCTGCGCGACGTGGTGGCGGGACCATCCTGCCGTCCTGCCGCTCGGGGTGCGAGCGGCGGTCCCGGACGCGGCGAGGGCGGCGCCCCCTCGCGGGGAGCGCCGCCCTCGGCGGTCGTGCGGGTCCGGACCGCTACGGCAGGACCAGGTGCTGCGCGCCGCGCCCGTACGACGCCGCCAGCAGCTCTCTGGGGTTGCGCGGGCTGAGGTTCAGGCGGAAGACCGGGGCGGCCGGCAGGCCGGTGCCGAGGACGGTCCAGGTCG
>JAODNQ010000289.1 GCA_025464695.1 Frankiales bacterium | reverse complement strand
CGCCGCGAGCGCGGCGAGGGCGACGTCGCGGCCGCCGTCGAGCGCGCGCAGGGCGGGCAGGCAGGCGGCGCAGGCGACCAGCACGACCACGAGCAGGGTGTCGGAGAGCGCCTCGGTCACGCGGTCGCGGGCGCGCCGGGCGAGCTGGTGGAGCAGCGACGCCACGAGGGCCAGCGCGACGACGCCGGCCAGCGCCCCGACGTCGCCGTCGTCGCGGACGACCAGGACGTCGCCGACCAGGCCGGCGGTGGCCGCGATGGCGAACGCGCCGCCGGCCGCGGGGGCGTCGACGAGGGCGAGCGCGCCGAGGACGAGCACGAGCTGCAGCACGACCACCGCCACGACCAGCGCGGTCGTCCCGGACAGCGCCGTGCCGACGAGCGCGGCGGCGACGAGGAGGCCGCCGAGGCCGAGCAGCAGCAGCGGGGGGCGGGCCGCCGGACCGGCGACCCGGGGACCCGGGTCGGGAGCGGTCGGGACGGTCACCCGACAGATCGTGCCAGAAGGGCGGCCCCGCGGCGGACGGGCACCCGGCCCGCGCCGGTCAGAACCGCAGGTCCAGCCGGGTGGTCGCGCAGGGGCGGACGGGCACCCCGAACGTCTTCTTGAGCCCTGCCGTGGTGGTGACCCAGACCTGGTACTTCTGGCCGGAGGCGAGGTTGGGCAGGCGGAACGTGCCGTTGGGGCCGGGCGGCTCGATGTTCCAGCCGAGGATCGGGCGGCCGACGTTGTTGTCCGCCGCGAGCGACCAGCCCACGACCCGCCGCACCGACACCCGCCGGCCGCCCTTCGTGGCCGTGCCGACGATGGTGCCGGTGGTGCCGCCGAGGTCGCAGCGGTCCAGGGGCAGCCGGAGGTGGACGGGCCCGCGTGTCGGCACGGCGACGGCGTGGCGCATGGTCGAGCCGTAGCGCGACTCGTCGGTGCCGCCGAAGCCCGAGGCCTGCGGGTAGACCTCGAGGTACACCGACGCCGTGTTGGCCGGGACCTGCACCGACCACCGGGTGTCCCAGGCGCGGGTGTCGGTGGAGCCCTCGGCGCCGAGGTCGGGGTTGACGCGGAGGTTCATCGCGTAGCCGTCCACCGGGCACAGGCGGCTCTCGACGCAGCCGTCCTTGGTGATCTGCCGGCCGGAGGCGTCGTGCAGGTCGATGCCGATGAGGGCGCCGACCGCGCGGCCGTCGCTGCCGAGGAGCGTCCCGGACAGCGTCTGCGGCAGCAGCGTCACGGCGTCAGCGGGCCGCCCCGTCGGGACGAGGGAGGCGGTCAGGGCCAGCAGCAGACCCAGGAGCAGCGAGGTGCGGGCAGGCACGGGAACTCCCGGAACAGGGGGTGACGACGCCGCCACACCCTGTCAGAAGCCGGCGGCGCTGTCAGGCGAGAAGTCGATGTTGCGGTACAGGCGCCCGCACGGGCCGATCCGGACGTCGTAGACCCGGCGGACCCGGCCGTCGACGGCGGTCGCGACCAGCTGGTACCGCTGCCCGCCGGACTGCCCCGCGCCGACGCCGCTGGCGAGGTTGTCCAGCTTGTAGTAGCCGTTCGACTCGGCCTGGCCGGTCCCCGTGCCCAGCACCGGCGTCGGCCGGTTGTTGTCGGGCTCGAGGGAGAAGGCGGTCACCCGCTTGAGCGGCACGCGGCGTCCGTCGTCGACGGCGTAGCCGTTCACCATGCCCGCACCGTCGGGGCCGCCTCCGGCGGGCTCGCAGACCAGCGGGAGCCGCAGGTTCACCCTCACCGGGTAGGGCAGCGGCAGGTTGCGGCGGAAGCTGGCGCCGTAGCGGCGCATGTCCGTGCCGGCGTAGCGGGCACCCTGCGGGTACACCTCGACGTAGACCCGGGACGCCTCCTCAGGCAGCCGGACCGACCAGGTGTCGGTCCACCTGTCGTCGTCCCCGTTGCCGTACGGCCCGAGCTCGAAGTTGATCCGCTTGGTGATCGCGTAGCCGTCCACCGGGCACGACGGCGACTCGACGCAGCCGCTCGCCGCCAACTGGCGCCCGGCGTCGTCGCGCAGGTCGAAGCCGATGAGGGCGCTGACGTTCTTGCCGTCCGCGCCCGCGATGGTGCCGCTGAGCACCGTGTCGGACGCCCCCGCGGGCGCCGCGAGCACGCCGCCGACGGCCGCGAGCAGCAGCGCGGCGACGAGCAGGCGACGGCGAGGCACGTGCTCATGGTGCACCCTGCGCGCGCCTGCCGGACCGTCTTCCCGGCAGCCGTCAGCAGGCCCGGACTGTGCCCGCGCCCAGCGACCGCGGGGGTCGGCTGTCAGCCCCCGGCGAACGGCGGCAGGACGTCGACGACGGAGGCCGGCGACAGGTCCACCGAGGCGTGGTCCCGACCCCCGACGGGGGCGCCGTCGACGACGAAGCTGCAGCGCCCCAGGACGGTGTGAAAGCGGTCGCCGTGCCGGCCGCGCACCTGTCCCAGCGCGTCGGCGAGGGTCGCGGCGTCGACGTCGTCGCTGCCGGTGCCGGCGGCGTCCTTGGCGGCGGCGAAGTAGCGGACCGTGCTCACGCGGGACCTCCTGGGGCGGGGCGTTGCGCCCAGCCTGCCCTGGCCCACGGTGTGACGCAGCCGGTCGTCGTACGACGGACACGGCGCCGACACGCGCCGTACACTCCGCCCAGGCAACGGCGCCGGCACTGATCGCACGACCCGCTCGATCCGGGAGGCCCCGTGTCCGCCCTTCTCCTCCTCACGGACGACGTCGCACCCAGCTCCGAGGTCCTGCCCGCACTCGGGCTCCTCGGGCACGCGGTGCGGGTCGGTCCCGCCGAGGCGAGCGCGCTGCTCGACGCGCCCGCCTGCGACGTCGTCCTGGTCGACGCCCGGCGCGACCTCGCCCGGGCCCGCTCGCTGTGCCGGCTGCTCCGCACCACCGGGCTGTCCGTCCCGCTGCTCGCCGTCCTCACCGAGGGCGGCCTGGTCGCGCTGACCGCCGAGTGGGGTGTCGACGACGTCCTGCTCGCCACCGCCGGCCCGGCGGAGGTCGACGCCCGGCTGCGCCTGGCCACCGGCAAGGTCGAGGCCGCGAGCGGCCCCGCCGAGGAGCCCGGCGTGGTCCGCGCCGGCGAGCTGACCATCGACGAGACGACGTACACCTGCCGGCTCAAGGGCCGCACGCTCGACCTCACGTTCAAGGAGTTCGAGCTGCTCAAGCACCTCGCGCAGCACCCGGGCCGGGTCTACACCCGGGCCCAGCTGCTGCAGGAGGTGTGGGGCTACGACTACTTCGGCGGCACCCGCACGGTCGACGTCCACGTCCGGCGCCTGCGCGCCAAGCTCGGGACCGAGCACGAGTCGCTGATCGGCACGGTCCGCCACGTGGGCTACAAGTTCGTGACGCCGTCGCTGTCCGCCCTGCGCGAGGACGAGGACGCCGTCCGCGTCTAGGAGCACCGGGGGGCCGGGACCGACGGCTGCCTGCACCCGGCGGTGCCCTCAGGCCGAGGGCGCCTCCGCGCGCGACCGCGGCACCGGTACCCCCGCGCGGGCGGCCCGGCGTCGGCGCTTGGCGGCGTACATGGCCTCGTCCGCCTCGGCGAGGGCCGCGGGCAGGCCGCGCAGGACGGTGATGGGGGCCCACCCGACCGAGCCGGCCACCCCCGCCCGCTCGAGCGCGGCGTAGACCTGCGCCACCCGCTCGTCCGCCTCGGTCTCCGTGCAGCCGACCATGAGCACGCCGAACTCGTCGCCCCCCAACCGGGCGGCGACGTCGCCCTTCGGGAGCACGGCGCGCAGCGCCTCGGCCGCCCGCCGGATGTAGTCGTCCCCGGCCGCGTGGCCGTCCCGGTCGTTGACCTCCTTGAGCATGTCGAGGTCGAGCATCGCGAGCACGGTCGGGTCGCCGAGGCGCCGGAAGCGCTCCTCGTGCTCGGCCAGCAGCCGCTCCCAGGCCCGCCGGTTGTACAGACCGGTCAGGACGTCGGTCTCCGCCGCCACCTCGGCCGCCGCCAGGCGGTCCGCGGCCTCGTCGCGCTGCCGGTCCACCGCGAGCACCATCGTGAGCAGCTGCCCGAGCAGCTGCAGGACGGGCTCGGCCGCCGCCAGCCGGGGGTCGTCGCTGATCTCGGGGCTGATGCCGCAGATCGCGCCGAAGACCCTGCCGTCGGACTCCCGCACGGGGGCGCCGGCGTACGCGCCGACGACGGCACCCGACCGGGCGCTCGCCGCCGCGTACACGGGCACCGCCTGCGCGTCGGGCGCCACCATGGGCGCCGTCCCCGCGACCATGTGGATGCAGAAGCTGTCCTCCCAGGGGTGCGACTGCCCCTGGACCATCCCGAGGTCGTTGTCCGGCAGGTACTGGAAGGTCTGCCGGCCGTTCTCCACCCGGGTGACCGACCACAGAGCCATGGGGACGTTCTCGGCGAGGTAGCGCAGGGCCTCCTCCGCCGCCTGCTCGAACGTCATGTCGATGGTGATGCTGGGCATGCTCATGCGTCCTCCGGGGGCGGCGTGGTGCGGGTGGTCCAGCTGTTCCTCGCGGGGATGACCGGCACGACGAGCTCCCTCAGTGCCGGCGGGACGCGAGCGGGGCGGGCGCCCGTGCCCACGGGGAGCTCGGGCGGGGCGACCACCCGGTGCTCCCGGGGGAGACGGCGGAGGAGCTCACCCACGTGCTGTCGGCCGGACCGCCCTCCGGCTAGAGCGGTACGAGGAGGTCCCGCCGGAAGGACCAGGGCGCGACCCCCCGTCAGGAGGGTCCACGGCGTGGTCGCCGACGTGCGGTCCCCGGGCCGCGCGCCCGCGCCGGCCGACCTGGGCCGGGCGGGGCCTCCGGGGGTCGGAGCGGCGCCCGGGCGAGAGCCCGCTGCCGCGGGGCGCACTAGCGTCGGCCCC
>JAODNQ010000273.1 GCA_025464695.1 Frankiales bacterium | reverse complement strand
GCTGGCCGACGGCGCCCGCAAGGGCGGCAGCTACATCCTCACCGGCCGCGGCGTGGAACAGCACGTCGACGGGACGGACACCGCCACCGCCGCCATCAACCTTTCGCTCCTGCTGGGGCTGCCCGGCACCGCCCGCAGCGGCTACGGCACGCTGACCGGCCAGGGCAACGGCCACGCCCTTGGGGTTGCCGGTGGTGCCGCTCGTGTAGCACATGGCGGCCGCCGACCGCTCGTCCACCTCAGGCCAGTCGTAGGTGTCCGGCCGCCCCGCCAGGAGCTCCGCGTAGGAGTGCACGGTCCCCGGCAGCCCGGTCGTGTCGGCCTCCCCGACGACGACGTAGTGCTCGACCGTCGTCAGGCCGGACGCGACCTTCGCGAGCAGCGGTAGGACGCTCGCGTCGACGAGCACGACCTTGTCCTCGCCGTGGTTGACGACGTACTCGAGCTGCTCGGGGAACAGCCGCAGGTTCAGCGTGTGCAGCACCGCGCCCATCGACGGCACGGCGAGGTAGGCCTCCAGGTGCTCCTGCGTGTTCCACAGGAACGTGCCGACGCGGTCGCCCTCGCGGACGCCGAGCTCGGCCAGGGCGTGGGCCAGCCGGGCCGCGTTGCCCGCGACCTCCGCGTACGTCGCGGAGCGGCTCACCAGGCCGTCGTCGGACAGGCCCTCGACGGTGTGCACGACGCTGTCGGCGTACACCGTGGCGCCGTGCCGCACCAGCTCCTGGATCGTGAGGGGCCGGTCCTGCATGGTCGAGCTGAGTGCCGTCATGCCCCGACTGTGCCGCAGGTCACGGTCGCTGCGCCAGCCGTCAGCAGCCTCGGACCAGCGCCCGGTTCACCACGGTCGGCGGCACGCGCCGGTGCGTCCCCTGCTCGTACGCCGCCGCGTACGTCAGCAGGTCCCGCTCGTCCCACTTCGTCCCGAGGAAGCTCAGGCCCAGCGGGCGCCGCGCCGTCGTGAGGCCCATCGGCACGATCACGGTCGGGTAGCCGGCGCTCGCCCCCGCGTTGGCGTACAGCGGGCCGGGCCCCACGAGGGCGTCCAGGTCGCTCTCCTGCAGGGACGCGTCGATGGTCGCCCCGGACGCCGTGCGCAGGGCCAGCGACGCGGCCGACGCCGCCGCCCGGCTGCCGGGCTGGGCGACGCTGGCGAGGAGCAGGTCCTGGCCGTACTTCACCTGCTGCGGGTGCTGCGCGTTGAACACGGCGATCTCGGCGAGCGAGTGCACGCCGCTCCTCGGCGTCGGCGCCATCGTCTGCAGGTAGTGGTCGAGGTTGGCGTGGAAGTCGTTCGGGATGAGGCCGGTCTCGGCGACCCCGACGAGGCCCAGGGTGTCGAGCGTCTCGGTCGGCACGAGCGTCGCGCCGAGCCGCCGCAGGTCCGCCAGGGCCGTCGCGTAGAGGGCCCTGCTCTCCGCGGGCAGGCCGTCGGCGTCGGCCGTGCTGTAGCCCAGCCGGACGCCCTTCAGCGACGCGCGGGTCAGCCCTGACGTGTAGTCGCCGTGCGCGGGCAGGTGGGCCTGCGCGTCGACGGTGGCGGGGTCGCTCCTGTCGCTGCCCGCGACGGCGGACAGGAGCGCGGCGGCGTCGGCCACGCTCCGGGTCATCGGGCCGGCGGTGTCGAAGCCTTCCGCGAGCGGGATGACCCCGGTGCGGCTGACCAGCCCGCGCGTGGGCTTCACGCCGACCAGGCCGTTGACGCTGCTCGGCGACAGGATCGAGCCGGAGGTCTCCGAGCCGAACGTGCCGGCCGCGAAGGCCATCGAGCCGGCGACGCCGGACCCCGACGACGACCCGCTCGGGTCGCCCAGCCCGTACGCCTCGCGCACCTGACCGCCGAGCGACGAGTAGCCGTTCGGCATCGTCAGCGACACCCAGTTGGCGAACTCCGACAGGTTCGTCTTCCCGAGGACGACGGCGCCGGCGGCGCGCAGCCTCGCGGTCAGGACGGCGTCGTCGTAGGGGACGAGGTCCTTCAGCGCCAGGGACCCGGCGGTGGTCGGGAGGTCCGTCGTGCCGATGTTGTCCTTGAGCAGCACGGGGACGCCGTGCAGCGGCCCCCGCAGGCTGCCGGCAGCGCGCTCCCGGTCCAGGCGGGCGGCGTCCTGCAGCGCGTGCGCGTTCAGCGCCCGGACGCTGTTGGTCTTCCCGTCGTACGCGCGGATGCGGTCGAGGTAGGCGGCGACGAGCTTCGCCGAGGTCAGCCGTCCGGTCGCCATCGCGCGCGACAGGTCCGCGACGGTGGCCGTCTCGAGGTCGAGGCCGGCGACCGTGGCGCGGCAGTCCGAGGACGGGGAGCCGACGAGGCGGGGAGCGGGAGCGGGCGTCTGGGCGGAGGCGGCGACCGAGCTCCCGACGAGGAGGGCGGACGCGGTGACGAGGCTGAGGAGGCGCACGCTCTCTGGGTTCGTCGCCGCCGCCCGGGCTCCTGCCGACGCCCTCGTGAACAGCATGTTGCGCTCACCACGCTGGGTACGGTCAGGGCGTGCAGATCCCCTTCGCGTCGTCGCCCCGCTCCAGCCTCGGGGTGGAGTGGGAGCTCCAGCTCGTGGACCGCGAGACCCGGCAGCTGCGCGGCGGCGCCACCGAGGTCCTGGCGGAGCTGGCGGGCGGTGCCGAGGAGCACCCCAAGGCGAAGCAGGAGCTGCTCGACTCCTGCATCGAGGTCATCACGGGGGTCTGCGGCACGGTGGCCGAGGCCACGGCCGACCTCGCGGGGACGGTCGCGGAGGTGCGGGACGCCGTCGCGCCCCGCGGCCTCGGGCTGATGTGCGCGGGCACGCACCCGACCACCGACTGGGCCACCCAGACGATCAGCCCGAAGGAGCGCTACCAGCAGCTGGTGCGCGACATGCAGCAGATGGCCCGGCAGCTGCAGATCTTCGGCGTCCACGTCCACGTGGGCGTGCGGTCGCCGGAGAAGGTCATGCCGGTGGTGAACGCGCTGACCGCCTACGTCCCGCACCTGCTCGCGCTGTCGGCGTCCAGCCCCTACTGGATCGGGCACGACACCGGGCTCGCGTCCGCCCGCTCCAAGGTGTTCGAGCAGCTCCCGACGGCCGGCCTGCCCTACCAGCTGCCCGACTGGCCGGCCTTCGAGGCCTATATGGACACGCAGCTCAAGACCGGCACCATCGCCTCCATCAAGGAGGTCTGGTGGGACATCCGCCCCCACCCGGTCTACGGCACCGTGGAGCTGCGCATCTGCGACGGCCTGCCGACGCTGCACGAGGTGGGGATGGTCGCGGCGATCGGGCAGTGCCTGGTCGACACCTTCGACCGCGAGATCGACAAGGGCTACACCCTCCCGACGCCGAAGGGCTGGGTGGTGCGCGAGAACAAGTGGCGGGCCGCCCGCCACGGCCTCGACGCCGAGATCGTCGTGGGGGAGGACGACCGGGTGGTGCCGGTGCGCGACGCCCTCGCCGAGCTGGTGCAGGAGCTCAGCCCGACGGCGGCGCGCCTGGGGTGCGAGGAGGAGCTCGGCCGCGTGCTCGAGGTGCTGGAGGCGGGCGCGTCCTACCAGCGGCAGCGGGCGGTCGCGGCGGCGTCGGGCGGCGACCTCACGGCCGTCGTCGACAGCCTGCTGCAGGAGTTCGCGGACGACCGCCCGACGGCGCTGCCCGTGCTGCCGGCCCCGGTCGGCGCGCCCGCCGCTCCGGGGGCGGTGTGAACACCGAGCAGCTCGACGCCTGGCTGGCCGACCACGAGGCCGACCTCGTGGCGCTGCGCCGCGACCTGCACGCCCACCCCGAGCTCGGGCGGCAGGAGCGGCGGACGACGGCGGTACTCGTCGAGCGGCTGGAGCGGGCCGGCCTGGCGCCGAAGGTCCTCGCCGGGGGCACCGGCCTGGTGTGCGAGGTCGGCAGCGGCGACCTCGTGGTCGGGCTGCGGGCCGACATCGACGCGCTGCCGCTCCGCGACGAGAAGGACGTGCCGTACCGCTCTCAGGTGCGCGGGGTCTGCCACGCGTGCGGGCACGACGTGCACACCGCCGTCGTGCTGGGGGCGGGCCTGGCGCTGGCCGACGTCGCGGAGTCCCTGCCCGGGCGCGTGCGGCTGCTGTTCCAGCACGCCGAGGAGCTGATGCCGGGGGGCGCGCTCGACGTCATCGCCGAGGGCCACCACGAGGGGCTCTCGGCCGTCTTCGGGCTGCACTGCGACCCGTCGCTCGAGGCCGGCCGGGTGGGGCTCAAGGCGGGCCCGATCACCGCCGCGGCCGACGCCGTCGAGATCCGCGTGACGGGCCCGGGCGGGCACACCTCCCGGCCGCACAACACCGTCGACCTCGTCCACGTCCTGGCCACCGTGGCCACCGGGCTGCCCGACGCGCTGTCACGGCTGGTCGACCCCCGCGCCGGTCTGTGCCTCGTCTGGGGCAGGGTCGAGGCGGGGCAGGCGCGCAACGCCATCCCGCGCGAAGGCACGCTCGCCGGCACGCTCCGGGTGCTCGACAAGGACGCCTGGAACCGCGCGCCCGACCTCGTGCAGCGTACGGTCGCGGCCCTGGTCGCGCCGTACGGCGCCTCCGCCGAGGTGCACTACGAGCGTGGCGTGCCGCCGGTGGTCAACGACCCTGCCGCGACGGCGCTGCTCACCGCGGCGGTGCGGACGGCGCTCGGTCCGGGTGCCGCCGTCCCCACCCTGCAGTCGCTGGGCGGCGAGGACTTCGCCTGGTACCTCGACCACGTCCCCGGCGCCATGGCCCGGCTCGGCGTCAAGCCGCCGGGGCTCGAGCGGCCGTACGACCTGCACCAGGGCAGCTTCGACGTGGACGAGTCGGCGATCGCCGCCGGCGTCCGGGTGCTGACCACGGCGGCCGTGGCCGCCCTGAGGGCCGGCTAGACCCCGCGGCGCGAGCACGGGGGGAGGGCTGTGTCCTGCCCGTCCGGGCAGCCCGCGGAGTCCGGAAGGCGGACCTCGGGGTAGTCACCGGTGCGCCCGGGGCTGGATAGCGTCGCCGTCCGGGGGTCGAGGGGGGCGGATGCAGTCGGAGCTGATGCAGATCACGCCGTGGCGCAGCATCGCGGCCGGCGTCGTGCCCGTGCCGCCGCAGCGGCTCTCCTTCGCCCAGGGTCTCGAGTCGCCCTGCACGTCGTGCTCGACGTCCCCGTGCTGCACGTACCTGCCCCTGGACACCTTCACCGTCAGCAGCCTCGCGGACCTGTCCCGAGCGGACCACCTGCTCGGCTTCGACCGCATCCGCCTGGGGCTGAACCGAGCGGGGGAGTGGAGCGTCTACTACGTGCAGCCGTGTCGCTTCCTCGACCGCGACACCTTCCTGTGCGGCATCCGTGGCACCGACCGCCACCCCCACACCTGCCAGACCTACGACCCGCACAGCTGCTGGTACCGGCGGTCGCTCACCAGCAGCGTGACCGGTGACTTCGTGCAGGTCGACCGCCCCCGCTTCGCCCTGCTGGCCGGGCTGCTGGAGCTCGACGAGCGCCGAGCGGTCGTCGCGTCGCCGGACTGGGACGAGATCGTCTCCCGGCTCGCTGCCGAGCCCGACGTCGACGTGCCGCCACCGCCGGAGCCGGAGCTCGCGGACCCCGCCTTCGACCGGTGGCGGCAGGTGGCGCTGGGGACCGCACCGCCGGAGGCGCGGCTGCTCCCGCTGTCCGTGGCCGACGCCGCGGAGCCCTGTGACGGGTGCGCCGCGCCCTGCTGCAGCACCCTGCTGTTCCCCCAGGGGCTGCCGGCCTCGCGCGGTGCCCTGGACTTCTTCCGCTTCTGCCTGGGCTTCCCCGGGATCGAGCTGCTGGTGACCGACGACGCCTGGTCGCTCGTGGTGAAGGCGACCTGCCGCCACCTGCAGGACGGTCGCTGCGGCATCTTCGGCAAGCCCGAGCGGCCCCTGTCCTGCGTGTCCTACGACTCCTACCGGTGCACCTACAAGAGCGCGTTCGGCCGGGCCCAGCCGGCGGCGAGCGTCCGGGTGCGGCTCGAGCAGCTCGACGCCCTGGCCGAGTGCGTGCTGGTCGACGAGGACGGGCAGGTCGTCGCCGTCGCGCCGGTGGCCGCCGTGCGCGAGCGGGTCGAGCAGCGCTGGCGCGAGGGCGCCGCACCGTGATCGGCGGCGCCTCCCGGGACGAGCCCGTCCGTGGTGGCAGCGGACCCGTGCGGCCGCCTCCGCACCCGGCCCGGGCTCCCTCCCACCCCGGACCGGTCCGCGCCGGACCGGCACAGCTGGCCGGGCCCATGAGCGCTCCCGCGCTGCAGCGGCTCGGCGGGATGATCGGCAACAAGCGGGTGGCGGGCCTGTTCGGTCCCGCGACCGAGGGGCGTCCGGTGCTGCAGCGGGTGCCCGTCAGCTACGCGGACTCCGGCGAGACGCTCTACGAGGACGCCCCCACCACGAACCCCGACGGCTCGGACATCGCCGCTCCCACGTCGGCGCAGAAGCAGTTCGTGCCGACGCCCTACAGCAGCGGCACCATCGCCTACGAGATGACGCGCGACGCCGACGTCACGGTCACCGTCAAGGTCCTGTTCCTGGACCAGGCGCGCGACGAGGACCGCTTCCTCACCGACCCGACGACGGGCAAGCTCGTGCTCGCCGCCGGCAAGAAGCAGCCGAACCCCGCCTTCGGGTCGGACACGGGCAAGGTCTCGGAGATCAAGGACGCCGCGCGTCTCGACTTCGCCCGCAGCAAGTGCGCCAGCATCGGCAGCGCCTGGAACCACTACGCGCTGCAGAGCAAGACAGTGCCGCCGGCCACGCCTCCGCCGGCCACGCCGACCGTGGGGACCGGACCGGCCGCGCCGGGTCCCAAGGAGCTCAGCCTGCCGCTGAAGTTCGAGGCGAAGCCGTTCTTCGACCCGGCCATGGCGGACGCGCACGCGCAGATCCGACTGTTCGGGGCCGGGGTCGAGGCTGACCGCGACGGCGCCCACCCCATCGACTCCGGACACTGGTACACGCAGACGAAGAAGAACTACGGCGGGATGGACCTCGACGCCGTGGCAGCGCACGAGTACGGCCACCTCGTGGGCCTGGCCGACGAGTACTCGCGCAGCGACGACCAGACCCACCAGCTGCTGCACCGGATGGGTGGCGGCGCGAAGAACGCCGACAAGCTGCTCGACCAGCACACGCTCAAGCAGATGGTGACGCTGGCGGTGGCGGCCCCGATCCAGGCCCGCATGAGGGCCAACCTGAAGGAGGTCCAGGACGCCTTCCTCGGGGCCAAGGACGCTCTGCGCAAGCAGCTGGTGTCGGCGACGCGCAGCGCCTGGAGCGATCCGGGGCTGCGCGAGGGCCTCGTCAAGCAGATCGCCCCCGTGCTGAAGACGGCCGCGCTGCGCGGGCAGCTCCCCTCGGTCGTCGACTTCCAGACGGGGCAGAACTTCTCGAACCTGCAGCACGCGTCCGAGGCCATGGAGGGCTTCACGAGCGGGGCGATCGGCCGAGCGGTGATGGACGCCTTCACGAGCTGGAGAGTCGGCGCCATGGGTGACGACTTCAGCGCGACGGGTGCCGACGGCTCGAGCGTGTCGGTCTCGACCGAGTACTCGGCGAACGTGGGGAGCGCGGCTACCACCGGTGGGGCCAAGGACGCCGGCGCGGCGCTGGCCGGTCGGGTGGTCGGCGGGGGCGCCGGCGGCACGCCGAAGATCGCGCCGTCGCCCGGTCTGATGGCGCAGCTCGCGGCCCTCCCGGCCGAGTGGAAGGACCCGGCCAAGGGACTCGGCGCGACCTACACCGGGGACCTCGTGCGGCCGCAGATCACCGCCGCGGTCGACGGCGCGATCGCGAACGGCAGCCTGCCCAAGGCGGTGACCAGCAGCCAGCTGTTCACCCGCGTGCTCAACCTGGTCCGCTCGACGGCGCGTGTCACCACCCGAGACGCTGTCGACGCGTTCGTGTTCGAGCAGGTCGAGCCCCGGGTGTCCGCCCAGCTGTCCGAGGTGACCGCCCTGGTGGCCGCCGAGGTCGACAGCGTGCTGGGCATGCCTGCCGGAGCGCTCGCGGCCAAGAGCCCGCCGGACCCCCAGGTGCAGGCGATCGCGGCCCAGCTGCACAGCCTGCTCAAGGCCCAGCAGAACGCGGCGACCTACGACCAGAAGGCCGACGTGAGCCCGGGCGGGGGCGCTGCGGGGCAGGACGTGCGGCACACCGCGGCGACGACGATGGGCACCAACGACGTGAGCAAGCTGGGGCACCGGGCCGACATGATCGACCCGGTCGTGGCGCAGTTCAACGCCCACCTCCGCAAGACGGCCGAGGAAGAGGCCTTCACGGCGAAGGTGATCAGCTGATGGCGCTGCTGTTGACCTGGGAGCTGGTGCGACCCGGTCCGGACCTCGTCGAGCGCCTCACCGTCGACGACGCCGGAGCCGTCGAGCGGCTGGTGCTCCAGCCCGGCGGGAACGACCAGCCGGAGCTCGGCTGGTGGCAGGGGACGCTCGCTGACGACGTCCTGCCGGCGGTCCAGCGGGTGGCGGCCGCTCCCTGGCCGTCCGGGGACGCGCAGGCCCGCCCGCCGGCTGCCGGCGCCTGGTTCGTGGACGGCACGAGCGGCCGGCTCGGGTTGTGGGACGCCCCCGAGGGCGACGCGCTGCGCCCGGCCCTCGCCGCGCTGCGGGCTGCCTGTTCGGACAGCGCGACCACCGCGGTGGCCGTCCTGGCGCTGGCGGGCGAGACAGGGCGTGGTGGGGACGGCCCCGCGCCGCTGCTGCGCCTGGCCAGCCGCGGACGCGAGGAGCTCGAGCTGCGGCTCGACGCCGACGCCGGGCCTGCCGTCGCCGTGGTCACCGAGGACGCCGAGGTGCTCGGGTTCGTCGGCGGGCGCGTGCTGCTCCCTGCAGGTGCGGAGGGCTCCGCGCTGCTGTCGGGTCGCCCCTCGGGCGAGCGGGGGCTCGAGGTCGCCGGCACGCTCCGGCGCGCCGCTGGCGAGGACGACCCCGTCCGCGTCCGGGCGGTGGTGGCCCTGAGGTGAGCCGACCGGATGTCCCCTGCGGCTGCTGCTAGACCCCGCTGCTGCGGCAGGGCCGTGACCGCAGCTCGGCGACGTAGTCGTCCGGCGCCCCCGCCGCCTGCGCCGCCTCGGCCAGCACCCCGAGGTAGCTCGCTCCGGGCAGCCCGCCCTCGTACCCGTCGAGGACGTAGACCCAGGCCAGGACCTCGCCCTGCAGCGTGTGGACCCGCACCCGGAGCTTGCGGTACAGGCCGGTGTCGGCGCCCTCCCAGGCGTCGAGGTCGGCGGCGTCGCCGTCGGTGAGGTCGTAGAGGCCGACGAAGACGTGCTCGCCGGGAGACTCGACGAGGGTCGCCAGCGAGCCCTCCCAACCGAGGTCCTCGCCGCCGAAGGTCAGGCGCCAGCCCTCCAGCCACCCGGTGGCCCGGAGGGGGGAGTGGGGGCAGCGCTTGTGCATCTGGGCCGGGTCCAGGTTGCTGCCGTACGCGGCGTAGAGCGCCATGGATCCACCCTATTGCGTTGTTGCAGAGGACAGGCAGACAGGCCGCGGTCGAGGCAGAGGACACTGGTAGGCGTGACGCGCATCGTGATCGTGGGAGGCGGACCGGCGGGCTACGAGGCCGCGCTGGTGGCCGTGCAGCTCGGGGCGTCCGTGACGCTCGTGGACCGGGACGGCGTGGGCGGGCAGTGCGTCCTGTCGGACTGCGTGCCGTCCAAGACGTTCATCGCCACCGGGGAGGCCATGACGTCGTACGCGCACGCGGACCGCGTCGGGGTGCACACCGAGGGCACGGTCAGCGCGCAGATCGCCGAGGTCAACCTCCGGGTCAAGTCGCTGGCGCTCGCGCAGTCCAACGACATCACCCGCCGGCTCGAGAAGGAGGGCGTGACGCTGGTCTCGGGCTCCGCCCGGCTGCGGACGCCGTCGTGGGTCGAGGTCACCGGCGACGGCGGCACGCAGCTGCTCGAGGCCGACGTCGTCCTGTTGGCCACCGGCGCGCACCCGCGGGTCGTGGAGGGTGCCGTGCCCGACGGCGAGCGCATCCTCGACTGGCGGCAGCTGTACGACCTGCCCGACCTGCCCGAGCACCTGGTCGTCATCGGGTCCGGCGTCACCGGCGCCGAGTTCGCCAACGCCTACAACTCCATGGGCTCGCAGGTGACGCTCGTCTCCTCCCGCGAGCGCGTGCTGCCCGGCGAGGACCGCGACGCCGCGGAGCTGCTCGAGGGCGTCTTCCGCGGGCGCGGCATGGAGGTCCGCCGCGGGCGCGCGGCCTCCGTCGAGCGCGTCGAGGACGGCGCGTTCCCGGGCGGCGTCCGCGTGACGCTCACCGACGGGTCCGTCGTCGAGGGCAGCCACGCCCTCATGACCGTCGGCTCCGTGCCCAACACCGGCGGCCTCGGGCTGGAGGAGGTCGGTGTCCGGCTGACCGAGCAGGGCTTCGTCGACGTCGACCGCGTCTCGCGCACCTCCGTGCCCGGCATCTACGCGGCGGGCGACTGCACCGGGGTGCTCATGCTGGCCTCGGTGGCCGCCATGCAGGGGCGGATCGCGATGTGGCACGCACTGGGCGAGGCCGTCGCGCCGCTGCGCCTCGGCACGGTGTCCGCCAACGTCTTCACCGACCCGCAGGTCGCCTCGGTCGGCGTGACGCAGAAGCAGGTCGAGGACGGGTCGGTCATGGCCACCACCGTCACCCTGCCGCTGGCCACCAACGCCCGCGCGAAGATGCAGGGCATCACCGACGGCTTCGTGAAGTTCTTCTGCCGGCCCGGCTCCGGCACGATCCTCGGCGGCGTCGTCGTGGCTCCGACGGCGAGCGAGCTCATCATGCCGATCTCGCTGGCCGTCCAGCACGGGCTCACCGCCGACCAGGTGGCCCACACGTTCGCGATCTACCCGTCGCTGTCGGGGTCGGTCACCGAGGCCGCCCGCCAGCTGATGCTGCACGGCTGACGGGCGGCCCCGGGACGGCTCCTAGTCGGCGAGCCCGAGGCGCTTCGCGGCGCTCGCCGCCAGCAGGTCGCCGACCTGGGCGAAGTGGTTCGTCCCCATGGCGGCGGCCGGGAACTGCTCCGGCGACCGCGCCGCCTGCAGGCGGATGACGTCGAGGGTGCCGGCAGCGTGGACCTTGAGCTGCGGGACGAGGGCCGCCGCGGGCAGGCCGCTGACGCGGCTGAGCTGCACCGCGTTGTCGCGGACGAAGTCGCCGAGGTCGGTCGCGGCCGCCGTCCGCAGGCCGGCGCTCCCGGTCTGCAGGCCCCGGACGAACGTCGCGTAGTCGCCGATGTGGCGGTTCCACTGGCGGGCGAACGACGCGCCGTTGGCCGGGTAGGTCAGCTCCGTCACGAGGCGGGTGAGTGCCGCGGTGTTGGCGTCCAGGGCCTTCTTCGCGCCGGCGTACTGCGCCGACCCCAGGCCGTACGTCAGGGCTGCGTCGCTGGCCAGCCCGGTCTGGAACGGGTGCGCGACCGACTGCGTGACCATCCGGGCGCGGAGCTCGGCGGTCGGGGAGGTGGCCGAGCCGGACAGGCCGCGGGCGCTGTCGAGGGCGACGGCCAGCTCCCTCGCCAGGGGCGCGGTGCTCAGGTGCGCGGCCTCCACGAGCAGGTAGACCGACGGCGAGCGGACCCCGAGCGCGCGGGCAGCGGCGGCGTCGGCGGCGTCCGTGGCCGCGAGCAGCGCGGTGGCCCGGGCGGCGGGCAGCG
>JAODNQ010000125.1 GCA_025464695.1 Frankiales bacterium | reverse complement strand
GACGACCTCGGCAGCGAAGGGGTCGTCGAGGGGCCGGCTCAGCAGGTCGCCGAGGGCATCGACGAGCGCGGAGCCGGAGGAGGAACGGTGGACGTGGAGCAAGGAGGTCCTCGAGGGGGTCGGGCGTCCGAGCATGCCCGAGGGGTCCGACAAGAAGGGCGTGTGTCGGACCTCAACCCCGGCCGAGCTGGGGCGAGGCCTGCCTCCGGTGCAGCTCTCGCTGGTAGACAGCGGCGTGCCCCTCGACGAGGTCGACGTCCGCCGCTCGGCGATGGACTACGTCGTTCGCACGAGCGAGTCCGCCGGCGGCGTCATCACTCGCGCCCAGCTCGAAGCCTTCACCTACCAGGGGCAGCAGCTCAAGCTCATCGACCAGAGCCGAGGCATCCGCAACCCGCAGCAGCTTCAGGCGACGCTGTCCCTCCTCAGCCAGCCGAAGGGGCCGTACGACGACGACCTCGATCCTGAGGACGGCCTGTTGCGCTACGCGTACCGCAACCAGCCGGTCGACGCGGGAGACAACCGCAAGCTGCGCGCTGCGGCTCGATTGCACCTGCCTGTCATCCTGCTGCAAGGCATAGCCCCAGGCGTCTTCGTGCCGCGCTGTCCCGTGTACGTGGTCGAGGACGACCCGGTAGGCCGCTTCGTCAAGCTTGCGGTGGACGAGAGCCTCCGCTTCTTGTCACCTGCGGCCCCGAGCGAGGACCAGCGCCGCTACGCCGAGCGACTGGTCAACCTGCGCCTGCACCAGCCGGTCTTCCGGGCCCGCGTGATCCGTGCTTACGACACCGCGTGCGCCGTCTGCCGCCTCCGTCATCCCGACCTGTTGGACGCCGCCCACATCATGGGCGACGCCGAGACCGGCCAACCTGTCGTCTCCAACGGCCTCGCACTGTGCAAGATCCACCATGCGGCCTACGACCGAGAGATCCTCGGCGTCCGGCCCGACTACACCGTGCAGTTGCGCGAGGACCTGCTTGCCGAGGTCGACGGACCCATGCTCAAGCACGGGCTCCAGGAGATGCACGGGCAGCGCCTGCACCTGCCCGACCGCGTCCTGGACCGGCCCGACCGCGACGCGCTGGCAGCTCGCTGGGAGTCCTTCAACCGCTGATCGTGCCGGCTCTCGCCTCCTTGTGCACCTGTCTCCAGACGGCTGGGTGGTCTCGGCGAGTTCGGAGAGCTGGAGACGTTCGACGCTGCCGACCAGGGTCGAAGTCGTACGGCTGGCGCCACAAGGAGACGCTACGAGGTCGAAGCAGCCGATGGACGGCTGTCGGAACGCCCTGTGCGGTCACCGCTGCGGGCAGATCGAGTTGCCCCTCGCGGTGAGGATCCGGCCGACGTCGCGAAGCCTTGGCATCGAGCGTCGTCCTCGCAGGAACGTCATGAGGTGGGGCATGCCCAGACTGCTGGACCGTTGACCAGGCTCGTGCACTCCGAGCGCAGGTCGTGGGCGCACACTGCGGCATCCGCTGACCTGGACGTTCACGCGACGTTCCGCGCCACCAACCGCTCAGACCGAGGAGACCCACGTGCCGGACGACCTGGAAGGCAAGACCGCGATCGTGACGGGCGCCGCCGGCGGGATCGGCGAGGTGTACGCCGCCGCGCTCCTCCAGCGTGGCGCGGCCGTCGTGCTGGCCGACGTCGACGGGGACTCCCTCGCCGCGACTGCGCAGCGGCTGGGGGGACGCGTGGCTGCCTTCCCCACCGACGTCACGGACGAGACCTCGGTCGCCGAGACCGTGCGCCGCACCGTCGAGCGGTTCGGCGGCGTCGACCTCCTCGTCAACAACGCGGCCTTGCACCTCGGCGACTGGAGCCTCGGGCTCGACCTGCCCGCTGACCGTTGGCGGCGCATCCTCGACGTCAACGTCGTCGGGCCGATGGTCTGTGCCGCAGCGTGCCGCGCCTCGATGGCCACGCGCGGCGGCGGGGTCGTGGTGAACCAGTCGTCGTCCGCCGCGTACCTCGCCTCAGCGGGTGCCTACAGCGTCTCGAAGGCTGCGCTCAACGGCCTCACTGCCGTCCTGGCCCGGGAGCTCGCGCCGGACGGCATCCGCGTGAACGGCATCGCTCCCGGCTTCGTCGCCTCCCCCGCCGCTGTCGCGAAGGTCCTGCCCGCCAACCGGGACCGGGCGGTCGCCGCCCAGCTGCTGCAGGTCGACGGCCAGATGGACCACCTCGTCGGGGCCCTGCTCTACCTGGTGTCGGACGCCAGCAGCTTCGTCACCGGCCAGACCCTGTCCGTCGACGGCGGCGCCGTCCGCCGCTCGTGAAGGGGCCGGCGACCCCAGCTCGCATCTCCTTCGTCGGCGCCGGGCAGCTCGGCGCCCCCATGGTCGACAGGCTCGTGGCCGCCGGGCACCGCGTCGTCGTCCATGCCCGGCGGCCGGAAGCCCGCGAGGAGCTGCAGCGGCGCGGCATCCCGGCGAGCGCCAGCCTCGAGGAGGTCGCGGACGGGGCGGAGCTGGCGGTGGTCTGCCTCTTCTCCGACCAGCAGCTCGGCGAGGTCGGCCCCCTGTTGGTGGACGCGCTGCCTGCCGGCGCGACCGTGGCGTCCCACGTCACCGGCTCGCCCGCCGTCGTCCACGCGCTCGCGCAGCGCGGCCGGGCTCGGGAGGTGATGGTCCTCGACGCGCCGGTCAGCGGCACCGCCGACAGCGTGCGCGCCGGGACGCTGACCGTGCTGCTCGGTGGAGAGGGAGCGTCAGCAGACCGCTGCGCCGACGTCCTCCGCGCCTATGCCGACCCCGTGCTGCGCACCGGACCCCGGGGGTCCGCGCTGGCGGTGAAGCTGGTCAACAACCTGCTGTTCGCCGCCACGCTGCAGCTGCTCCACGACGCCGTCCGGCTCGGGGCGCAGCTCGGCGTCGACGAGGCACCGCTGCTGGAGGCGCTGAGCCACAGCTCCGGCAGCAGCCACGCCGTGACGGGGGCGCGGCGGCACCCGAGCCTCGGGCACTTCGGCAGCAGCACGCAACCGTTCCTGCGCAAGGACGTCGCCGTGTGCCGGCAGGTCGCGGCAGACCTCGGGGTGGACCCCGGGCTGCTGTGGGACGTGGTGCGGCGCGGAGACGTCGACCTGGGCTGAGCTGCACCCGGCCGGGGCAGCCCGTGGTCGGTCGTCCCAGCGCGTCGTGGAGCCGCCCCAGCCTGGCTACCCTGGCGCCGTGGCGGAGTTCGAGGAGATCATCGACCAGGGCCTCGGCCTGACTCCGCTGCCGGTCCTCCTCCAGCAGGTGCAGGACGCTGCCGGCGACCCGCTCCTGCTGGCCGGCATCGCGGCGCAGATGCGACGCCGGCACATGACGCTCCTGGAGATCGGCGAGCTGATCGGCATGACCCGGACCGACGTCTACGTCCTGCTGCAGCACGCGCCCGACTGAGGCGCCCGGCGCCCCGGCCACAGGACCGACGTGAGCTCCGGTCCACCTGGTCGGCGGATCAGCGCCGCGCACGCGGAACGGCCCCGCACCTCCCGGACGACGACGTCCGGGCTCCCAGCGCGGCGCGACCGCGGTCCGCAGGGGTGCGGAGGTGGACGGGACGACACGACCGAGCACCCTGCGCCGGGACCTCGGACGGGGTGAGCGAGGGGCTGGTCGCGCAGTCCGACGCCGCGGTCCCACCGGGAGCCGACACCGGTCAGCCGCGCTCGAACAGCACATCAGGGCCTAGATTGTCCAAGTGGACGTGATCCTGAGGAACAACGTCACTGTGACCGGTGCCCCGGACGGGCCGCCGATGGTGTTCGCGCACGGGTTCGGCTGCGACCAGGGATGTGGCGGCACGTCGCGCCGGCCTTCGAGGAGAGCCACCGGGTCGTGCTCTTCGACCACGTGGGCTCCGGTGCCTCGGACCTGTCGGCCTACGACCCGGCGCGCTACGGCAGCCTGCAGGGGTACGCCGCCGACATCGTCGAGATCATCGAGGCGCTGGACCTGCCGCCGGCAGTCTTCGTCGGGCACTCCGTGAGCGCCATGATGGGCGTGCTGGCGGCCGCAGACCGTCCCGACCTGTTCGAGCGCCTGGTCCTGGTGTCCCCGAGTCCCCGCTACCTCGACGACGAGGGCTACCGGGGCGGCTTCGACCGCGAGGAGATCGACGAGCTGCTCGAGACGATGGACGGCAACTACCTCGGCTGGTCGCAGCACATCGCGCCCGTGATCATGGGTGTGCCGGACCGACCCGAGCTCGGCCAGGAGCTGACCAGCAGCTTCTGCCGCACCGACCCGACCATCGCGCGCCGGTTCGCGCGCACGACGTTCCTCTCCGACAACCGGGGCGACCTGGCGCGCGTCCGGACGCCGTCGCTCGTCGTGCAGTGCCGGGACGACGCCATCGCGCCCGTCGAGGTGGGTCAGTACGTGCACGCGGAGCTGCCGGGGAGCGAGCTGGTCCTGCTCGACGTCACCGGGCACTGCCCGAACCTCAGTGCGCCGGACCAGCTGACCGCGGTGATGACGAACTACCTCGCCGCGTGAGCTCCCCCCTGTCGGACGGCTGGGAAGGAGCACCCTGCGCGCTGCTGACTCTCCGCGCCGACGGGACGGTCCTGCAGGCGAACGCGCTGCTGCGCGAGTGGGTCGGCCGGGCGGCGGCGGAGCTGGACGGGCTCCGCTTCAGCGACCTGCTGTCCGTCGGCGGGCGCATCTTCTGGGAGACGCACCTGTTCCCGCTGCTGCACGTGGACGGCCGGGTGGACGAGGTGGCGCTCGAGCTGCGCTCGCCCACTGGGCGCACGCCGGTCGTCATGACGGCCGTGAGCGAGCCGGTCGACGGCGTCGTCCGGGTGGCGCTGTCCAGCGCGCGCGACCGGGCCCGCTACGAGCGCGAGCTGGTCGCTGCCCGCTCCGCCGCCGAGCGCTCCGCCGCCCAGCTCTCTGCGCTGCAGGAGGTCACGGCGGCGCTCTCCGGCGCGGTGGGGGTCGACGCCGTCGCCGACGTCCTGCTCGCCGCGTCGACGGGCTCGCTCGGCGGGTCCGCCGCCACGCTCTGGCTCGCGGAGCGGGAGCGGGGCCTGGAGGAGAAGGGCGCGACCGGCGAGGCGAGCGGTGAGGCCTCCCTGCCCGACTCCGGCGTCGTCCTGCACGAGCGCTCCGCCACCCCGGACGCGGGGCGAGTGGTGGTGTCCCTGCACGGGACGACCGACCTGCAGGGTGTGCTCTCGCTGGTCGCGCGCCCGGACGCCGGCGCCGACCCGCTCGACCTCGAGGTGCTCACCGCGGTCGGGCAGCAGGCCGGTCTGGCCCTGGAGCGGGCGCAGCTGTACGAGCAGAGCGCGAGCGTCGCGCACGAGCTGCAGCGGTCGCTGCTCGCGGTCCCGCCACCCGTCGACGGCCGGTTCTCCGTCGCCACCGTGTACCGGCCCGGCGTCGAGATGCTGGAGGTCGGCGGCGACTGGTACGACGTCTTCCTCGCCGACGACGGTGTGCTGTCGGTCGTCGTCGGCGACGTCGTCGGGCGTGGGCTGGGCGCGGCGAGCGCGATGGGGCAGCTGCGGAGCGCCGTGCGGGCCGTGGCTGGTCCCGACGTCGGGCCTGCCCGTCTGCTGTCCCGCCTGGACCACTTCGTCGCGCAGGTCGAGGCAGCGGGCATGGCGACGCTGGCGTACGCCGAGCTGGACCTCGCGACCGGGCTGCTGCGCTACGCCTGCGCCGGGCACCCGCCGCCCGTGCTCCTGCCCGCGAGTGACGAGCCCCGGCTGTTGTGGGAGGGCAGGTCCACGCCGCTCGGCGCGTTCGTGCACCCTCAGGAGCGCAGCGAGGCGACCCTCCAGCTGGCTCCGGGCGACCGCCTCCTGCTGTACACCGACGGTCTGGTGGAGCGGCGCGACCGTTCGCTCGACGACGGGTTGGCGCTGCTGTCGCAGGCGGCCACGCACGTGTTGGCAGCCCCTCTCGGCGAGGCCGTGCGGACGCTCACCAGCACCCTGCTGCTCGACGAGCGCGGCCGCGACGACGTGTGCGTGCTGCTGCTCTCCTGGGCGGCCGACGGCTTCGAGCGCGACCTCTCGGCCGACCTGTCCGGCCTGTCGGCCGTCCGGACCGACTTCCGCACCTGGCTCATGCAGCGCGGCGCCGACGTCGGCACGCGGCACGACCTCGTGCTCGCGGTGTCCGAGGCCGTGGCCAACGCCGCGGAGCACGGGAGCGGCCGCCGGACCGAGGAGCGGGTGACGCTGCGGGCCCATGTCGTCAGCCGGGCGGACGGCCCGGAGGACGTGGTCGTGCAGGTCCAGGACCGCGGGCGCTGGCGCACCCCGACCGCCTCCGACGAGCGGGGCCGCGGCCTGACCATCATCGGCTCGCTGGTCGACGACGTCGTCGTCGAGGCCGGGGACGGCACCACGGTCGTGCTGCGCCGGCAGCTGCACCGGGTGGCGTCGTGACCGTCGAGACCCTGCCCGACGTCGGCGGCGTGCGCGTGCTGCGGGCCGACGGCGAGCTGGACATCACCACCGTGCCCCCGGTGCTCGCGGCGGCGGCATCGCTCGTAGCGGGTGCGCAGGGGCTGGTGCTGGACCTGTCCGCCGTGACGTTCTTCGACAGCTCCGGGGTCCGGCTGGTCGACCGGCTCTCCCGCGAGGCGTCCCGTGCCGGGGCCCGGTACAAGGTCGTGGCGCCGTCGGGCAGCACGCCTCGACGGGTGCTGGAGCTGGTCGGGTTCGCGGCCCTGCTGGCCGAGGAGGACCTGCAGGCCGCCCTGGCATCCGTGCAGCCCTAGCTGCCGGCGACCTCGAGGGGCCGGCGGGATCCAGGCGTGCCGGCTCCGCGCCGCGTCGTCGGGGCCGTGTCCCACGCGCTGGGTACGCGAGCCCGCGGCGTCCCGCGTCGCTGCCGGCCGCCTCGAGTCCCGGTCGAACGGCGAGCGGGGGCGGCTGCGTGCAGCCGCCCCCGCTCCGTGCTGTCAGCTAGCTGCAGCCGCTGGTGCTGCCGCAGCTCTCGCAGACGTAGCAGCTGCCGGCGGGCCGCATCTTCACGCCGCAGGTCATGCA
>JAODNQ010000117.1 GCA_025464695.1 Frankiales bacterium | reverse complement strand
GGCCGGAGCGCGACGACCGCCCGGTCCGCACCGACCGGGTCGAGCGGCCGGACCGCGAGGGCGCTGCGCCCTACCGCGAGGACGAGGAGGAGGGCCGTCGGGGCCGCTTCCGCGAGCGGGGCCGCGGCCGCAACCGCAACCGCGACCGCTTCGTCGGTTCCGAGGCCGAGCCGGTCATCAGCGACGACGACGTCCTGGTGCCCGTGGCGGGCATCCTCGACATCCTCGACCAGTACGGCTTCGTGCGGACCACCGGCTACCTCACCGGCCCGAGCGACGTGTACGTCTCGCTGCAGCAGGTCCGCAAGCACGGCCTGCGCCGCGGCGACGCCATCACCGGTGCCGTCCGGGCGCAGCGCGAGGGGGAGCGCAAGGACAAGTACAACGCGCTCGTCCGGCTCGACAGCGTCAACGGGATGGACCCGGAGGAGGCCCGCAAGCGCCCGGAGTTCACCAAGCTGACCCCCCTGTACCCGCAGGACCGCCTGCGGCTGGAGACGTCGTCGGACCTGCTCACGACGCGGGTCATCGACCTCGTGATGCCGGTCGGCAAGGGCCAGCGCGCCCTCATCGTCAGCCCGCCGAAGGCCGGCAAGACGATGGTGATGCAGGCGATCGCGAACGCCATCACCACGAACAACCCCGAGGTCCACCTCATGGTCGTGCTCGTCGACGAGCGCCCCGAGGAGGTCACCGACATGCAGCGCTCGGTGAAGGGCGAGGTCATCGCCTCGACCTTCGACCGTCCGCCGCAGGACCACATCACGGTCGCGGAGCTGTCGATCGAGCGGGCCAAGCGCCTGGTCGAGCTCGGCCACGACGTCGTCGTGCTCCTCGACTCCATCACCCGGCTGGGACGCGCCTACAACCTCGGCGCCCCCGCGAGCGGCCGCATCCTCACCGGTGGTGTCGACTCCGCGGCGCTCTACCCGCCGAAGCGGTTCCTCGGTGCTGCCCGCAACATCGAGAACGGTGGCTCGCTCACGATCTTCGCGACCGCCCTCGTCGAGACCGGGTCCGCCATGGACACGGTGATCTTCGAGGAGTTCAAGGGCACCGGGAACGCCGAGCTGAAGCTGGACCGGCGGCTGGCGGACAAGCGCATCTTCCCGGCCATCGACGTCGACGCGTCCGGCACGCGCAAGGAGGAGCTGCTGCTGGCTCCCGAGGAGCTGCGGATCGTCCTGCAGCTGCGCCGCGTGCTGCACGCCCTCGACACCGGGGCCAGCCTCGAGCTGCTGCTGGACAAGATGAAGGCGACGCGCACGAACGTCGAGTTCCTCATGCAGATCCAGAAGACGACACCGGGGGAGTAGCCCGCGCACGCTCCAGAGGCCGCTCTCCCGGACAGGGAGAGCGGCCTCTGCCGCCGTCCGGACCCGGGCTCCTGGTCCTTTGTCGTCATCTTGCGCCGGACGCTCCGCACGACGGCCCAGTCTCCCTAGCCTCGTCTCGTGCAGCACCGTCGTGGACCCGCGGAGCCGGCCCCCTACCGGGGCCAGGACCGCCGGCAGCAGACCCTCACGCCCGTCCCGACCCTGCCGCCGCTGCCGCTCGTGCTGCTCCTGCCGGCTGTCCTGGTCGGCGTCGTGGTCCTCGGGGCGCTCGACCCCGTGCGAGCCGCGGCGCTCGACGACGCCGTCGCTCTCGTGGGCGCGCTCCTGCTCACGGGGGCGGGCCTGCTCGTGCTCGTCCGCTGGCGCACGACGGGCCTGGTCCGGCTCGCCTTCACGGGCGTCGCCCTGGTCGCCGTCGGGGTCCTGCCCGGTGCCCTGAGCAGCCTCGCCCCCCTGCTCGCCGTGCCGGCAGACCGGGCGCTGCCCGCGCAGCTGCTGGCTGCAGCCGGTGTCCTCGTGGGGGTCGTGCTCTGGTGCCTCGCGCGCCGAGGTCCGGCCGTGGACGCGGGCGCCCGCCCGGCGCGCGTCTGCCTGGTCCTCGTCGCGGCGGTCGCCGCCGCCGGGGCCCTGCTCGCGTGGCTGGTCCACGTGGTCGGCGGCGGCCGGACGGTCGGCGCGAGCGTCCTGCCCGGGATCGTGCTGGCCGCCCTCTGGTCCGGGATGGCCCCCACGGAGCGGCGCCGGACGCCGGAGGCGGCGGCCTGGCGGGTGCGCACCTGCGTCCTGCTGGGGGCCGCCAGCGCCGCCGGCTCCCTCGCGGTCGTCCTCCCGGCTGCAGCACCGGCGGTCTCGGTGCTGACCGCCGCCGCAGGCTCGGTCGCGCTGCTGGCCGCGTCCGCCGAGCTCGGCGCAGGGCTGTCTGCGCAGAGCGCACGGCTGCTCCTGCTCGCGGCCGACGTGCAGGAGCACCAGCAGGCCCGTCGCAGCCTCGAGGCGCAGGACGAGGAGCGGCTGCACGAGGTCCGCAACGTGCTGGCCGGGCTGCAGGGCGCGACCGCCACGCTGCGCAAGTACGAGGACCGGCTCGACCCCGGCGTGCGCCGCCGGCTGGAGGCAGCCGTCAGCAGCGAGCTCGCCCGGCTCGCCCACCTCGTCGACCCCCCCGCCGTGGTGCCCGTCGGCGTCGTCGACCTGGGCGCGCTGTTGGAGCCGGTCGTGGTCGCGGAGCGCGAGCTCGGCGCCGTCGTCGACCTGCGGGTGGACGGCGCACGGGTGACGGGCCGGGCTGCCGACGTCGCCACGGTCGTGAGCGCCCTGCTCGTGAACGCGCGGCGGCACGCGCCCGGCAGCCCCGTCCTGGTGCGGGCCAGCACGAGCGGCGGCGAGACGACGGTCAGCGTCCAGGACCGCGGCCCGGGCGTGCCCCTGGCCCAGCGCGAGGCCGTCTTCGAGCGCGGCGAGCGGGCCGACGCCGCCTGCGCCGGGTCGGGGCTCGGGCTCTACACGGCCAAGCGGCTCGTCGACCAGATGGGCGGCACGCTCCGGGTCGAGGCCCGCACGGGGGGCGGCGCCTCGTTCGTCCTGGTCCTGCCGTCAGCCGGAGCGCGGGACCAGCGCGGCGAGGACCTCGCGGAGCGCGAGCAGGTCCCGCACGCCCACGTGCCCCGCCCGCGTGTCGAGGGCCTCGTCGGCGCCCGCGACGGTGATGTACGTCCCGGCCTGCACCTCGACCTCACGGTCGCTCGTCACGACCGCGACGTCGCACGGACCGTCGTGCGGCTCGACCAGGTCGAACCCGTCGTGCAGGAGCGTGCGCCGCACGGCGTCGTCGAGCACGCGCGGTGACACCGCGACGGCGACCGACCGGTTCTGCACCTGTCCAGTACAGCAGCCACTCCGCAGCCGCACCTCCACACGATCGATGACGCGCCCCGGCGCGGGTGCCAGGATCGCTGGATGACCGCCCACAGAGTGCTCATCGTGGAGGACCACGAGCTGCTCGCGCAGAGCCTCGCGGTCGCCCTCGAGGTGGAGGGTCTGGAGGTCGTGGTCGCCCCCCTGCAGGACGGCCCGGACCTCCTGGCGACGGCGGAGGCAGCACGGCCCGCCGTCGTGCTGCTGGACCTCGACCTGGGGCAGGACCGCGAGGGCGGCGAGGCGCTCGTCCCCGGCCTGACCGGGCTGGGCGCGCGGGTGGTGGTCGTGAGCGGCTCGTCCGACGTCCTGCGGCTGGGCACCTGCCTCGAGCTCGGTGCTGCGGGTGTCCTGTCGAAGTCCCTGCCGTTCGAGGACGTCCTCGAGGCCGTGCGGCGGGCGGCGAGCGGCGAGCGGGTCATGCAGGAGGCGGCCCGGCTGCAGCTGCTCGCCGACATGCGGCGGGCCAGAGCCGAGCAGCGCTCCCGTCTCGCCCCGTTCGAGCGGCTGACGCCCCGGGAGGCCGAGGTGCTCGTGCTCCTCATGCAGGGCCTCGCCGCCGACGCCGTGGCCAAGTACTTCGTGGTGTCCGAGGCGACCGTGCGGACGCAGATCCGCGGCATCCTGACGAAGGTCGGGGTGAGCAGCCAGCTGGCCGCGGTCGCGGAGGCGCACCGGGTCGGCTGGACCAGGCCGGGCTAACGCCGGCGCCCGGCGCGCAGCGCGCCGGCGCCCGTCAGCGTCACAGCCAGCCCTGCGGTCAGCAGGTCGGTCAACGGGAGCCCGGTGACGGGCAGCCGGTGGGGGACCAGGGCGACGGGCAGCGTGCTGGCCGTGTCAGCGGTGGGAGGAGCGGGAGCCGTGCCGGGTGCCGCTGTCGTGCCCTGTCCGACGCCGCCCCCGCCGCTGGTCCCGGCGCCCGTGGTCCCGGCGCCCGCGGTCCCGGTGCGGCACTCGCCGGCCGTCCCGGCGCCCTCCGACGTGCCGCTGCTGGC
>JAODNQ010000115.1 GCA_025464695.1 Frankiales bacterium | reverse complement strand
CCCGGCCAGCGCGTCGACGCCCTCGGCCTGCTCAGGCGTCGCGTCGGTCGGCACGATCTGCGTCTTGTCGTGCTGATCCCCGGCCTCGGCGTCGCCGTGGTCGTGCGGCGCCGCCTGCTCGTCGCAGGTCCGCATGTCCCACCAGTGGCCGGTGACGTCGCGGTTGCCGGTGTTGACGACGGGGCCGGTCGTGCCGCCGTCGCCGGTGACGCCGGACAGCGCGTTGTCGAACTTGTTCACCAGCTCCATCTGCCGCACGCCCATGTCGAAGACCTCCTGCAGGCGGTCGTCGATCTGCTCCTTGGTGCACTGCGGCTGGTCGAGCAGCTCGGTGCAGTCGAACAGGGCGGAGATCTCGATGCCGAGCACGACGGCCATCCGGCCGGCGTTGATGGCCTGGCGCGCCTGCGCGGGGCTCGTGACGATGCGCAGCCAGCCCTCGCCGGGGCCGCCGTACTGCGCGTCGACGTAGTCCTGCAGCTCGAACAGCCGCTTGGCCTGCAGGCGCACGCCGTCCATCTCGTTGCAGCTGTTCTTCTTGAGCGGGAACGCCTGGCACAGGGCCGTGTTGTCGACGAGCAGGTTCGTGGTCATGCGCAGGCCGCCCAGGTAGGCGCGCTCCAGCCACTTCCAGTAGTACTGCTCGTGGGTCAGGGTGTCGTACTTGGGCCAGTAGCCGAAGGTCGGCCAGCCCACGGGGTCGTACGTCGTGACGGGGTCGGTCGGGCTCTGGCCGGCCAGGCCGACCTCGAGCGCGCTGTTGAGGACGTTGCCGGTGCTGCGGCAGTCCGGCAGCGCGTACTCGACGCCGTACGGGTGCCAGGGCCGGCCGCAGCGGAGCTTGCCCCCGAGGAACTCGAAGGCCATGCCGTGCACGTGGGCCTCGAAGAAGCCCTTCACGGGGGCGGCGGCGCTGCCGGCGACGGGAGCCGGCTTGCCGGAGGCCCCGGTGGACGCCTCCGGCCAGCGGGCGCAGGCAGCGCTGGTGGACAGGTGCGCCTTCAGGGGGGTGCCGGTGGCGGACAGGCCCAGACCCCCGCTCTTCACCGCGAGCGCCTTCTTCTGCGACGGCACCGACAGCAGGTACGACTGGCCCTGCTCCTTACGCGCGGCAGCGCCCTTCGCGGCGACGACGCGCCACTCGGTGGCGGTGCTCGGCGCGTCGACGACCGAGGGGGCGTCGGACGCGGCGCTGACGAACTTCCGCAGGTCCCAGTCCGCGCCCTGGTAGCGCCTGTCCGGGCCCTCGTCGGTGGCCAGCAGGTACTCGCCGAGCTTCGTCGCCTGGAAGTGCAGGGGCAGCGCCTTCGCCTTCTTCCCGAGGCCGAGCACGCCGCCGGCGCGGACGACGTACCCCTGGCCCGGCGCCTCGAGGACGTAGCAGCCGCCCGCGAAGGCGTACCGGTCCTCGGGCTGCGCGAGCCGGTCGTCCACGTCGCGGTCCTGCACCAGCGCGAACGGCACCTTGGCCGCACCGGGAGCCTTGGCCGGGGCAGGTGCGGCGAGGGCCCCCCCTCCTGCCGCGGTCAGGGCGACGGCGGCGACGGCGAGCAGGCTGCGCAGGGAGGGCACGGCTTCTCCAGGTCTGACAAGGGACGTTGCCCGACTGTTTCGACGGGCAGACCCCCGAGTCCTGCACGCTCCGTGCAGTCGGTCCCTCAACGCCCCGGGAGCCCGGAGGACACGGCCTGTCAGGTGGCCGGGCGGGTCGGCCCGACGTGCTGCGCCAGCCAGGCGTTCAGCGGCCCCAGCTGCCGCCAGGCCCGGACGACGACGTCGGCCGCCTCCGGCGTGTGCAGCCACGGCGCCGGAGCGTGCTGCTGCACGGCGAACAGCGTCTTGAGCGTGAGCAGCTCCTGGCGAGGAGCGTCGGCGTGCTCCTTCGGGACCCGCTTCAGGCGCTCGCCCTCGACGTCGAACCCGTCGCGGCCGAGCTGCTCCAGCACCGACACGAGCTGCGACCCCGCGAGGTCGTCGGCCACGGCGGCCCGCAGCCGGCGCGCCTGATCGGTGGCCAGCCCGTGGGCCCCGCCGGCGATCATCAGGCCGGCCGCGGACAGCTGCAGGTAGAGGCCGCCCTGCACGTCGTCGCCGACCGCCGCGGCCGCCGCCGTCTTGTAGGGCGTCTTGTCCTTGCTGAACCGGACGTCGCGGTAGGGCCGGAACAGCTTCGCCACACCGAACTCCGGCGCCAGCGCGTCGAGCAGGGCCTGCACCGGCGTGCGGACGTCGTCGTCGTAGACGGCCTTGTGGTCGGTCCAGTAGGCCTTGCTGTTGTCGGCCTCGAGGCCCTCGTAGAAGTCGAGGGCGCGCTCCGGGAAGCCGACGAAGCTCATCGCGCCGACACGTCCGCGTGGAAGCGGAGCTGGGTCAGGACCCGCTCACCGGTGTCGAGGCCGCGCGTGGTGCCGTCGGCCTCCCAGCCGGCCGCGCCCAGGAAGGCTCGCGTGACGGCGTCGGCCTCGAACACCCAGCAGGTCGCGAGGCTGCGGCCGTCCTGCTGCCAGTCCGCCACGGACGCCGCCACCAGCCGGCTGCCGTGGCCGCGGCGCCCCCAGCGGGGGAGCACCAGCAGGGAGACCAGCTCGACAGCGCCCTCGACGTCGTCGTCGGGCGCGCTCGCGGCGAAGCCGACCAGCTCGTCGCCGTCCATCGCCACGAGCAGCCGGTGCGACGACGTCGGCGGCGACTCCACGGCGTTCAGCCAGACGGCGGCGGCCCGCTCGTGCGGCAGCTCGAGGACCGGAGCCGGAAGCAGCTCGGCGTAGGCCTGCCGCCAGGTCTCCTGCTGCACGGTGGCGACCCGCTCGGCGTCCAGCGGCCGGGCGGGACGGACCGAGACGTCAGCCACCCGGCACCAGCTCCGGCGGGAAGCCGCCCGTGGCGATCGGGCCCCAGGAGTCGAAGGTCATCCGCAGCAGCGACTTGCCCTGCTCCATCATCGCGGCGCGGTACTCGTCCCAGTCGGGGTGCTCGCCGCTGATGCTCCGGTAGTAGTCGACCATCGGCTCCACCGCCTCCGGGACGTCGAGCACCTCGAAGGTGCCCTCGACCTGCACCCAGGCGCCGTCCCAGTCGTCGGACAGCACGACGGCCGTCCCGCGGGGGTCGCGCCGAGCGTTCGCCGTCTTGGCGCGCTGTGGGTAGGTCGCGACGACCAGCCGGCCCGCGGCGTCGACCCCCGCCGTCACGGGCGACAGCTGCACCCTCCCGTCGCGGCGGTACGTCCCGAGCAGCACGTGGTGCCGGGGCCGGACGAAGGCGAGCAGGGCGTCGCGGTCGACGACGTCGGAGGTGGCGAGGCGGGGCACCGTCCGAGGCTAGGACGTGCGGGCGGTCCCTGCCCGGGGCAAGGACCTGGCATGGCCATCGCGACGATCGACCCGACCACCGGCGAGACCCTGCAGGAGTTCGACCCGCTGACCCCGGACGAGCTCGAGGACCGCCTGGCGCGCTCCGCCGCGGCCTTCCGGCAGTACCGCCTGACGTCGTACGCCCAGCGGGCGGAGTGGCTGCGGGCGGCCGCCGACGTCCTCGACGCCGACACCGACCGGGTCGCCCTGATGATGACCACGGAGATGGGCAAGACGCTGGCGGCGTCCCGCACCGAGATCGGCAAGTGCGCGGCCGGCCTGCGCTTCTACGCCGAGCGCGGGGCCGACTACCTCGCCGACGAGCCCGCCGACGCCGAGGCCGTCGGGGCCGTGAAGGCCTACGCGCGGTACCAGCCGCTCGGCCCCGTCCTCGCGGTCATGCCCTGGAACTTCCCGCTCTGGCAGGCGATGCGCTTCGCCGCGCCCGCGCTCATGGCCGGCAACACCGGCCTGCTCAAGCACGCGAGCAACGTGCCGCAGACCGCGCTGTACATGCAGGAGCTGTTCGAGCGGGCCGGCTTCCCGGCCGACGTCTTCCTGACCCTGCTGATCGGTAGCAAGGACGTCGAGTCCGTCCTGCGCGACGACCGCGTCCAGGCCGCGACCCTTACCGGGTCCGGCCCGGCCGGCTCGTCGGTCGCGAGCATCTGCGGCGACGAGGTCAAGAAGACCGTCCTCGAGCTCGGCGGCAGCGACCCGTTCGTCGTCATGCCGTCGGCCGACCTCGACCACGCCGCCCAGGTCGCGACCACGAGCCGCTGCCAGAACAACGGCCAGAGCTGCATCGCCGCCAAGCGGTTCATCGTGCACGCCGACGCCTACGAGGAGTTCCTGCGGCTGTTCACCGAGAAGATGTCGGCGCTCGTCGTCGGCGACCCGAAGGTGGACGGGGTCGACGTCGGGCCGCTGGCCACCGAGCAGGGCCGCGCCGACGTCGACGAGCTGGTGCAGGACGCCGTCGACAAGGGCGCCCGGCTGCTGCTGGGCGGGGCCGCCCCCCACGGACCCGGCTGGTTCTACCCGCCGACCCTGCTCGCTGACGTCACTCCCGAGATGCGCATGTACACCGAGGAGGTCTTCGGGCCGGTCGCGCAGGTGCACCGGGTGGCCGACCTGGACGAAGCGATCGAGGTCGCCAACGCCACCGCCTTCGGCCTGGGGTCGAACGCCTGGACCAGCGACCCGGAGGAGCAGGAGCGCTTCGTCCGCGACCTCGAGGCCGGCGCCGTGTTCGTCAACGGCATGACGGCGAGCTTCCCGGAGCTGCCGTTCGGCGGGGTGAAGACGAGCGGCTACGGCCGCGAGCTCGCGGCGCACGGGATCCGCGAGTTCACCAACGTCAAGGCGGTCTGGATCGGGGAGGGCGGCCCCGACACCAGCACGGCGCGGGCGGAGTAGGCCGAACGGCCGACGAGGGCCGGGCAGATGGGTCATCATCCCGCCGTGGATCCGGAGAGGACGGCGCCGCTGCCGGGCGGCCTGGTCGCGCACCTGGGCGAGACCATCTCGGTGGTCGCTGCCGACGGGACCGTGCTCATGGTCAACCACGAGCAGGCGCGGCCCGGGGCCAGCTCCGCTGAGGGGCTCGACAGCCGGTCCTGGGTCCACCCCGAGGACCAGCCGGTCGTGACGCAGGCCTTCCTCGACCTGCTGGCCGACCCCGGCCGCACCACACGCACCCTGGTCCGCGTCCAGGTGGACGGCCAGCCCTACCGCTGGATGGAGACCACCGGCGTCAACCGGCTGGCCGACCCGGGCGTGGGCGGCCTGGTGTTCGTCAGCCGCGACGTCGACGAGCAGGTGCGGCTGGCCCGCGACGCCGAGCGCTCGCTGGCTGCCCAGCGGCTGGTCGCCGAGCTCGGCGTCGCCGTGCTCGTGCACAGCCGGCTCGACGGCGTCCTCGACCTCGCCCTCAGCCGGGCGGCCGCGCTGCTCGGCGCCGACCACCTGGCCCTGCTCGAGCGCACCGACCGGCGGCTGTGCGTGACCCGCTGGCGCGGCCCGGGCGGGCTCCCTGACGGACAGACGGTCGACGGCACCGGGCCGTCCTCGCCGGAGCTCGCCGCGCGCGGCGTCGTCGCCACCGCCGAGGCCCCGCTGCAGGGGCCGCAGGGCGCGGTCGGGGTGCTGCTGGCCGGCTGGACGTCGGAGCACGCCTTCGACGAGGTCCAGCGACAGCTCCTGCAGGGGGTGGCCAACGTCCTGGCCGGGGCGCGGCTGCGCGAGCGGCGCGAGAGCGAGGCCGTCCTGCGGGCCATGCACGACCCGCTGACCGGGCTGCCGACCCGCCCGCTGCTGCAGGACCGGCTCGACCACGCCCTGCAGCGCAACGGGCGCGGGGGCACCCACGTGGGGGTCCTGCTCGTCGACCTCGACCGGTTCAAGCAGGTCAACGACCGCTACGGGCACGCGGCGGGCGACGCGGTCCTCACCGAGCTCGGCGCCCGCCTCGCCGGGCACGTCCGGCCGGGCGACACCGCCGCGCGGTTCGGCGGCGACGAGTTCGTCGTGCTGTGCGAGGACGTCGGGGGACCGGAGGAGGTCGCGGCGCTGGCCGACCGGGTGCGGCGGGTGTTCGCCGAGCCGTTCCCGGTGCCCGGCCAGGGCTCGCTGGTGCTGTCGGGCAGCGTCGGCTGGGCCTGCTCCGCCACCACCGGCCACGACGCGTCCGCCCTGCTCCACGTCGCCGACCGCGGCATGTACCAGGACAAGCGGCAGCGCTCGGCCTGAGCGCGGGCGCCTCGGCCGGCTGCCCCTCGGGCAGACTGGGCGGGTGGAGCAGACGGAGGGCGCGCGGTGAAGAAGCGCTTCTTCACGCACGCCGAGTGCGGTCACTGCCGAGGCGAGTCGACGTTCCGGCTGCTCAGCGAGCGGGACCCCTCCGGGCGGACCCTGATGGTCTGCACGGTCTGCGGCCGCCGCCAGCCCAAGCCCGCGGCGCAGCAGCGGGGCGCGGACAGCTCGTCGTCCTAGGTCCGGGCGTGGAGTCCCTGTCCCTGGCGCAGGCCCGCCGGACCGCCCTGGCCGCGCAGGGGTTCACCGACCCGCTGCCCAGCGGCGCCCCTGACCGCCGCCACCTGCGCAGGGTCCTGCGCCGGACCCTGCTGCTGCAGATCGACAGCGTCAACGTCCTGGAGCGGGCGCACTACCTGCCGGCGTTCAGCCGGCTGGGCCCCTACGACAAGGGGCTCGTCGACCGGGCGCTGCTCGACCGCGAGCTGTTCGAGTACTGGGGGCACGAGGCCTCGCTGCTGCCGGTGGCCCTGCACCCGCTGCTGCGGTGGCGCATGCAGCGGGCCGCCGACCTCGAGGAGGGCTGGGGCGGCACGCGCCGGGTCGCGCGGGAGCAGCCGGAGCTCGTGGCGCGGGTGCTGCAGCGGGTGCGCGACGAGGGGCCCGTGGGAGCGGGGGAGCTGCGCGAGGGGCCGCGCGGCGGCGGCAGCTGGTGGGGCTGGGACGGCGTCAAGACCGCGCTGGAGCACCTGTTCTGGACCGGGGTCCTCACCACCCACAGCCGCCGCGGGTTCGAGCGCGTCTACGACCTCACCGAGCGGGTGCTGCCGACCGCGGTCCTCGACCTCCCGACGCCGAGCCGCGAGGACGCCCAGCGCGAGCTCGTCCGGCTGTCGGCCCAGGCGCAGGGCATCGCCACAGGCCGGAGCCTGCGCGACCACTTCCGGCTGCGGCCGGACGAGGCGGCGGCCGCCGTGCGCGACCTCGTGGACGCGGGGGAGCTTCTGCCGGTGCAGGTCGAGGGCCGGCCCTGGTACCTGGCCGCGGAGCCGCCCGGCCGCGCGTGGTGCGGCGCAGCGCGCTGCTCAGCCCGTTCGACCCGCTGGTGTGGGAGCGGGCCCGGACCGAGGCGCTGTTCGGGTTCCGCTACCGCATCGAGATCTACGTCCCGGCCGCGCAGCGCGTGCACGGCTACTACGTGCTGCCGTTCCTGTCCGACGAGCGGCTGGCCGCCCGGGTCGACCTCAAGGCCGACCGGAAGGCCGGCGTCCTGCGGGTGCTCGCGACCTGGGGCGATCCGGAGGCGGCCGAGGCGCTCGGGGCGGAGCTGCGGCGGCTGGCGGACTGGCAGGGCCTGGCCGACGTCGCGGTGGAGCAGCGGGGCGACCCCGGGATCACCAGGCTGCTGGCCGGTAGTCCTTGAGGAAGACGCCGAACAGGTCCTCGCCCTGCTCGCCGCGGACCACGGGGTCGTAGACCCGGGCGGCACCGTCGACGAGGTCGAGCGGGGCGTGGAAGCCCTCCTCGGCCAGGCGCGCCTTGGTGGTGTGCGGGCGCTCGTCGGTGATCCAGCCGGTGTCGACGGCGGTCATGAGGATGCCGTCGGTCTCGAACATCTCGCGGGCGCTCGTGCGGGTCAGCATGTTCAGGGCGGCCTTGGCCATGTTGGTGTGCGGGTGTCCGGGGCCCTTGTAGCCGCGGGAGAACACGCCCTCCATCGCGGACACGTTGACCACGTAGGTCCGGCGCGCCGCACTGGCGGCCAACGAGGCCCGCAGCCGCGACACGAGCAGGAACGGCGCCGTGACGTTGCACAGCTGCACCTCGAGCAGCTCGAGCGGGTCGACGTCGGCCACGCCCTGCGTCCAGCTGTTGACGTCGACGAGGTCGGGCACCAGGCCGCCGGCGTCGATGGCGGTGCCGGCGGCGACCCGCTCCAGGGACGCCGAGCCGGCGGTCAGGGCGAGCGCGGTGAGCGCCTCCGGCGTGAAGGCGGCGGCGCCCTCGCCGAGCTCCTTCCGGCCGCGCGACAGGTCGAGGACCGCCGGCAGCTCGCCGTCCGGGAGGGGCGCGGACTCCAGCGCCACGAGCTGACCGTAGGCGCCGGGGGAGCGCTTGACGGTCTGCGCGGCGTTGTTGATGAGCACGTCCAGCGGGCCCTCGGCGGTGACGGCGTCGCACAGGTCGACGACCTGCTTCGGGTCGCGCAGGTCCAGCCCGACGACGGTCAGCCGGGAGAGCCAGTCGGCGCTGTCGGGCATCGCGGTGAAGCGGCGGACGGCGTCGGTGGGGAAGCGGGTGGTGATCGTGGTGTGCGCGCCGTCGCGGAGCAGGCGCAGCGCGATGTGCATGCCGATCTTGGCCCGGCCGCCGGTGAGCAGGGCGCGCCTGCCGGTGAGGTCGGTGCGGGCGTCGCGGCGGGCGGCGTTCTCGGCGGCGCACGGGGGGCAGAGCTGGTGGTAGAAGGCGTCGACCTCGGTGTACCGCTGCTTGCAGACGTAGCAGCTGCGGGCCACCCTGAGGATCCCGACGGTCCGCGTGGTCGCGGTCGCCTGCAGCGGCACGCCCCGGGTCTCGTCGTCGATCCGGTCCGGCGCCGCCGTGGCGGTCGCGGCGGTGACCGCGAGGTCGTTCTCGAGCACCTCGAGGCGCTTCTCGCGGCGGCGGTTGACCTTGACCGACTTGAACAGCCGGGCGGTGGCGCGCAGAGCGACCGCGACGTCGGGAGAGTCGGACGGGAGCGTCTCGAGCTCGGCCGCGACCTCGAGGAACACGGCCAGCCGGCCCGGGTCGATGCTCTCCGACAGGGTCCGGTCCGCCACGCTGGTCATCGAGCCAGGCTACCGAGCGCCCGCCTCCGGGGGCAGCGCCGTCAGACCGGCCCGACGTGGGCGACCCCGCCGACCTCCTCGGCCACGGCGCGCTGCCCCGGGCCGAGCTCCACCAGGTACATGGCGGTCAGGACGACGGCGCCCCCGACGAGCACGCGGGTCGTGAGGACCTCGCCCCCGCACAGGACGGCGAAGAAGCCGGCGAAGACGGGCTCCATGGTCATGATGACGGCGGCCCGGGTCGGGGCCATCCGGGCCTGCGCCCAGGTCTGGACCACCAGCGCCGCCGCACCGGCGACCAGCGCCATGAACACGAGCACGAGCCAGTCGTCGGTGCGCTGCGGGACCGTCAGGCCGCCGGGCAGCCCGGCGACGAGGCAGACGACGGCGACGACCCACAGCTGCACCACGGTCAGGCCGAGGGCGCTGCCAGGACGGCTCCAGCGGCCCAGCCCGACGATGTGCAGCGCGTACAGGACCGCGCTGGCGACGGTGAGGGCTTCGCCGCCGCCGACCGAGAAGCCCTGCAGCGACAGCACCCCGAGCCCGACGGTGGCCAGGGTGACGGCGAAGACGGTGACCCGCGTGACCCTCGCGCGCAGCAGGACCGCCCCGAGGACCGGTGTGAACACGACGTACATGCCGGTGAGGAAGCCGGACACGGAGGCGGACGTGGTCTGGATCCCGGTCGTCTGCAGCACCTGTGCGGCGCCGTAGACCAGGCCGAGCAGCAGCCCGTGGCGGCGCTCGTCGGGGGTGAGCCGGCCGAGGGCGCGGGGGGCGAGCAGGGTGACCGCCGCGGCCGCGACGACGAACCGCAGGGCCAGGAAGTCCGCGACGGGCACCCGGGCGACGACGTCCTTGAGCAGGAAGAACGTCGAGCCCCAGGCGGCCGTGACGGCGAGCAGGCCGAGGGTCGGGAGGGGGAGCGAGCGGGGGGCGGGGGGAGCGGGGAGGGCCGGGCGGAGCGGCGTTGCAGTGGTCACGAGGAGCACGACAGCAGACGGGTCTGCTTCAGTTCCACTCGTGGACGGGGACCGATGAGCAAGCGCCGTCCGGACCCCGTCGACGAGCGGATCCTCCGTCTGCTCGTGAGGAACGCCCGTGCCAGCTGGCGCGAGGTGGGCGACGAGGTCGGCCTGTCGGCCAACGCCGTGGCGCAGCGGGTGAAGCGGTTGGAGCAGGACGGCTGGGTCCGGGGCTACACCGCGCAGCTCGACCCGGCGCTCGACGGCGCGGCCACCAGCGCCGTCGTCCTGCTCACCACCACCACCCACGTGCCGAACGCCGAGATCGAGCAGCTGATGGCGGCGATGCCCCAGGTGGTCGAGGTGCTCGACCTCGCCGGGCCGGTCGACTACCACGTGCGGGTCCGCGTCTCCGGGCCGCCGGAGCTGTACGACGTCGTCAACGCCCTGCGCGCGCTGCCCGGGGTCACCGGCATCGAGACCCGCCCGGTGCTGCGCGAGGTGCTGTCCCGGTAGTCGGTTGCGCGGGAGGCCAGGATGACGGGGTGAGCGTGACCGAGGTCGACCCCACCGACGACGACGCCTTCGACGCCTGGTTCGGCGTGGTCGACGCCTGCCACCGGTACCGGTCGCCGCACGAGCCGGGGTGGCAGCGGCAGGAGCTGCAGGCGGTCGCCCGGGCGAGCCGGCAGGCCGACGCGCCGGTGCTGACCGTCACCCTGCTGGCCGGCTCACTCGTGGCCGACGCCGAGGGCGCGGCCCGGCTCGACCTGCCGCTGCGCGAGAGCCCGCGACGGGCCGAGCTCGCGTTCCTCGAGGTGCACCCCGACGCGCGCCGCGGCGGCACCGGCCGCGCGCTGCTGCAGGAGGCCGGCCGGGCGGCCCGGCTGCACGGCCGGGACGAGCTGCTCGGGCGGGTGGAGCAGCGGGCGGGGGAGGACGCCCCCGGGCACGCCTTCGCGGCGTCGCAGGGGGCCGTCGTCGTGCAGACCGACGTCCGGCGCGACCTCGCCGTCCCTGTCGACCCCGCCCGCCTCGACGCCCTCGAGGAGCGCTGCCTGCCGCACGCCTCCGGGTACGTCGTCCGCACCTGGACCGACGCCTGCCCGGAGGAGCTGCTCGAGGACCGCGCGCTGCTGGCCCGCCGCATGTCGACGGACGCCCCGAACGGCGACCTCGCCGTCGAGGAGCAGGAGTGGGACGCCGCCCGGGTGCGGTTCGGGGAGCAGCTGCTCCGGGAGCAGGGACGCGCTCGGCTGGCGGCGGGGGCCGTCCACACCGCGAGCGGGCGGCTCGTCGCCTTCACGGAGGTGGCTCTCCCGCGCGACGCGCCGGTGCGGGCCTACCAGTGGGACACCCTCGTGCTCCGCGAGCACCGGGGACGCCGCCTGGGGACGCTCGTCAAGCTCGCGGTCCTGCGCGGGCTGCCCGCGGCCTGGCCGGACACCCGCACGGTCAGCACCTGGAACGCGGACGACAACGCACCGATGATCGCCGTGAACGAGGCGCTGGGCTGCGTCGTCGCCGGGACCTCGACCACCTACCGGCTCGCGCTCCCGTGAGCACGCCCCCGACGGGCGGCCTCGTCGTCCTCGACGTCGACCCCCGCGACGACGACGCGCTGTCCGCCTGGCAGGCCGTGCACGCGGCCGCCCTGGTGCAGGACCGCCCGGGCGACGCCGTCCCGCCGCTGCAGGAGGTCCGTGCCGCGGCCCTCGCGGGGCTGCCCGAGCGGTCGCCGTCGGAGCTGGTCCGGCTGCTGCTCGTGCGCGACGACGGCCGACCCGTGGGCGCGGGACGGGTCGAGCTGCCGCTCCGCGACAACACCCACCTGCTGTACGCCGAGGCGCACGTGCACCCGGACGCCCGCCGTCGCGGGGCGGGCCGGGCGCTGCTGCGGGCAGCCGAGGAGCAGGCAGCGGCCGCCGGGCGCGCCCTGCTGACCGCGGACCTCGACGAGCCGCCGCACCTGCTCGGCCGCTCGCCCGGGCGGGCGTTCCTGGAGGCCGCCGGCTTCACGCGGGGCCTGCTCGAGGTGCGCCGCGAGCTCGCCCTGCCCGTGCCCGCGGACCGGCTGGACGCGCTCGACGAGCAGGCCCGGGAGCGGTCGGCGGGCTACCGGGTGGTGACCTGGCGCGACCGGTGCCCGGACGCCCTCCTCGACGCCCGGGCCGACCTCGGTCGGGTCATGTCGGTCGACGCGCCGGTGGGCGACCTGGACGTCCACGAGGAGGCCTGGGACGCCGAGCGGGTCCGCGAGCGCGAGCAGCTGCTGGTCGAGCAGGGCCGCGGGTGCGTCGTCGCGGCGGCCCTGCACGAGGCCACCGGAGCGCTCGTCGCGTTCACCGAGCTCGTCGTCCGCCCGGCGCTGCCCGAGCGGGCCGAGCAGTGGGAGACGCTCGTGCTGGCCGCCCACCGCGGGCACCGGCTGGGCCTGCTCGTGAAGGTCGCCGCCCTGCGCCGGCTGGTCGTCGAGCAGCCGCAGGTCCGGGCCGTCTCGACCACCAACGCCGACACCAACCGCTGGATGATCGCCGTCAACGAGGCCCTCGGGTTCGTGCCGGACGGCGAGGTCTCCAGCTGGCAGCGGCCCCTAGGCTGAGCGGCATGCCCGCGCTCGCACCCCTCAAGGTCCAGGTCATCGGCTACACGCACTTCGAGCCGCCGGCCGACGTGCCGTGGGAGACCGACGCCGAGGGCGGCCAGGCGCTGGCCGAGTTCGCGGGGCGGGCCTGCTACAAGAGCTGGAGCAAGCCGAACCCGGCCACGGCCACCAACGCCGGCTACCTCCGCCACATCCTCGAGGTCGGCCACCTGTCGGTGCTCGAGCACGGCAGCGTGACCTTCTACCTCAGCGGGATCAGCCGGTCGCTGACCCACGAGCTGATCCGCCACCGACACTTCTCCTACAGCCAGCTGTCCCAGCGGTACGTCCCCGAGCGGGACGCCGCCATGGTCGAGCCCGCCGTCATCGCGGAGGACCCGGAGCTGCACGCGCAGTTCCTGGCCGCCTCGGACGCCGCGCTGGCCGCGTACGAGGGGCTGCTCGAGGGCCTGGAGAAGAAGTTCGCCGACGTCGAGAACGTGACCTCGCGGCGCAAGCAGGCGCGCCAGGCCGCCCGAGCCGTGCTGCCGAACGCCACCGAGACCCGGATCGTCGTCACGGGCAACTACCGGGCGATGCGGCACTTCGTCGCGATGCGGGCCAGCGAGCACGCCGACGTCGAGATCCGCGAGCTGGCCATCGCCGTCCTGCGCGAGCTGCAGCGGGTGGCGCCCTCGGTGTTCGCCGACTTCGTCATCACCGCCCTGCCCGACGGCACCGAGGTCGCCTCCAGCCCGCTCGTCGGCGAGGGGTAGGCGCCGCACCTGGTCACCCGTCCGGGGGACCTGTGAGGAGCCTGGGAGCCGACAACAGGTGTGTCGCCCACCACCACGGAGGGCCCGCGCTCCTGGAGGCCCCCGTGCTGCGAGTCGACCTCTCCCCGGCCCTGTTCTTCATCGTGCTGGTGACGATCAAGGCCATCGTCGCCTGACCGCTCCTCACGCTGCGTGCTCGGACGACTGCTCCTAGTCACTTCGGCTCAGGGGCTCATGGCCCGTCCGCCTCGGCCGACAGGTACGTGAGGCCGGGGGACGCTCCCGGCCCGCCGCCCGCCCCCTCGCACCCCAGGAGCCCTCGTGACCCAGGAGCCCTCGCACCGCCCGCAGGTCCCGGCCGGCTCTCCGCGGGACGGGCGCACCACCCGCGGCCTCGGCGCCCTGCTCTGCGTCCCGGGCCTGCCCGACGCCGCGCTCCCCGCGCTCCTGCGCCACAGCGCCGCCGACCCGTACGCCGTGCGCCTCGTGCTGCTGCTCGCCCCCGACGACGACGCCGCCGGCAGCGACGGGCCGGAGAGCGTCGAGTGGCTGTTCAGCCGCTCGCTGCTCACCGAGGGGCTGCTCGCCCCCGCCGGCGAGGGCGACGTCCGGGTGCGGGTCGTCGGCCGCGAGGTCGCCGTCGAGCTGGCCGGCTCCGCGAGCGTCCTGCTGCCCCTCGAGGGCCTCGTGGAGTTCCTCGCGGCCAGCTACGACGTCGTCCCCACCGGCGCGGAGGAGCTCGACCCCGAGGTCGTCGAGCGGGAGCTGGCACGCCTCCTGGGCTAGGCCGCTTGTCACGCTTCGTGACGGGTACCTACGCTAGGAGTGACCTCCCGCCCGGGACAGGTCGCCGTCCCAAGGAGGGGTCCTGGCCGAGCCCCGCGTCGTCGACCTCACCGAGGGGTCCCGGTCGCAGCAGCAGTCGGTCGTCCTGGAGGCCCTCGACACGCTCGGCGTCGGCCTGCTCGTCGTCGACCGCGAGCTGACCGTGGTGTCCTGCGACGCCGCGGCCGACCGCATCTTCGGGGGCCGCCCGGTGCAGCTGCGGGACGACGGCGACCCGCCACAGTTCACCGTCGTGCGCGAGGACGGCACTCCGTGGCCGGTCGAGGAGCGGCCGCTGCAGGCCGCCGCCCTGGCCGGCACGGTCACGCCCGCCGCGGTGCTGGGCCTGCAGACGCGGAGCCGGCTGCGCTGGATCCGGGTGTCGGCCCGCCCGCTCGGCGACAGCGCCGGCCCCCCGCCCTACGCCGCCCTCTGCACCTTCAGCGACGTCACCGCCGACGTCGAGCAGCGCCGGGCCCTGCAGGAGTCGGAGCGGCAGTTCCGGCTGCTGGCCGAGCACAACACCGACGTCATCGTCCGACACGGCGTCGACGGCACCTGCCTGTACGCCTCGCCGGCGCTGCGCGACGTCCTCGGGCGCGACCCCGAGGCCGTCGTCGGACGGCAGCTGCTGCTCGCCGTCCACCCCGAGGACCGGGCGGCGGCCGTGGAGCTGGTGCGGGGGCTGCTGTCGACGGGGGAGCCGCAGTCGCTGCGCCACCGGGCCCTGCACCGCGACGGCCGGGTGCTGTGGGTCGAGTCCGTCGGGCGCGCGGTCACGGGGCCGGACGGCACGGTCGAGCTGCAGACGTCGACACGCGACGTCACCGACCGGGTCGAGGCCGAGCGCCGGCTGGCGCACCTGGCCCTCGCCGACCCGCTCACCGGCCTCGCGAACCGGGCCTCCCTGCTCCAGCACCTCGAGGGACTGCTCGACCAGGGCGCTCGCGGCGCGGTGCTGTTCCTCGACCTCGACCGGTTCAAGGTCGTCAACGACTCCCTCGGGCACAGCGCCGGCGACGAGCTGCTGCGCACCGTGGGGCGACGTCTCGACGCCCTCTGCGGCCCCGACGCGCTCGCGGCCCGGCTGGGCGGCGACGAGTTCGTCCTCGTCGTCCCCGACCTCGGCCCCGAGGAGGCGGTCGAGCTCGCCGACGTCGTCCACGAGGTGCTCGCCGCGCCGCTCTCGGTCAGCGGCCACGACCTCGTCGTCACCGCCAGCGTCGGCGTCGTGCTCGCCCGCGGGGGCCCCGACACGGAGGCCGAGGTGCTCCTGCGCGACGCCGACGTCGCCATGTACCGGGCGAAGTCGAGGGGCCGGGCCACGACGGTGCTCTGGGACGCCACCTACGGCACGGCTGCCACCGAGCGGCTCGACACCGAGCGCGACCTGCGCCGGGGCCTCGAGCGCGGCGAGCTCGTCGTGCACTACCAGCCGCAGGTCGAGCTCGACAGCGGCCGCATCGTGGGGGTCGAGGCGCTCGTGCGCTGGCAGCACCCCCACCGCGGCCTGCTGCAGCCCGGCGCCTTCCTCGGCGTGGCCGACGACAGCGGCCTCGTGGTCGAGCTCGGCGAGCAGGTGCTGGCCGCCGCGGCCACGCAGACGGCGGCGTGGCGGCTGATCCCGGGCTGCGAGGCGCTGTCGCTGTCGGTGAACGTCAGCGCGCAGGAGCTGCAGCGCCCCGAGCGGGTCGCCCGCACCGCCGAGCTGCTCGCGGCCGCCGGGCTCCCCCCCGAGGCGGTCACGGTCGAGGTCCTCGAGAGCGTGCTGCTCGACGCCGAGGGCGCCGTCGAGGCGTCCCTGGCGGCGTACGGGCGGCTCGGGGTGCGCCTGGCGCTGGACGACTTCGGCACCGGCGCGACCTCCCTGCTGCACCTGCGGGCCGTCCCGTTCGACACCGTCAAGGTCGACCAGGCCTTCGTCAGCGGGCTCGGCAGCAGCCGCCGCGACGAGGCGATCGTGCGGGCGCTGCAGTCGCTCACGGGCGACCTCGGGATGCGCTGCGTCGCGGAGGGCGTCGAGCTCGAGCGCCAGCGCGCGTGGCTCACCGAGGAGGGGATGTCGCTCGCGCAGGGCTACCTGCTGGCGCGCCCGCTGCCCGCCGACGCGGTGGAGGCGCTGCTGCGCGCGGTCGCTGGGTAACCTGCGCACATGCCGATGCCGTCCCGTCCCGCGCCCTTCGGGCGGGTCCTGACGGCGATGGTCACGCCGTTCACCCGCGACGGCGCCCTCGACCTCGACGTCGCGCAGCAGCTCGCGGTCCGGCTCGTGGACGCCGGCAACGACGGTCTCGTGCTGAACGGCACCACCGGCGAGGCGCCCACCACCCGCGGCACGGAGAAGGCGGCCCTGGTGCGGGCGGTCGTCGAGGCCGTCGGGGACCGCTGCAGCATCGTCGCCGGGGTGGGGAGCAACCACACCGAGCACTCAGAGCAGATGGCGCGCGACGCCGCGGCCGCGGGAGCGGACGGCGTCCTGGTCGTCACGCCGTACTACAACAAGCCGCCGCAGGCGGGCGTGGTCGCGCACTGCCTCGCCGTGGCCGACGCCGCGGGCGACCTGCCGGTGATGCTCTACGACATCCCCGGACGCTCGGCGATCGCCATGGAGACCGACACGATCTGCCGGATCGCCGAGCACCCGCGCGTCGTCGCGATGAAGGACGCCAAGCTCGACTACGAGGCGGCCGCCACCGTGCTGTCGCGGACCGACCTCGCCTGGTACTCGGGCCAGGACGCCTGCACCCTGCCGTTCCTCGCCATCGGCGGCGTCGGGGTGGTCGGCACCAGCACCCACCTGACCTCCCGGGGCACCGCCGACATGATCGCCGCGTTCGACGCCGGCGACCTCGCCGCGGCGCGAGCGCTGCACTACCGCCTGCTCCCCGCCTACACCGGGATCTTCCGTACCCAGGGCGTCATCCTGGTCAAGGCCGCGCTCCGGCTCACCGGGCTCGACGCCGGGCCCGTGCGCCTGCCCCTCGTCGACGCCACGCCCGACCAGGTCGAGGTCCTGCGGGCCGACCTCTCCCTCGCGGGACTCCTGCCCTGAACACCCACCACGCATGAACGGTCGTCCGCTTGTGAGCAACCCGTGAGCCACCCGCACCCCGAGCTCGGCCCCCCGCCCCCCCTGCCGGACGGCGGCCTCCGCGTCGTCGCCCTGGGCGGGCTGGCCGAGATCGGCCGCAACATGACCGTCTTCGAGCACGCGGGGCGGCTGCTCGTCGTCGACTGCGGCGTGCTGTTCCCGGAGGAGGAGCAGCCCGGGATCGACCTGATCCTCCCGGACTTCTCCTACATCCGGGACCGCCTCGACGACATCGAGTGCATCGTCCTCACGCACGGCCACGAGGACCACCTCGGCGCCGTCCCGTACCTGCTGCGCGAGCGGCGGGGCATCCCGATCGTCGGGGCCCGGTTCACGCTGGCCCTGCTCGCCGCCAAGCTCAAGGAGCACCGGATCACTCCGGTGCTGCACGAGGTCGCGGAGGAGCAGACGGCGCAGTACGGCCCGTTCTCGCTCGAGTTCTTCGCCGTCAACCACTCGATCCCCGACGCCCTGGCTGTCGCGATCAAGACGCAGGCCGGCGTCGTGCTCCACACCGGCGACTTCAAGATGGACCAGCTGCCGCTCGACGGCCGCCTCACCGACCTCGGCGGCTTCGCCCGCCTGGGCCGCGAGGAGGGCATCGACCTGCTCCTGAGCGACTCGACCAACGCCGAGCAGTCCGGATTCGTCACGTCCGAGCGCGAGATCGGGCCGGTCATCGACGACGTCATCCGGACCGCGAAGGGCCGCGTCGTCGTCGCCTCCTTCGCCTCGCACGTGCACCGCGTGCAGATGGTGCTCGACGCCGCCCACAACCACGGGCGCCACGTCGCGTTCGTCGGGCGCTCCATGGTGCGCAACATGGGCGTGGCGGGGGAGCTGGGCTACCTGCACGTCCCGCCGGGCCTGCTGGTCGAGATGCGCGACATCGAGCAGCTGCCGGACAACAAGGTCGTGCTCATGTCGACCGGCTCGCAGGGCGAGCCGATGGCCGCGCTGTCGCGGATGGCCAACAAGAGCCACCACCAGATCCGGATCAACGAGCGCGACACCGTGCTGATGGCGTCCTCGCTCATCCCGGGCAACGAGAACGCCGTCTACCGGGTCATCAACGGGCTGTGCCGCGAGGGCGCCCGCGTGGTGCACAAGGGCAACGCGAAGGTCCACGTCTCCGGGCACGCCTCGGCCGGCGAGCTGCTGTACCTGCTCAACGCGACGAAGCCGTCCAACCTCATGCCCGTGCACGGCGAGTGGCGGCACCTGCGCGCCCACGCCGAGCTGGGCGTGCTCACGGGGGTCCCGCGCGAGCGGATCGTGCTGGCCGAGGACGGCGTCGTCGTCGACCTCGTCGACGGCAAGGCCTCGATCGTCGGCGCCGTCGAGTGCGGCTACGTCTACGTCGACGGCTCCGAGGTCGGCGACGTCACCGAGACGACGCTCAAGGACCGCCGCGTGCTCGGCGAGGAGGGCTTCATCAGCCTCACGCTGGCCGTCGACTCCATGACCGGCAAGGTCGCGGGCTCGCCACAGATCAGCGCGCGCGGGTTCTCCGACGACCCGAGCTCGTTCAACGCGGTGCTGCCGCTCATCGACGCCGAGCTGGACAAGCTCGCCGCCGACGGCGTCACCGACGCCCGGCAGCTGGCCCAGGGCGTGCGCCGGGTGCTCGGCAAGTGGGTCTCGGACACCTACCGCCGCCGCCCGATGATCATCCCGGTGGTCCTGGAGGTCTGAGGGCGGGCCCGTGCGTGTCGGTGCGCGGTCCGGTGCACCTGTCGGACCGCGGCGGTACCGTCCGACCATGGCCACCAGCACGCCCTCCCGCTCCCGCTCCGGCGGCTCCGGCAGTGGCGGCTCCAGCCCGCGACGGTCCTCGGCCAAGGGCCCGTCGAAGAAGGCGCCGGCCCAGCGGACGCCGCCGCCCACCGAGGGCCCCAGCGCCGCCGCCAAGGCCGGCCACGGCCTCGCCGTCACGCTGCGGGCCCTGTGCCGGCTG
>JAODNQ010000101.1 GCA_025464695.1 Frankiales bacterium | reverse complement strand
TACCCGCTGATCGACGGCAACGGCAACTTCGGCAGCCCGGGCAACGACCCCGCCGCGGCCATGCGCTACACCGAGTGCCGCCTGGCGCCGCTGGCCATGGAGATGCTGCGCGAGATCGACCAGGAGACGGTCGACTTCACGCCGAACTACGACGGCCGCAACCAGGAACCGACGATCCTGCCCAGCCGGATCCCGAACCTGCTGGTCAACGGCAGCTCCGGCATCGCCGTCGGCATGGCGACGAACATCCCGCCGCACAACCTGCGCGAGGTCGCGGCGGGCGTGCAGTGGGCCCTGGCGAACCCGGAGGCGCCCGACGAGGCGCTGCTGGAGGCGCTGCTCGAGCGCATCCAGGGCCCAGACTTCCCCACCGGCGCGCTCATCGTCGGCCGCGAGGGCATCCGCGAGGCCTACACGACCGGCCGCGGCTCGATCCGCATGCGCGCCGTCATCGAGGTCGACGAGGACGCCAAGGGCCGCACCATCCTCGTCGTCACCGAGCTGCCGTACCAGGTCAACCCCGACAACCTGGCCGAGTCCATCGCCGACCTCGTCCGCGACGGGAAGATCGCCGGTATCGCCGACGTCCGTGACGAGGGCAGCCAGCGCACCGGCCAGCGGCTCGTCATCGTGCTCAAGCGCGACGCCGTCGCCAAGGTCGTGCTGAACAACCTCTACAAGCACACCCAGCTGCAGTACACGTTCGGCGCCAACATGCTGGCGATCGTCGACGGCGTCCCGAAGACGCTGCGGCTCGACGAGTTCGTCAAGCACTACGTCGCCCACCAGGTCGAGGTCATCGTCCGCCGCACGCGCTACCAGCTGCGCAAGGCCGAGGAGCGGGCACACATCCTGCGGGCGCTCGGCAAGGCCCTCGACCGGCTCGACGACGTCATCGCGCTCATCCGCGGCGCCGCCAGCGCCGACGCCGCCCGCAGCGGGCTCATGGAGCTGCTCGACATCGACGAGCTCCAGGCCGTCGCGATCCTCGACATGCAGCTCCGCCGCCTGGCCGCGCTCGAGCGCCAGCGCATCCTCGACGAGCTCGCCGAGCGCGAGCGCGAGATCGCCGACCTGCAGGCGATCCTGGCCGACCCCGTGCGGCAGCGGCAGATCATCGGCGAGGAGCTGTCGGAGATCGTCGACCGCTACGGCGACGAGCGGCGCACCCGCCTGGTGGCGTTCGAGGGCGACATGAGCGCTGAGGACCTCATCACGCAGGAGGACGTCGTCGTCACGGTCACCCGCGGCGGTTACGCCAAGCGGACCAAGACGGACCTGTACCGCCAGCAGCGGCGCGGCGGGCGCGGCGTCCGGGGGGCGAACCTCAAGCAGGACGACATCGTCGAGCACTTCTTCGTCACGACCACGCACCACTGGATCCTGTTCTTCACGAACAAGGGGCGGGTCTACCGGGCCAAGGCGCACGAGCTGCCCGAGGCCGGCCGCGACGGGCGCGGCAGCCACGTCGCGAACGTGCTGGCCTTCCAGCCCGACGAGTCGATCGCCCAGGTCCTCACCATCAAGGACTACGGCGTCGCGCCCTACCTCGTGCTGGCCACCCGCGGGGGCATCGTCAAGAAGACGGCGCTGACGCAGTACGACAACGGCCGCAGCAACGGCCTCATCGCGGTCAGCCTCCGCGAGGACGACGAGCTGATCGGCGCCGCCCTCGTCAGCGCCGACGACGACCTGCTGCTGGTCAGCGCCAACGCCCAGTCCATCCGCTTCCAGGCCGACGACGAGGCGCTCCGCCCGATGGGCCGCGACACCAGCGGCGTCCGCGGGATGGGGCTCGCCCCCGGCGACCAGGTGCTGGCCATGCAGGTCGTGCCGGCGGGCCAGGAGGACGAGCTCACCCTGCTCGTCGTCACCGACGGCGGCTTCGGCAAGCGCAGCCGGCTGGGCGAGTACCGCCGGCAGGGCCGCGGCGGCAGCGGCATCCTCACCGCGAAGTTCCCCGAGGCCCGCGGCCGGCTCGTCGGGGCCATGGTCGTCCGCGACGAGGACGAGGTCTACGCCATCACCAGCGCCGGCGTGGTGATCCGCATGGCCATCGCCCCGCTGCGCCCGCTCGGACGCGGCACCCAGGGCGTGCGGCTCATGGCGCTCGACGACGGCACGTCGGTCGTCGCGATCGCCCACAACGGCGAGGCGGCGGCGGACGACGAGGTCGACGAGGTCGCCGACGCGGCGGAGAGCGCCGAGAGCGGCGCGGCACAGGCGCCGGGCGACGTCGCCGAGGAGGGTGAGACCGTGTCCGACGACCCGAGCACCACCCCGAGCGGCGAGACGGACGAGGACGGCCAGTGACCGAGCAGCAGCAGGCGGCAGGTCCCTCGCAGCCCGAGACCCGCTCCCGCCCGCTCGACCCGCGTCCCTACGCGACGGCAGCCGGCCCGTCCTTGTCGAAGGAGCCGCCGGCGGAGCGCAGCGCGCCCGCCGCGGAGGGGAGCAGCGGGTCCCTCGCCGCCGGCACGACCCCGGTCACGACCACCGTCCCCCGCCCGGTCCCCCGCACCGGCGCGACCACGGGGGACCGCGTGCCGCGGAGCGCCGCCACCTCCGGCACGCGCGCGCGGCGGGCCCGGCTGCGACTCAAGCGCATCGACCCCTGGTCGGTCTTCGTCCTGTCGCTGATCGTCAGCGCCTTCCTCGCCGTCGTCATCGTCGTGGCGGTCGTCGTCCTCTACAGCGTGCTGCAGGCGGCGGGGGTCCCCGACAGCATCAACACGTCGCTCGCGGAGCTGACCCGCAAGCCGGGAGAGGCCGAGCCCGGGCCGTTCCTGTCCGCCGGCCGGGCCATCACGGTCGCCGTCGTGCTCGCCCTGGTCGATGTCGTGCTGGTGACGGCTCTCGCGACCCTCAGCGCCGTCCTCTACAACCTGTGCGCCGGCTTCACGGGCGGCCTCGAGGTCACGCTGGCCGAGCACGACGGCTGACGCCGCCTGCTCGCTCGTCAGCGCAGCACGATGACGAGCGCCCCGTGTACGCTGCCGGACCGTGCCGCAAGGCATGCCCGGGCCTGTAGCTCAGTTGGTTAGAGCGCATCCCTGATAAGGATGAGGCCGGAGGTTCAAGTCCTCCCAGGCCCACCCCGTGCGCACCACCGCTCGACCGCCCTGCCGACAGCACCTCCACCAGAGGGAGTGACCGTGCGCCGACCCGCTCTCCTGGTCCTGCTGCTGGCAGCGCTCACGACGCTGCTCCGGCGGCGTGCCTCCGCCGGCAAGGCGGAGCAGGACCTCTGGCACGAGGCCACCTCCGCGCCCGACCTGCGCTAGACGCACTGCCCGTCCGGCACCGCCTCGGCGGCGCCGTCCGGGGCCATAGCTCAACTGGCAGAGCACCGCCTTTGCAAGGCGGGGGTTCGGGGTTCGAGTCCCCGTGGCTCCACAGGTCCCACCTCCCGCTCCGGGCCGTCCCCAGGCCCCGCGCAGGCGCTCGACACGGCCCTCCGGACCGGTCGAGACTGTCCTCCCCCGAACTCTCAAGCCCGAGTGCCGCAAGGTCGACAGACCGGACACGCACCAGCACCGGTCGGGGGACGCCCCGGGCTCCGGGACGCGCTGGGCGTGCTCGTCGTGCAGGAGTCGTGGATGTCCCGCCGTACCGGACCGTTCCGGGGCCCTGGTCACGCTGTGCCCGCCGCCCTGGTCGCCGTCCTCGCCGTCCTGGCCACGGGCCTGTTCCTCGGGGCCCCAGCGACGGCCCAGACCGTGTCGGACACCACCACCGTCACCACCGACCCCAGCCCGTCGCCCGACCCGAGCTCCGTGCCCGACCCGAGCCCCTCCCCGTCGCCCAGCCCCAGCGCCACGGCTCCGGCTGCGCCCCGGGTCGACCTCGCGGTCACGGGCGCGCGCGACGTCCGCTGGACATGGGCGCAGGGCGGCGCCACCGCGACCTGCACCCTCGTCGGGCCCACGGCGACCGACACCCGGGACCTCCCCTGCGACGGCGGCGCGCTGGCCGTGACCCTCGACCCCGTCCCCGGCAGCTACGCGCTGCGGGTCGCGCTGACCGCCGACGGCCTGCCCGGCGACGCCGGCACCAGCCCCGCCTTCGTCGTCGACCCCGCTCCCGACGCTCCCGCCGACGTCACGGCCGCGCTGGCGACGGGCGGGGACGACCGCGACGTCGTGTGGACCTGGACGACACCGGCGCGGACCACGGCGGACTGCACCCTGGTCGACCCCGGCGGCACCGGACGCTCCCTCGGCGGCTGCTCCTCGCCGCTGACGACGCGGCTGACCAACCTGCCCGGGACGCACCGCCTCGACGTCGTCCTGACGAGCAACGGCGGCAGCTCGCCGGTCGGCTCCGGCACCCGCTCCCTCACCGTCCCCGCACCGACCGCGGCCGTGATCACCGGCCCGGCGGCCGGTCCCGACCGGGCCGTCGCCTGGAGCTGGCCGGCCGCGGAGGACGGCGCGTCCCGCTGCACCCTGACGGGCCCCGACCTGTCCCTGACCCCCGCCTGCTCCCCGGGCGGCTACGCGACCGTGCTGCCGGAGGTGAACGGCGAGTACGTCCTCACGGTCGTGCGGACCGGACCCGGCGGCGCGAGCAGCCCGGCGACGGCCTCCTACGTGCTGACCCTGCCCACCCCCACCGGCCCGACGGTGTCCGCGCCCACCGTCGACCCCGCCACCCGGCTCGCCACCTGGACCTGGGACCAGCAGCCGGACGAGGCGGCGCACTGCACCCTCACCGGGCCCGGCGGCGTCGCCGAGGAGCGCGACTGCGCCGGCACGGTCAGCCTGACCCTCCCGGAGGCGAACGGCGACTACGTCCTCGGCGTCGTCCTGACCAGCGTCCGCGGCACGAGCACCCCCGGCTACAGCCCGGCCTACACGCTGGTGCTGCTGCGCCCGGCCTCGCCGGCGGTCTCGGGCCCCGACACCCCGGGCGCCGCGCGCACCGTCACCTACGACTGGTCGCTGTCCGGCCGGGAGACGTCGACCTGCACGCTGGTCGGCCCGACCACCGCGACCCGCACCGACCTGCCCTGCGCCCCGCCCTTCACCACCGAGCTGCCCGCCACCAGCGGCACCTACCGGCTCGAGGTCGTCCTGACGAGCCCCGGTGGCAGCAGCCTCCAGCCCGGCACCAGCCCCGACTACCTGCTCGACGTCGACCCCCCGGCCGTGCCGGTGCTCGCGGGGCCCGCCCCCGGCCCCGTCGGCAGCGACCCCCGCCCGACCTGGACCGTCCGCCTGGCCGCCGGCGCGACCGGGCGCTGCACCGTCACGCGCGCCGACGCCGACGGCCCGGTCGTCGTCGCCGGGCCCGCGTCCTGCGGCAGCGCCTCCGGCGAGGCCTACAGCCCGACCCTCCCGGCCGACGGCGCGCACACGCTCTCGGTCGTGGCGCTCGACGCCTTCCAGAACACCTCGGCCCCGGTCACCTCCGCCTACCTGCTCGACACCGCCGCCCCCGAGGCCCCCGTCCTCGCCGCCGACCGCCCCACCGCGGGCCGGGGCACCGCGCCGTCCTTCGGGTTCACCCTCCCCGCCGACGCCGTCTCCGCCGCCTGCCGCACCACGGCCCCCGACGGCACGCCCGGCGCGGTCACGTCGTGCACCAGCCCGACCGTGCTCCAGCTGGGCCTCAGGCCCGACGGCCTGTGGACGCTCGAGGTCTGGGCCGTCGACGCCGCGGGCAACCGCACCGCCACCCCGGCGACGGCCACCTACCTGCTCGACACCGCTCCCCCCGCGCTCACCGTCACCGGTCCGCAGGGCGTCGGCAACGACCCGACGCCGCTGTGGAGCTGGAGCGCCACGGAGACGGCCGTCGAGGCCGACTGCACGCTGGTCCGCCTGGCTCCCGACGGGAGCTCTCCCGGCACCGACGTCGACACCGCCCCGTGCGCCGACGGCACGTACCGGCCGCGGCTCCCGGCGGACGCCGACTACGCCGTGCGGGTCCGGGTCGCCGACGCGCAGGGCAACGTCGCCTCCGCGACGACGGCGTCCTACCGCTACGACGCCACCGCCCCCGCGCTCCCCGACGTCACCGGCCCGACCGGCCGGTCCACCGTGCAGACGGTGACCTGGACCTGGACCGGCGAGGGCACGCCGGTCTGCAGCCTGTCCCGCGACGGCGTCAGCACCGGCCTCGACTGCACCGGCCGCACCCTCACCACGACCCTGCCCGGCAGCGGCACGTACGTCCTGGCCGTGCGGATGACCGACGCCGCGGGCAACACCGGCGACCCGGGCAGCAGCGCGCCGTACGAGGTCGACACCACGGCCCCCCTGGCCCCGGTCGTCACTGGAGCCACCTTCGGCAGCAGCCGCCGGCCGCAGTTCACGGTGCAGGCCGAGGAGGGGGCCAGCCTGGTCTGCCGGGTGCTCCCGCCCCCGGGCACCGTTCCGCCCGACCCCGGTCCGTGCACGTCGCCCTACACGGCTGACCTCGGTGCCGGCCCCGACGGCACGTACACGGTGGAGGTCACCGCCACCGACGCCCTCGGCAACACCGGCTCGGCGGGCCGCGCCTCGTACCGGCTCGACACGACCGCCCCCGAGGTGCCCGCCGTGCTCGGACCGGTCGGCACCGGCAACGACCCCGCGCCCCGGTACACCTGGACGGGCGAGGAGGGCACGACCGCCGCGTGCCGGCTGCTGCCCGCCACGGACCTCCTGCCGTGCACGTCCCCGTTCGTCCCGTCCCTGACCCGCGACGGCTCCTACGCCGCCCAGGTCGTGCTGACCGACGCCGCCGGCAACGCCAGCCTCCCCGGCAGCAGCGGCACGTACCTCTACGACGGCACGCCCCCCGGGCCGGCCGCGGTCACCGGGCCGCCGGCCACGGGCAACAGCCCCTCCGTCACGTGGAGCTTCACCGGCGAGGGCACCGCCCGCTGCCGCCTGGTGCACGACGGCGCGGCCGGCGACTGGACGCCCTGCGGCAGGAGCTACAGCGCAGGGCTGGACGCCGACGGCGCCTGGGGGCTCGAGGTCGAGCTGACCGACGACGCCGGCAACACCAGCACAGCGCAGAGCGCTGCGTACCTGCTCGACCGGGTGCCCCCGGGCAGGCCGTCGGTCAGCGGTCCCAGCGGCACGGGCCGCGAGGCGACGGTGACCTGGTCGGTGTCGCTCGAGGCCGGCACCACCCTCGAGTGCCGGCTGAGCGGACCGGACGCCGGCGAGTTCGCCGCCTGCGGCTCGAGCGTGACGCGGACCCTGGCCACGGACGGCAGCCACGTGCTGCAGGCCCGCGCCACCGACGCGGCCGGCAACACCGGTCCGGTGGGCAGCAGCGCGGCCTACCTGCTCGACCGGGAGGCTCCCGGTGCCCCCGACGTCAGCGGGCCGACCGGGCCGGCCCAGGCACCAGCGCCGTCGTGGACGTTCAGCGCGCCGGACGGCACGACGGCGGAGTGCGCCGTGCTGCGCGACGGCGTGACGGTCACCGACTGGGCGAGCTGCGGCAGCCCGGTCGTGCGCGACCTGTCCGGCCTGTCGGACGGCGCCTACGTCCTGTCGGTCCGGCTCACCGACGGAGCCCTCAACACCGGCGCCGCCGGGTCCTCGCCCCGCTACGTGCTGGACCGCACCGCTCCGGCCGCGCCGTCGGTGACGGGCCCGACCGGCCCGACGCGGGGCACCTCGCCGTCGGTCGTCTTCTCCGGCGAGAGCGGGACCAGCGCGACCTGCCGGGTCCTGCGCGCGGGCGGTCCGGAGAGCGCCGCCACGCCGTGCACGTCGCCGTGGACCGCCTCTCTCGCGGGTGACGGCACCTGGACCGCCGAGGTGCGGCTGACCGACGCGGCCGGCAACGCCAGTCCCGCGGGCCGCAGCGCCGGCTGGGTGCTCGACACCCAGGCGCCCGACGCGCCCGTCGTGTCCGCGCCGCAGAGCCCGGGCCGCGACCTGCAGCCCACCTGGTCGGTCGTCGCCGAGGACGGTGCCCGGATCGAGTGCCGGCTCACCAACCCCGCCGGCAGCGTCCCCGACTGGGCCCCGTGCACCTTCCCCTACACGACGCCCGTGCAGGGCGACGGCAGCTACGCCCTCGAGGTGCGTGCCACCGACGCCGCCGGCGGCACCAGTCCCACAGGTCGGGCGACCTACCTGCTCGACACCACCCCGCCGTCGGCCCCCGCGCTGACCGTTCCCGGGACCCCGAGTCGCGACCGTGCGCCGTCCTTCACCTTCTCGCCGGTCGACGGCGACACGGCCGGCTGCCGCATCACCCGGGGCGCCGCCGTGCTGCAGGACTGGAAGGCGTGCACCAGTCCCGCCGTCGTCGACCTCAGCACCGCGGCCGACGGCGCGTACACGCTGGCGGTCCGGTACACCGACCTCGCAGGCAGCACCGGGCCCGCGACCACGGCCGTCCAGGTGCTCGACACGACGGCTCCGGCCGCCCCGAAGCTGACCGACGTCCCGGCCTCCCCGAACCCGACGCACCGCCCCCGCTTCTCCTTCACCGCCGAGGACGGCGCGACCTACAGCTGCCGGGTGCGCACCGCCGACAACGAGCTGCTCGTGGACGAGACCTGCGTGAGCCCCTGGGTCCCGGACCTCACGGCCCAGCCCGACGGCACCTACCGCGTGGCGGTCCGCGCCACCGACAAGGCGGGCAACACCAGCGATCCCGCCACCCTCACGTACGTGCTGGACTCCACGGCCCCCGAGGCGGCCGTCGTGACCGCCCCGCTGAGCCCGGCGTCGTCGCGGGCGCCGGTCTGGACCGTCTCCGCCGGCGGCCCGGCGGAGTGCCGCCTCAGCCGCGGGACGACGGTGCTCGCCGAGTGGCGGACCTGCTCCGGCAGCTACACCGCCGACCTGTCGACGGCGCCCGACGGCACCTACGTGCTGTCGGTCCGCGTCCCCGATCCCGCGGGCAACCTGTCCGCCCTGACGACGTCGTCCTACGTGCTCGACACCGTGCCGGCCGCGGCCGCCACCATCACGGCCCCGCCGTCGCCGTCGACCACCCGCACCCCGACCTGGGTGATCACCGCACCCGAGGTCGGCGTCACGGCGGTGTGCCGGGTCCTGTACGGCACCGGCCCGCTGTCCGGCACGGTCGTCCGTCAGGAGAGCGCGCCGTGCAAGGTCTCGGCAGCGGGTGAGCCCTTCGCCCTCGACCTGACCGGCGCACCGGACGGCAGCTACGAGCTCGTGGTCCGGCTGAGCGACGCCGCCGGCAACCCCGGGACGGAGCAGCGGTCGGCGTACCTGCTCGACACGGTCGCGCCGGGTGCCGTGTCGGTGGTGCGGCCGCAGAGCCCGAGCCCCGACACCAGCCCCACGTGGTTCCTCAGCGCCGACGCCGAGACCACCCTGGAGTGCCAGCTCACCTCCGGCGGCAAGGTCGTGCTCGCGCGCGCCACGTGCACCAGCCCGTACACCCCCGACCTCACGGGGCGCCCCGACGGCTCCTACACGCTCGGCGTGCGTGCGGTCGACGCCGCCGGCAACCAGGGGCCGGAGGACAGCAGCGTCTTCCTCCTCGACAAGAGCGCCCCGGTGCGGCCCGGCGCCGTCATCGGGCCGGAGGGCCCCTCCACCGACCGCCACCCCACGTGGACGTTCGTCACCGAGCAGGGCACCACCGCGTACTGCACCGTCACCCGCGGCAGCACGAAGGTCAGCGAAGGCGCGTGCGCCGCGCCCTGGTCCGTCGACCTCACCGGCCAGCCGGACGGCAGCTACACGCTGACCGTCCGCGCGGTGGACCAGGCGGGGAACCCCAGCCCGCCCGGTCAGGCCGCGTACGTGCTCGACACCACCGCGCCCGACGCGCCCACCGCCACGCTCGTCCCCGGCAGCCCCAGCAGCACGACCACCCCGCGCTGGGCCTGGTCGGTGCCGTCCGACGCCACCAGCGCCTGCCGGACCACCGCCGGGAACGCGGTCCTGCTCGACTGGGCGGCCTGCACCAGCCCGTGGACCGCAGCGCTCGGCGACGCCCCGGACGGCACGTACGGGCTGCAGGTCCGGGCGGTTGACAAGGCCGGCAACACCAGCGCGCCGCTGGGGTCGGAGTACGTCCTCGACCACACCGCCGGGGCGCTGGCCGGCTTCACCGACCTGCCGCCCGCGGTGGCACGGGACGACACGCCCACCTGGGGGCTCGAGGTCGAGCCGGGGCAGACCCTGCAGTGCCGGCTCTCGGGCCCGGACGCCGTCGGCGCCTTCGC
>JAODNQ010000144.1 GCA_025464695.1 Frankiales bacterium | reverse complement strand
ACCGCCGACCTTCGCCTTGTAAGGGCGCTGCTCTACCAGCTGAGCCATGGGTCCTGACGACCCGGAGGCTAGCGACCCGCGGGCCTCAGAGGGTGGCGAGGACCTTGCGGTACTCGTCCTGGTCGCGCGCGTCGGGGATGGCGTTGACCGTCTTGTAGGCCACCTTGCCGGCCTTGTCGACGATGAACGTGCCGCGCAGCGCCAGGCCGAAGTCCTCCTGGAACACGCCGTACTGCCGGGCGACCTCGCCGTGCGGCCAGAAGTCCGCGAGAAGCGGGAACGTGTAGCCCTGCTCCTCGGCCCACTTCTTGTGCACCGCGGTGCTGTCGCAGCTGATGGCCAGCGTCACGACGTCGTCGCCGCTGAAGTCCTCGATGCTGTCGCGGATCGCGCACAGCTCGCCCTGGCACACCCCCGTGAAGGCGAGCGGGTAGAAGACGACGACGACGTTCTTGCTGCCGCGGAAGCTGGACAGCCGCACGGGCTGCCGGTCCGCGTCAGGGAGCTCGAAGTCCGGTGCGAGATCGCCGACGTCCACCATGAGGGGTGCTCCTAAGGGGTCAGGGGGAGGATGACGGGATGCTAGCCACCGGCCCGCGCGGCCTCGCCGATCACGACCCCGCTGCGCTCGGGGAGCACGTGCTCGCCTGCTGGGACGCGTTCCTCGACCTCGCCACCGCGCCGACCACCGACCTGTCCCGGCCGAGCCGGCTGCCCGGCTGGAGCGGCCGCGACGTGTGCGTCCACCTCGGGGCCCACGACGGCACGTCGCCGATGGAGGGCATCCTCGACTCGGCCCGGCGCGGCGACCTCGCCGACCTCGGCTCCCCCGACGCCGGCAACGAGGCCAAGGTCCGGGCGCACCGGGGGCTGTCCGACGACGAGGTGGTCGCCGGCGTCGTCCGGGCGCGCGACGCCGTCGAGGCCTTCCTCGAGGGTCCCGACCTCGACCGGTACGGCCGCACGCCCGTCGGCTCCACGGTCGGCCCGCTCCCGGTGCTGTCGCTCGTGCACGCCGCCACCTACGAGCTCGCCGTGCACGGGACGGACCTCGCGCCCTGTGGCGCTCCCGCCCCGTCGGCGCAGCTGCTCGACCGCGGGCTGGCCTCCCTCGTCGACGTCACGGGTGCGCTCGCCAGCAAGGCCGGCGTCCACTTCGTGCTGACGGCCTCGACGCCGGACCGCGGCTGGCGCTTCACCTCGACCGAGGACGGCTGGACCACGGACGTCACCCCGGGCGGGGCCTTCGACGGCGTCGGCGTCCGCGGGACGGCTGCCGAGCTGCTCGACGCCTCGGCCGGCCGCGTCTCCGTGCCGGCTCTGCTCATGAGCCGCCGCATGGTGGTGCAGGAGCTGCCCCAGTGGATGCGCCTGGCGCCGCTCGTGGCCGAGGTGCCCGGACTGCCTGGCGGAGCCGCCCTGCGGGGCGCCATCACGGGGCTCGGGAAGGTCAGCGGCTTCCTGGGGAGGCTGGGTCGACGATGAGCGCCACCTGCCTGCCGGCCGACCGCGTCAGGACCACCGTCACCTCGCGCGACCCGGTCAGCTTCAGCTGCTTGCGCAGCACCTCGGGCTCGACCGCCGTCCCGCGCTTCTTCACCACCAGCGGGCCGGCGTCGTGGGCGCGCAGCCGCTCCTTGAGCCCCTTGAGCGAGAACGGCAGCACCTCGAGCACCCGGTACCAGCGGCCCCAGGGCACCTCGACAGGGGCGTCGGCCGCGACGTAGGCGATGGTCGCGTCGAGCAGCCAGCCGTCGACGTCGCGCGCGACCTGCGCCACCAGGTGCGAGCGCACGACGGCGCCGTCCGGCTCGAGCAGCCACCCCCCCGGCGGGGCGACCCGCGGCACCGGCGCGTCGTCGTCGACGAGCACGTGCGGGCCGGGCAGCAGGGTGGCCGTGCGACGGGCGCCACGGCGCGCGGCGCCGCCCCAGAGCACCGCCTCCTTCACCTCGCCGCGCAGCGACACCACCTCGACCTCCAGCTCGGGCGGCAGGGCCTCGTGGTCGATCCCGGGCGCGACCTTCACCCCGAGTGCCCGGACCGGGAGGCCGAGCAGCAGGTCCAACGGCGGGCTGTAGGCCCGGGGGTCGAAGGTGCGGCGGCCACCGGAACGGCGCGCGGGGTCGGCGAAGACGTCGGCCCCCATAGGCACCGGCAGGGTCCGGACGTCGGCCCGCAGCAGCGACACCGTCCGCCCGAGCACCCGGGCGTTCTCCTGCGCCAGCAGCAGCCGTGCCTCGTCGAGGTCGACGCCGGTGCTGCCGTCCGGCAGCGTCAGCAGGTCGCCGCCGACGGAGCAGCCGAGGTCGAGGACCGGGCGGTCGAAGCGGCCCGCCCGGGAGGAGGCGACGGCGTACGACGACGCCTGCTCGAGCGCCTCCGGCGTCCACCACAGCTCCTCGCCGCGCGGGTGCTTGGCCCGCGCCCGCACGCGCAGCAGCGCCTGCTCCAGGGCGAGCGGCCCGACGTCGCCGAGCCCGCGGACCGCCTCCGCGGCGCGGATGCGGGCGGCCGGCGACAGGTCCAGCGAGGAGGCGAGCGCGACCGCCTCGCGGCCGCGGTCGGACAGGAGCAGGCGGGCCTGCTCGGGGGTCAGCGCTTCTTGCCGCGGGCCGCCTTCGGCGCGACCAGGCGCGTGCCCGACCACTCCGGAGCGGCGCTGGTGCTGCGGGTGCTCGACAGGCCGGCCGTGGGGGCCGCCTCGTCGATGTCGCTGGGCTCGACGTGCCCGTCCCGCCCGGCCTTCGGCGTCAGCAGCCAGACGAAGCCGTTGTCGGCGAGGTTGGTGAGGGCGTCGACGAGGGCGTCCACGAGGTCGCCGTCGTCCTCGCGCCACCAGAGCAGCACCATGTCGGCGACCTCGTCGGAGTCGTCGCCGTGGATGACGTCGTTCTCGGTCCGGGTCTCGACGTCGTCGAGCACCGCCGGGTCGGCGGGGGGCTCCCCGTCGGCGCCCAGCACCTGCACGACCGTGCCGGGCTCGATCCCGAGCTTCTCGGCCAGGCCACGCTGTGCCGCGTGGTCCGCGGACGTGCTCACGAAGGTGTCCTCCTGCAGGGGCGAGTGCGCGTCCGGGCGAGGTGCCGGGCGCGTGATCGCGCACAGTCCACCGGACGACCCCCTCAGGCGCAAGTGGCTGTCCGGCGTGGCGGGGGAAGACTGTCGCCATGACCACCCCCCGGCCGACGCCGCCGCGTGCTCCCGACGGCGTCCCGCACGTGCACGGCGAGCCGGGCCACGCGCCCCACAGCGAGCCCGGCGGCGCCCCCCACGAGGACCACGACGCGGGCCACGACGCGGACCACGGGCACGACCACGACGCCGGCTCCGACCAGGGGCACGAGCACGGGCACGAGCACGGGCACGACCACCCGAGCGGGCTGCTCGGCCGGCTCAAGGAGCTCGTCGCCCCCCACAGCCACGACGCCGCCGACAGCGTCGACAGCGCCCTCGAGTCGTCCGCCAAGGGCATCCGGGCGCTGAAGGTCTCACTGGTCGTCCTCGGCCTGACCGCCCTGATGCAGGGGCTCGTCGTCCTGTACACCGGGTCGGTCGCCCTGCTCGGCGACACCCTGCACAACCTCAGCGACGCCCTGACCGCGGTGCCCCTCGCGATCGCCTTCACCCTTGGACGCCGCCCCCCGACGCGCCGCTACACGTACGGGTACGGCCGGGCCGAGGACCTCGCCGGCGTCGTCATCGTCCTGTTCATCCTCGCGTCGTCGGTGGTGGCGGCCTACGAGGCGGTCCGGCGGCTGCTGTCCCCGCAGGACGTCGACCACCTCGGGGCGGTGGCGGTCGCGGGCCTGATCGGCTTCGTCGGCAACGAGCTCGTGGCCCGGTACCGCATCAACGTGGGCCGCGAGATCGGCTCGGCCGCCCTCGTCGCCGACGGCCTGCACGCCCGCACCGACGGCTACACCTCGCTCGCCGTCGTCGTCGGCGCAATCGGGGTGGCGCTGGGGTTCGACCGGGCCGACCCGGTCGTGGGCCTGCTCATCAGCGTCGCCATCCTGTTCGTGCTCAAGGACGCGGCCCGGACCGTCTACCGGCGGCTCATGGACGCCGTCGACGAGCCGCTGCTCGCCAGCGTCGAGCAGGTCCTGCGCGAGACCCCGGGGGTGCTCGCCCTCGGTGACGTCCGCGCCCGGTGGATCGGCCACGACCTCCGGGCCGAGTGCGAGGTCGTCGTCGGCGGGACGCTGTCGCTGGTCGAGGGCCACCGGATCGCCGAGGAGGCGATGCACCGGCTCGTGCACCAGGTCCCGCGGCTGACCAGCGCGATCGTCCACGCCGACCCCGAGGGCGAGCACACCCACGAGACGACGGCGCACCACCGGCGGTAGCGCGGCACGCGTCGGCCGGGAGCTCAGCCGGCCAGGAAGGACAGCCGCACCTGCCGGTCGGGGTTGTCGACGTTGAGGTCCACGAGGGCCACCGACTGCCAGGTGCCCAGCGCCAGCCGCCCACCGAGCACGGGCACCGACGCGTACGGCGGGACCAGGGCCGGCAGCACGTGCGACCGGCCGTGCCCGGGCGAGCCGTGGCGGTGCCGCCAGCGGTCGTCGGCGGGGAGCAGGTCGCGCAGCGCGGCCAGGAGGTCGTCGTCGGACCCCGCTCCGAGCTCCAGGACGGCGACGCCGGCGGTGGCGTGCGGGACGAACACGTGCAGCAGCCCGTCGCCCCGGCCGCGCACGAAGGCGGCGCACTCGGGGGTGAGGTCGTGCACGACCTCGCGGCTGCCGGTCCGGACGTCGAGGACGGTGGTCTCCATGACGCTCCTCCTACCCGGCTACCGGCCGGTAGGGGTGAGGATGGCTGTGGGAGACCCCCGACCCGAGGAGCAGCGTGACCGAGCAGACCAGCGAGCGCTTCAGCGTCATCAGCGACGGGCTGCCCAGCCAGCTGCCCGACGTCGACCCCTCCGAGACGGCCGAGTGGCTCGAGTCCTTCGACGCCCTCGTCGAGAGCAGCGGCCGCGGCCGTGCCCGCTACCTGATGCTCAAGCTGCTCGAGCGCGCCCGTGAGAAGCAGGTCGGCGTCCCGGCGCTGCGCAGCACCGACTACATCAACACGATCCCGCCGGAGCGCGAGCCCTGGTT
>JAODNQ010000060.1 GCA_025464695.1 Frankiales bacterium | reverse complement strand
TCACCGAGAGCAGCCCCGAGGCCTACGAGCGCCTGCTGCTCGACGTCCTGCTCGGCGACGCCGCTCTGTTCCCGCAGAACGAGGAGGTCGAGCAGAGCTGGCGGGTCATCGACCCGATCGAGGAGCTCTGGCGCAGCCAGGAAGACAAGGGCCTGCACCTCTACCGGGCCGGTGAGTGGGGTCCGGCAGCCGCCGAGGCCATGCTGGCGGCCGACGGACGCACCTGGAGACGGCCGTGAGGCTCGACGACCGGAAGGGACAGAGACGGCCGTGAGCCGCACCCTGTGGGACACCACCGGCACCGACGTCGTCAAGGCGCTCGCCGCCGAGCGCCGAGCCTCCGGCTCCGTCAGCTCGGGGCTGGCGCTGACGCTGGTCGTCGTGACCGACGAGAAGCACGTCACGGAGGCCGAGCACGCCGCGGTCCGCGCCGCCGAGCAGCACCCCTGCCGGCTGCTGATCGTGGTCCGGCGCCGGCCGGACGCACCCGAGCCGCGCCTGGACGCCGAGGTCGCCATCGGCGACCGGCTCGGTCCGGGCGAGGCCGTCGTCATGCGCATGTACGGCCGCCTGGCGCTGCACGCGGAGTCGGTCGTGCTGCCCCTGCTGGCGCCCGACGCTCCCGTCGTCACTTGGTGGAACGGTGCTCCGCCGTCGCTGCTGGCCCACGACCCGCTCGCGGTCTCGGCCGGACGCCGGGTCACCGACTCCGCGGAGGCCCCCGACCCGATCGAGGCCCTGCGCCTGCGCGCCGCCGACTACGTGCCCGGCGACACCGACCTCGCCTGGGCCCGCACCACCCTGTGGCGCGGGCTGCTGGCCTCCGCCTTCGACAGCGTCCAGGGCGCGCCGCAGCGCGCGTCCGTCGTCGCCGAGCCGGGCAGCCCGAGCGCGGCCCTGCTCGCCGGCTGGCTGCAGACCCGGCTCGGGGTGGAGGTCGAGCGCTCGGAGCACGCGGGCACGGGCGTGCAGGAGGTGACGATCGACGTCGAGGGCACCCGCCTCGTCGTCGCCCGGGCCGACGGCAGCAGCGCCACGCTCCGGCGCACCGACCAGCCCGACCGGGTCATGCCGCTCCCCCGCCGCGACCTCGGCGACCTGCTCGCTGAGGAGCTGCGCCGGCTCGACGCGGACGAGCCGTACGCCGAGGCCCTGGCCGCCGCTACCGGCGACGCCACCCCCCTGTCGCCCCCGGCCGGCCGCAGCCACATCTGGCAGGACCCGGCCGAGGAGGGCCGGCGGGCGTGAGCGGTCGCGCCGTCGTCGTCAGCCGGGACGCCGAGGTGCTCGCCGCCTCGACCGCCGCCCGGCTGCTCACCGCCCTCGTCGACGCCCAGCACGCCCGCGGCACCGCCTCGGTCGTACTGACCGGCGGCGGCGTCGGCATCCGCGTGCTCGAGCTGCTCCGCGAGAGCCCCGCCCTGCATGCCGTCGACTGGACCGCCGTCGACGTGTGGTGGGGCGACGAGCGGTTCGTTCCGGCTGGCGACCCCGAGCGCAACGAGGGCCAGGCCCGGGCCGCACTCCTGGACGCCCTGCCGCTGGACCCCGCCCGCGTGCACCCGGTGGCGCCGAGCGACGGGCCGGACGGCGACGACCCCGAAGCCGCCGCGGAGCGCTACGTCCGTGAGCTCGCCGCGGCCGCGCCCCACGGGGCCGGCGTGCCCGCGTTCGACGTCCTGCTGCTCGGCATGGGCCCGGAGGGCCACACCGCGTCGATCTTCCCCGAGTCGCCCGCCGCGCACGACGACCGCCCCGTCGTCGCCGTGCACGGCTGCCCCAAGCCACCGCCCACCCGGGTCAGCATGGGGTTCTCCGCCCTGTGCGCCGCCCGGGAGGTATGGATGGTCGTGAGCGGCGCGGGCAAGGCCCCGATGGTCGCGACGGCGCTGTCCGGTGCGGGACGGCTGCAGGTGCCGGCGGCCGGTGCGGTCGGGACCTCCCAGACGCTCTGGCTCCTCGACGAGGACGCCGCCTCCGCGCTGCCGAAGGACCTCCGCCGGCGCTGAGCCGCGGCCGGGCAGAACGACGCCCCGCCGTCCGGGAGGACGACGGGGCGGGGAGCGCAGGAGCTACTTGCCGCGGAGCTTGGCGAGCGCCTCGGCCAGGATGGCCTCGCCGTCCTCGTCGTTGCGGCGCTCGCGCACGTAGGCGAGGTGGGTCTTGTACGGCTCGACCTTCGTCTGGGCCGGCGGGTTGGCCTTGTCCTGGCCGGCGGGGAAGCCGCAGCGCGGGCAGTCCCAGGTCTCCGGGACGGCCGCCTCGTCGGCGAACGCCGGCCGGCTCTCGTGCCCGTTCGAGCAGTAGAAGGAGATCCGCTGGCGCGGGGCGGCCTCGCCGCGCTCCGCCTCGCCCATCGGACCGGCACCGACTCGGCTGCCCCTGATCGCGTTGCCGCCTGCCACGTCTGTCTCCTCGAGCTGGGTCGTGCGGGTGGGGGTCGTGCGCGAGAACTAGTTGGTCTGCTTGAGCAGCAGGTTGAGCGCCAGGATGCACACGATCCAGACCACGCCGCACAGGATCGTCAGCCGGTCGAGGTTCTTCTCGACGACGGCGCTGCCACCCAGCGAGGACGAGACGCCTCCGCCGAACATGTTCGACAGGCCGCCGCCCTTCCCCCGGTGGAGCAGGACCAGCACGATCAGGAGCAGGCTGGACAGGGCGAGGACGACGGACAGTGCGGTGACCACGGGGGTCCTCTCGGGGCAGGCTCTCGGACAGCGGGTGGAGCAGCGGCTAGCTGAGCCGCACGCGGGCGTCGAGCAGCGCGTACACGACGTCCACGATGATGTTGGCGATCACGATGAACAGCGCGGCGAGCAGGACGGTCCCGAGCACGACCGGCAGGTCGCTCTGCTGGACGGCGGTCAGAGCGCTCTGACCGATGCCCTGCAGCCCGAACAGCCGCTCGGTGACCACCGTACCGCCCAGGAGCGTCCCGACGTCGATGCCGAGCAGGGTGACGATCGGCGTCAGGGCGCTGCGCAGGCCGTGCTTGTAGATCACGGTCCGCTCCGGCAGGCCCTTCGCGCGGGCCGTGCGGATGTAGTCCTCGCCCAGCACCTCGAGCATGCTGCCGCGGGTGAGGCGGGCGTAGGACGCCGCGGTGATGAACGCCAGCGTGAACCAGGGCAGCAGCAGGTGGCGGGCCCACTGCCCGACGTCCTCGGTCAGCGGCACGTAGCCCGACGGCGGGAACCAGGCGTGGCCGCGGACGGTCAGCTGGAAGTAGAGGAGGTTCAGCAGCACGAGGCCGACGACGAACGAGGGCAGCGACAGCCCGGTCAGGGCGAACAGCGTGGAGAGCCGGTCGCGCAGGCTGCGCGGCTTGGTGGCCGCCGTGATGCCGATCGGGATGCCCATGAGCAGCCACAGGACCGCCGAGCCGATGGCCAGCGAGGCGGTGGCGGGCAGGCCCGTGGCGAGCTTGCAGTTGACCGAGACCTGGCTGGCGAACGAGTAGCCGAGGTCGCCGTGCAGCAGCCGGCCGAGGAAGTGCAGGTACTGCGACAGGTAGCTCTCGTCGAGGCCGAGGCGCTTCTTGATGAGCAGCAGGCGCTCGGGGGTGCAGGTCTTGCCGCAGAAGGCGGCACCCGGGTCGCTGGCGACGAAGAAGATCACGAACACGACGATGCTCACGATGAACATCACCAGCGCGCCGAACAGGGTGCGGCGGAGCAGGAAGCGGGGCACGGGTCTCTCCTACTTCGCGAGGACGCGGTCGGCGCGCGGGTCGAGGGCGTCGCGCAGGCCGTCGCCGAGGAGGTTGAAGGCGAGCGTGGTCATGAGCAGCGCCAGCGACGGGAAGGCGAGGAACCACCAGGCGACGGTGTAGACGTTGGAGGCGTTGGACAGCATCTCGCCCCAGGTCGCCGTGGGGATGGGGACGCCGAGGCCGAGGAACGACAGCGTCGCCTCCGACACGATGTTCACCGGGATGAGCAGCGTCGAGTACACGAGCAGGGGCGCGACGAGGTTCGGCAGGATGTCGACCCGCATGATCCGGAAGTTGCTGGCGCCGAGGGACCGGGCCGCCTCGATGAACTCGCGCTCGCGCAGCGACAGCACCTGACCGCGGATGATGCGGCCCACGCTGCTCCAGGTGAAGAACGAGATCACCAGGATGGTCACCCACAGGTGCGGCCCCGTGATGGCGACGATCGACAGCGCCGTCAGCACGAACGGGAAGCTGAGGATGACGTCCATGAAGCGGGACAGGAAGGTGTCGGTCTTGCCGCCGTAGAAGCCGGCGAGCATGCCGATGAGCAGGCCGAGCACGACCGCGACGGCGGTGGCGGCGAGGCCGACCTCGAGGCTGATCCGCGCGCCGTAGATGATCCGGGCCAGGACGTCCCGGCCGACGTCGTCGGTGCCGAGCCAGTGCTTGCTGCTCGGCCCGACCGGGATGCCGTCGAGGGTCAGCCCCTGCGGGCCGCGGTCCTGGCTGTAGGGGTCCTGGCCGATCAGCCGGCAGATGAGCGGCGCGAAGACGGCGACGAGCACCAGGAACACGATGAAGACGGCGCTGATGAGCGACACCTTGTCGCGCCGGATGCGGCGCCAGGCCAGCTCGAGCGGGGTCCTGCCCTCGATCCGCTCCGGCCCCGCGGCCGGGACCGGCACGGACTCCTCGGACGGACCGACGACGTCGGTCAGGGTCTGGGTCACGGCTGCCTCGCTGTCTGGTCTGCACGGGCTGCGTCCGCGACGGACGCAGTGGTGACCCCGGCCTGCGCGGGCGCGTGCCCGTCGGCCCGGGAGGTGTCGTCGTGCTGGACGATCGAGGGCCGGGCCAGCGCGAGGTCCTCGCCGTCCTCGACCGGGTGCAGGCACGCCGTGACGTGGTCGGGGGCGTCGCCCAGCACCGGCAGCAGCGGCGGGACGACCTCGACGCAGTCGGGCGCGGCCTTGGGGCAGCGCGGGTGGAAGCGGCAGCCGCTCGGCGGGTCGATCGGCGACGGGACGTCGCCGTGCAGGCGGACCCGGGTCTTCGTGCCGGCCCGGTCGGGGTCGGGCAGCGGGACGGCCGACAGCAGGGCGCCGGCGTAGGGGTGGCGCGGCTGCGCGTAGAGCTCGTCGGCCTCGGCCTGCTCCACGACCTTGCCGAGGTACATCACGGCCACGCGGTCCGAGACGTGGCGCACGACCGACAGGTCGTGGGCGATGAACAGGTACGTCAGGCCGAACTCGCGCTGGAGGTCGGCCAGCAGGTTGACGACCTGCGCCTGGATGGAGACGTCGAGCGCGCTGACCGGCTCGTCGCACACGATGAGCTTGGGCCGCAGGGCGAGCGCCCGGGCGACGCCGATGCGCTGGCGCTGACCACCGGAGAACTCGGCCGGGAAGCGGTTGTAGTGCTCGGGGTTGAGCCCGACCACCTCCATGAGCTCCTGGACCTTGCGCTTGCGCTCGTCGCCCTCGGCGCCGCCGTGGATGTCGTAGGGGTCGCCGATGATCGAGCCCACCCGGCGGCGCGGGTTCAGCGACCCGTAGGGGTCCTGGAAGATCATCTGGATCTCGCGCCGGAACGGCTTGAGCTCCTTGCGCTTGAGCTTCGAGATGTCCTGGCCCTCGAAGGTGATGCTGCCCGAGGTCACCGGGTAGAGCCCGGTGATCAACCGGGCGAGGGTCGACTTGCCGCAGCCGCTCTCCCCCACGAGGCCGAGCGTCTCGCCGCGCCGGATCTCGAGGTCGACGCCGTCGACGGCGTGCACCCGGCCGACCTCGCGCTGCAGGATCAGCCCGGACTTGATGGGGAAGTGCTTGACGACGCCGGTCAGGCGCATCAGGACGTCGTCGTCCGTGCGCGGCGCGGCGGGCGCCTTGTCCAGCGAGGTCATCGGTCGGTCTCCTTGCCGAGGCGGGCCGTGCGCGTGGTGCGGGCCTTGTCGACCAGCGTGCCGCGGACGTCGGCGTCCGGCGCCGCCGCGAGGCCGACCAGCTCGTCGGCCGGGTCGGCGGAGATGACGGCGGCGGCCTCGGCGACGGTCGCCGCCAGCGGACGGCGGTCGGCCGCGACGGCCAGGCGCGCGGCCTCGACCTCCGCGCCGAAGCCGACCTCGTCCGGCGGCAGGAAGCAGGCCGACCGGTGCCGGGCACCGCCCTCGACGGGCACGAGCGGCGGGACCTCGGTGAGGCAGCGGTCCATGACGTAGGTGCAGCGCGGGTGGAAGGTGCACCCCGTCGGCAGCTGGATGAGGGACGGCGGGGTGCCCTGGATCGGCTTGAGCCGCACCCGCGGACCGGTGTGGGCGGGGATCGACTCGATCAGGCCCTTGGTGTACGGGTGGTGCGGCTCGTAGTACGTGGTCTGGCGGTCGGCGAACTCGATCGACCCGCCCGCGTACATGATCATGACGTCGTCGGCGATCTCGGCGATGACGCCGAGGTCGTGCGTGATCATGATCAGCGCGGCGTTGAACTCCTCGCGCAGGCCGGCGAGCAGGTCGAGGATCTGGGCCTGGACCGTCACGTCGAGTGCGGTCGTCGGCTCGTCCGCGATGATCAGCTTCGGGTTCAGCGTGAGCGCCATGGCGATCATCGCGCGCTGCCGCATGCCACCGGAGAACTGGTGCGGGCGGTCGTCGACCCGGCGCCCGGGCTCGGGGATGCCGACCCGGCCGAGCAGGTCGATCGCGAGGGCGCGGGCCTGCTTCTTGGTCTGGTCGGTGTGGGTGCGGACGACCTCCTCGATCTGCCGTCCCACCGTGTAGTGCGGGTGCAGGCTCGAGAGCGGGTCCTGGAAGATCATCGCGATGTCGCGGCCGCGGATCGTGTTGAGCTCGTGCGTCGGCATCGTGAGCAGGTCGCGGCCCTCGAACAGGGCCCGGCCGCTGATCTGCGCGCCTCGCGTCAGCCCCATGATCGTCTGGGTGCTGACGCTCTTGCCGGAGCCGGACTCGCCGACGATGCCGAGCGTCTTGCCGGCCTCCAGCGTGAACGACAGGTCTCGGACGGCGCGGACGATGCCGTCGTCCGTGCGGAAGGACACGGACAGTCCGTCGACCTCGAGCAGGGCCATGTCACCTCGGGGGCCAGGCCGGCGACGACGGGTCCCGTCGTACCGGAGCGGTGGGGGGCTGCGCTCGCTGGTGGCTCACGCGGGGCGTGTCGTCGCCGTGAGCTCAGTCAAGCACAGGGAGAACGCCGTTCGGGACCGTGCCCGAGCGGCGCGGGAGGGCGCACACGCCGTCGGCGGCGGCCCCCGGGAGGGTCCGCCGCCGACGGCGTGCGGTGGTGCTCAGGCTGGGTGCGCGAGGCTCACAGCCTGCTCGTGCGGTGTTGCAGGGGTGCTACTGGACGGCGACGTTCGTGTAGCCGCCGTTGGACGGACCGAACGCGTACTGGAAGTTCTTCACGCGCTTCGAGACGTAGTTCGCCTGGGTCTGGTTGTAGATCGGGACCCAGGGAGCGTCCTCCATGATCATCTTGTCGATCGCGTTCCACTGCTTGGCGGAGTCGGCCTGGTCGCTGGTGGCGAGGGCCTTGTCGGCGGCGGCGTTGACGGCGTCGTTGTTGTAGCCGCCGTAGTTGGTGCTGCCTTCGCCGTACACCCGGCCGTCGAGCAGCGGGGTGAAGAACGAGCGCTCCGCGGCGCCCTCCCAGTCAGGGCTCCAGCCGGGGAGGCTGATGTCCCACTGGCCGGCCTTGGCGATCGCGGTCTTCTGCATGAACTTGCTGTAGAAGTCGCGCGAGGGGACCTGCTTCGGGACGATGGTGATGCCCGAGGCCTTCATGTCCTCGACGATCGTCGCGGCGATCTTCGGCCCGTTGCCGCTGGAGCGGAACGCCATGACGAGCTTCAGGTTCGGCTCGCCGGCCTTGGCCAGGAGCTCCTTGGCCTTGGCGGGGTCACCGGCGAAGTCGTTCGCGCCGTAGATGTCCTGCTTCTCGAAGCCCTCGCCGACGACGCCCTGCGAGAAGATCTGGCCGGTCGGCTCGGCGACCTTGGTGCCGCCGACGACCTGCACGATGTTGCGCTTGTTGATCGCGTACTGCAGGGCCTGCCGGACCTCGGGCTTCTTCAGCGCCTTGTTCGGGCCCACCGTGTTGATGACCATGTACGGGTTCTGGCCACCGGTCGGGTTGAAGTGCAGGCCCGGGTCCTGGGCCGTGACCAGCTGCGACAGCGCCGCCGGCGGGACGGGCTCGTTGCCGAGACCCATGTCGGCGGTGCCGGCCTGGATCTGCTGCTGGATGGCCTCCTGGGCCAGACCGAGGGTGATCTCGATCCGGTCGACGTTGGCCTGGCGCAGCGTGTCGGTCTTGCCGTCCCACGCGGGGTTGCGCGTGAGGACGTAGCTCTTGTCCGGGACGTACGTCTCGATCTGGTACGGGCCGGACTCGATGATGTTCTGCTTCGACTGCGGGCTGCCGATGAGCTGGTCGAGCGCCTCGATCGGGCGCGGCGACACGGTCGGCAGGGTCAGCAGGTGGATGAAGTCCGCCGCCGGCGCCTTGAGGTCGATCTGCAGGGTGCTGTCGTCGACGGCCTTGACGCCGGAGACCTCGGTGCTCTCGACGAACTTCTTCTGCGCGGCGGCGTCGGTCTGGCTGACCTTCGCGAAGGAGTCGCAGAACTCCTTCATGCCGGCGATGGTGTCGGTGTAGTAGCCGATGGCACCGAACGGCAGCGTCGGGTTGCAGGTGAACTTGATCCCGCGGACGGCGTCCTGCGCGGTGATCTGGCGACCACCGGCGACGTTCCACTTGACGCCCTGCTTGATCTTGACCGTGTACGTCTTGTCGCCGTTGGACAGCTCCGGCTGGCCGTCGGCCAGGTCGGGGACGTTCTCGACCCGGTCCTCGACCGAGTTGCCGCTCGGGTTGCTGTACAGCTGGCGGGAGATCGTCCGCAGGACGGAGTACGAGTTGGTGTCGTAGGCGTCCGCGGTGTCGACGGTGGGGTTGTCGTCCTCACCGAGGATCTTGAGGGTCCCACCCTTGGTGACCTTCTCGCCGTCGGCCTTCGGGGTGTCGGAACCGCTGTCGCTCCCACCGCAGGCGGTGAGGGCGAGGGCGGCTCCGGCGGCGAGGGCGCCGTACCGCAGCCCGGTGCGCTTGCTGAGCATGTTCCACCTCTCCCGGGCCCTGGTGGACCCGAGGACATGTGTGACCGGGGGTGACCTGGTCGACCGCGCCGAGGTGGCGCGTTCGCGGCAGGCTAGCCACGGGAACAGGTCCCGTCTGCGAGGGTCAGGCCCGCCAGGACGATCGTGACCAGGCCGTGACGCTCCCGTGGCTGGAGCGTGGCTGAACGGCCGGTCAGTCGGTCCTGGACCCCGGGCTCAGGCCTTCGCGAGCGCCGGGAAGCGGCAGATCTTCGCGAACTCGTCGGCGTCCAGGCTGGCCCCGCCCACGAGCGCGCCGTCGACGTCGGGCTGCTGCATGAGCTCGACGACGTTGCTGCTCTTCACCGAGCCGCCGTAGAGGACGCGGACCTGGTCGGCCGTCTCGCCCGGGTACGCCTCGGCGAGGGTCAGCCGGACCTCGCCGCACACCTCCTGGGCGTCCTGCGGCGTCGCGACCTTGCCCGTGCCGATGGCCCAGACCGGCTCGTAGGCGACGACGGCGGTGCGGGCCTGCTCGGCGGGCACGCCCTCGAAGGCGCGCGCGACCTGGTCGACGCAGTGGTCGACCTGCCCGTTCAGCTCCCGGACGTCGAGGCCCTCACCGACGCAGACGATGGGCACGAGCCCGTGCGCGAAGGCCTGCTTGACCTTGCGGTTGACCAGCGCGTCGTCCTCGCCGTGGTACTGCCGGCGCTCGCTGTGGCCGACGACGACGTAGGTGCAGCCGAGCTTGGCCAGCATCGCGCCGCTGACCTCGCCGGTGTACGCGCCCTCGTCGTGCTCGGACATGTCCTGCGCGCCGTACTTGAGGTGCAGGCCGTCGCCGTCCACGAGCGTCTGCACGCTGCGCAGGTCGACGAACGGCGGGAGGACGGCGACCTCGACCGCGGCCAGGTCCTCGCGGCTCAGGCTGAACGCCAGCTTCTGCACGAGCCCGAGGGCCTGCAGGTGGTTGAGGTTCATCTTCCAGTTGCCCGCCATGAGCGGTGTCCTGCTCATGAGGCGAGCACGTCCAGGCCGGGCAGGCGCTTGCCCTCGAGGTACTCGAGGCTCGCCCCGCCGCCGGTGGTGATGTGGGTGAAGCGGGCCTCGTCGATGCCGAGCGCCCGCACGGCGGCGGCGCTGTCGCCACCGCCCACGACCGTGAGCGCCCCCGCCAGGGAGGCCACCGCCTCGGCCACCCCGCGGGTGCCCTCGGCGTACGGCGCCATCTCGAACACGCCCATGGGCCCGTTCCAGAACACCGTGCGGGCACCCTCGAGCGCCGCGCGGAACACCTCGACCGACCGCGGCCCGATGTCCAGGCCCATGCGGTCGGCCGGGATCGCGTCGACCGCGACGACGTCGTGGTCGGCGTCGGCGGAGAAGGCGGACGCGGCGACGACGTCCACCGGCAGGACGATCTTGCCGGTCTCCAGAAACCCCCGGCACACGTCGAGCTGGTCGGACTCGAGCAGGCTGGAGCCGACCTGGTGGCCCTGGGCGGCGAGGAAGGTGAAGCACATGCCGCCGCCGACCAGCAGGCGGTCGACCTTGGGCAGCAGCGCCTCGATGACCTTGAGCTTGTCGCTGACCTTGCTGCCGCCGAGGACGACGACGTAGTCGCGGGCCGGGTCCTCGGTGAGGCGCTTCAGCACCTCGACCTCGGTCGCGACGAGCGGGCCGGCCGCGTGCGGCAGTCGCTCGGCGACGTCGAACACCGAGGCGTGCTTGCGGTGGACCGCCCCGAAGGCGTCGTCGACGTAGAGGTCGGCGAAGGAGGCCAGCGTGTCGGCCAGCGCGCCGCGCTCGGCGTCGTCCTTGCTCGTCTCGCCCGCCTCGAACCGCACGTTCTCGAGCATGAGGACGTGGTCGGCCTCGAGCGCGGTCACCGCCGTGCGCGCGTCGTCGCCGACGACGTCCTGGGCGATCCGGACCGGCGTGCCCAGCAGCTGCTCGAGCCGCTGGGCCACCGGCGCCAGCGAGTACGCCGGGTCGGGCGCGCCGTTCGGTCGGCCCAGGTGCGCGGTCACGATGACCTTGGCGCCGCGGTCGAGCAGGTCGCGGAGCAGCGGGACGCTGGCCCGGATCCGGCCGTCGTCGGTGATGGTGCCGGTCTTGTCGAGCGGGACGTTCAGGTCGCTGCGGACCAGGACCGTCTTGCCGCTGACGTCGAGGTCCGCAGCGGTCCTCACTAGAGCGTGGTCCCGACGTGCGCGATGAGGTCGACGAGGCGGTTGGAGTAGCCCCACTCGTTGTCGTACCAGCCGACGACCTTGACCTGGTCGCCGAGGACCTTGGTCAGCGGCGCGTCGAAGATGCACGAGGCCGGGTCGGTGACGATGTCGCTGGAGACGATCGGGTCGGTGCTGTAGCGCAGGAACCCCTTCATCGGGCCCTCGGCGGCGGCCTTGACGACGGCGTTGACCTCCTCGGCCGTGACCTCCCGCCCGAGCTGGACGGTGAGGTCGGTGGCGGAGCCGGTGGGGATCGGGACGCGGACGGCGTAGCCGTCGAGCTTGCCCTTGAGCTCCGGCAGCACGAGGCCGATCGCCTTGGCCGCACCCGTGCTCGTGGGGACGAGGTTCAGGGCGGCGGCGCGGGCCCGGCGGAGGTCCTTGTGCGGGGCGTCCTGCAGGTTCTGGTCCTGCGTGTAGGCGTGGATCGTCGTCATCAGGCCCTTGACGATCGTGAACTCGTCGTGGATCGCCTTGGCCATCGGGCCGAGGCAGTTCGTCGTGCAGGACGCGTTGCTGATGATCGTGTGCTTCGCGGGGTCGTAGGCCTCGGTGTTGACGCCCATGACGATGGTGACGTCCTCGTTGGAGGCCGGCGCCGAGATGATGACCTTCTTCGCGCCGGCCTCGACGTGCGCCCGCGCCTTGGTCGCGTCGGTGAAGAACCCGGTGGACTCGACGACGACGTCCGCGCCGATCTCGCCCCACTTGAGGTTCGCGGGGTCGCGCTCCTCGGTGGCGCGGAAGGTCTTGCCGCCCGCCGTGATGGAGTCCTCGGTGAACGTGACGTCGCCGTCGAGGCGGCCGAGGATGCTGTCGTACTTGAGCAGGTGCGCGAGCGTCTTGTTGTCGGTCAGGTCGTTGACGCCGACGATCTCGATGTCGGCCCCGGACGCCTGGACCGCCCGGTAGAAGTTGCGGCCGATACGGCCGAAGCCGTTGATGCCCACGCGCACAGTCACTGCTGGTCCTCTCGACTGTCGGGCTCCGCTGCCCGACCGGCTGTCGGTGGACCCTATCGGCGCCCCTGTCCGGTCCCGGGACGGGGTCAGGACAGCTCCGCCCAGGCCTCCGTCCGGGCGCTGCTGCGCAGCGCCGCCAGCACGCGGGCCACCGGCACGAGGTCCGCGAGCCCGGCCACCGTCGGCTCGGCCTC
>JAODNQ010000021.1 GCA_025464695.1 Frankiales bacterium | reverse complement strand
TACCGCCCCCGCCGGCCGAGGCAGCCGGGGCGGCGGGGGCGCTCGTCGAGGCCTGGGCGGACGGGCTCGGGCGGGCGTCCGACGTCGGGCTCGCCGCGGCGGTGCCCGTCGTGCTCGTGGACGTGCTCGCCGTCGACGTCGAGGCGTCCCCGCTCGAGGGGTCCGCGGTCGGCGAGGCGGACGCGCTGGCTGTCCCGCTCGGGCTCGGGCTCGCGGTCGGCCCGGGGCTCGCGCTCGTGCTCGGGCTCGCGCTCGGTGTCGCCGTGGTGCTGCCGGTCGCGGCGGTCGGTGACGCGGAGGCCGAGGAGGACGTCGTCGGGGAGGCGGTCGGCGTCGCGCTGGGGGTCCCGCAGCGCGGCAGCCAGAGCGGCGTCGTCTCCGGTGCACCGGCGTCGACGGCCACCGTGACCTCGACCCGCTGACCGCGGTCGTCGCCGGCGCGCACGCCGGACAGGTCGAGGGTCCAGTCGCGCTGGTCGCCGCCCGAGGTCCAGTGGCCGCCGTCGGCGAGGTCCAGGACCCGGCCGGCCGGGCTGCTGGGGGCGGCGGTGCGCGCGGAGACGGTGACGTCGCGGGCCGTCGTGCCGGGCCGCAGCGTCACGCGCACGCCGCAGCGGTCGGTCAGGGGGACGACGTCGGAGGAGCCCGAGACGGCGGCGGCCGGTGGCACCAGGGCCTGCGCCGAGCCGGGCGTCCCGATGAGCCAGAGGCCGGGGACGAGGGCCACACCGAGCGCCAGGCGGAGGCAGGGGCGGGTCTGGCGGGTCGTACGGGTGGAGCGGGAGGGCAGGACAGGGTGGGTCGGCACAGCCACGGGGTGGGGCAGTCCTCACGGGTCGGGGGTGGGGCGGGCACGCGCGCGTGCCCTCCCAGCCTGCCCGCTCCGGCGACCGCTGCACCTGTCGCGCGCGACACCCGGCGCTGCCCGTCACCCGATCGGGTGCACCCGACCACCCGCACGGTGCCGATGGGCGCTCGTGGTGACCCCGGGCACGGCGGCCGCTGCGGGCGAGGAGCCCGTGGCGCCCGAGGTGCTGTCCTGGGACCCGCCCGAGACCCTGACCGGCGAGTCGCGCCCCCCTGTCGGGGTGCAGAAGGGCTTCCTGCTGCGGCTGCACGCCGACCCGCGGTGCCCCGTGCGGCTGGTGCCCGGCGGCCGCACGGTCGCGCGCTCCTACGACCAGGCGCGCGTCGCGGACCTGTGTCCCGCGTGCACCGGCGAGGTCGTCGCGCGCTCGTCGAGCACGGTGCTCGCCCGCCTGCGCGACGCCGAGCGGACCCTGCGCAGGCTGCTCGTGACGGCCCACACCGCCCCGGTGCCGCGCGAGATCGTCCACTGCCGGGCCCTCCGCTTCGAGGCCGAGCAGGCGGTCAGCGCGCACCCGGCCGTCGCCCCCCTGGCGGCCGAGGTCGCCGTCCTGGCCGGCGAGGTCGCGGAGGCCCTGCGCGAGGGCCTGCGGACCGCCCTCCGGCCGCGGTAGCGGTCCGGACCAGGCAGGCTGCTCCCGTGCAGCCCCCCTACGACGACGCCCCCGACGACCCCGTCGTCCGCGAGAGCTGGCTCGGCGCCCCCGCCCTGTCCTACGCACGGCGCCCCCGGTCGGTGCTCGAGGTGCTGGACCGCGCGGTCGCGGGCTGCCCCGGGGCGACCGCCTTCGTCGACGGCGACCGGGTCGAGACCTACGCGCAGTTCGGCGCCCGGGTGGAGACCGCGGCCCGGGCGCTCGCCGGCCGCGGGCTCCGGCCGGGCGACGCCGTCGCAGTGCTCGCCGGCAACAGCCTCGAGCTCGCCGCCCTGCTGTTCGCCTGCGCCCGGGCACGGCTGGTGCTGGTGGGGCTGAGCACGCGGCTGGCCCCGCCGCAGTGGGAGCTGATGTGCGAGCACATGGACGTCCGGCTCCGCCTCGCCGCGCCGGGGCCCGGCCTGGACGGCGCGGAGGACCTCGCCGCCGTCCTCGCAGAGCCGGCCCCTGCCGTCGTCTGGGAGGAGCCGGACCAGGCCGCCACCTACGCGGTCGTCTTCACCAGCGGCACCACCGGCCGTCCGAAGGCGAGCCAGGTGGTGCACCGGGCGTCGGTCCACTCCGGCATGAGCTACCAGCGCGTCCTGCAGCTGCGCCCGGACGACGTCACGGCGGTGCTGTTCCCCCTGACCTACATCTCCGCGATGCACGCCCACGTCCTGCCGGCGATGCTCGCCGGCGCCTCGTGCGTGCTCGTCGACACCGCGTCGCCCACCGCCTACGTCGACGTCCTGCGCGACAGCGCCGTCAGCTGGGCGTACGCCGTCCCCTCCTGGTGGCGGATGTGCCTGCGGGTGCCCGGCTTCGCGGACCTTCCGGCGCTGCGCCGGGTGGCGGCCGGTGGCGCGCCGTTCCCGGTCGAGCTGCAGGCCGCGCTGCGTGACCGGCTGCCCGGGGTCCTGCTGCACGACGTCTACGGCCTGTCCGAGACCCACTCCCCCGCCTGCCTCGCCTCCGACGCCGACCTGCGGGCCCGGCCGCACAGCGTCGGGCGGCCGCTGCCGTGCATGGAGGCGCAGGTGCGCTCCCTCGACGACGGCGCGGTGCTCCCCGCCGGGGAGCCCGGGGAGCTGTGGCTGCGCGGCTCGCTGGTCACCACCGGCTACGCCCGCGACCCGGAGGCCACCGCCGCTGCGGTGGTCGACGGCTGGTTCGACACGGGCGACGTCGCCCGGCTGGAGGAGGACGGCTCGGTGGTCGTGCTGGACCGCACCAAGGACATGGTCAACCGGGGCGGCGCCAAGGTGTTCAGCGCCGAGGTCGAGACGGTGCTGCGGACGCACCCGGCCGTCGAGGACGCCGCCGTCGTCGGGGTGCCCGACCCGCTGGCCGGCGAGGCGGTGGCCGCGTTCGTCGTCGCGTCCGGCGAGGTGACGGCCGCCGAGGTCCGCGCCTGGGTCCGCGACCGGCTGGCGGAGCACGCCGCCCCTCGCAGGGTGGTGTTCGTCGAGGCGCTGCCGCGCAACGCCCTCGGCAAGACCGACAAGCAGGCGCTCCGCGTGCAGGCCGCCTCGTGAGCCGGCTCCCGCTGCTGGCCGGCGTCGCCGGGCCCTGCGCCTTCGTCGGGGCGTGGCTGGTCGGCGGCGTGCGCCGCGAGGGCTACGACCCCGTGGCGACCACCATCAGCCGCCTCGCCGAGCAGGGCAGCCCCGACGCCGCCCTCATGACGGCGGGCTTCGCCGCCTTCGGGGTCCTCGTGCCGGTCTTCGCCCGAAGCCTGGAGCCCCGGGCGCTCCGGGTCGCGGCGACGACCTCCGGGCTCGCGACGCTCGGGGTGGCCCTGGCCCCGCTCAGCAGCACGGGCGGGACGACGTCGGACCGGGTGCACTACGCCACCGCGGCCCTGGGCTACGTCGCGCAGGCCGCCTCGCCGCTGGTCGGGGCGACGGCGCTGCCGCACCCTGCCGTGTCCCGCGTGGTGGGCGCGGCCGCGGGGGCGTCGCTGGTGGCGAGCCTCGTCGACAGCGGGCGGACCGGCCTCTGGCAGCGGCTGGGCCTCGGCCTGGTCGACGCGTGGTTCGTCGTGCTCGCGGTGCGGCTGCTGCGGGACCGGGCCCGGGGACAGCAGGGTGCAGGATGAGCGGCGTGCGCGACGTCGAGACCCGGGAGCCGGGCATCCGGCTGGGCCAGTTCCTCAAGCTCGCGGACCTCGCCGACACCGGCGCCGACGCCAAGGCCCTGCTCGAGGGCGGCACGGTGACGGTCAACGGCGAGCCCGAGACGCGCCGGGGCAGGCAGCTGGCCAAGGGCGACGTCGTCGCCGTGCCCCTGGCCGACCCCGTCCGCGTCGTCTAGTCCTGCGCCCCGCTCAGCCGAAGACCGGCTTGCGCTTCGCCAGGAACGCGGTCACGCCCTCGATGCCGTCCGGCTCCCCGACCAGGCGCGAGATGCCGGCGGCCTCGTCGTCGAGGTGCGCCTCCAGGGCGGCCAGCTCGGCGGCCCGGACCACGCGCTTGGTCTCCGCCAGCGACGCCCTCGGGCCCCGGGCGAGCGACAGCGCGAGCGTCGTCGCCGCCTCGTCGAGCTCCTCCCTGGGCACCGCCCGGCTCACCAGGCCCCACTCCGCCGCCTCCGCGCCGGTGACCCGGCGGTTGGTCAGCGCCATGTCGAGGGCGCGGGCGCTGCCGAGCCGGCGGGCGAGGTACCAGGAGGTGCCGCAGTCGGGCGAGAGGCCGGCGGCGGTGTAGGCCATCGTGAGGACCGCGGTCTCGGCGGCCAGCACGACGTCGCCGGACAGCGCGAGCCCGAGGCCGCCGCCCGCCGCGGTGCCGCCGATCACGCTGACCACCGGCGCGGGGCAGGCGGCCAGCATGCGGATCCCGTCGTGCAGGCCCGCGGCGATCTCCGCGAGGTGGCTGCTGCGGTCCGGGACGCCGTCGATCTCGACGAGGTCGCCCCCGACGCAGAACATCGGGCCCTCCGCCGCCAGCACGACCACCCGGGCCGTACCGGCGTCCACCGCGGCGCAGGCCCGGGTGACGGCCTCCCGGACCCCGTGCGCCATCGCCAGGTCCAGCCCGTTGCCCGCTCCCGGCCGGGCCAGGGTGACGCGCGCGAGCGGACCGTCCAGGACGAGGCGGACGCGGTCGTGCAGCAGGTCGGTCACGGGGAGGTCCTCTTCGGCGGGGGCGCGGCGGGGGCCGACGGCGGTCGGGCAGCGGCTCGACCGTAGACCGAGGGCCTCCCGGCCCCCTCCCGACCCCGTGGGAGCCTGCCCGCATGGCTCTCCGCCGACGCGCTGCCCCCCTCCTGCTGGTGGCCGCCCTCGGCCTGGCCGCCTGCTCGTCGGACCCCTCCCCCGACGCCGCGCCTGCGGCGAGCCCCGCTCCCTCGCCTGCCGGGGTGGGGGTCCCGGACGGCGGGGCCACCGGCCTGTACCGCGGCTACCAGAACGCCCGCTTCGGCTTCCTGGTCGAGGTGCCGCGCGACTTCGTCGAGCAGGAGGCGCCGACGAACGACGACGGCCGGACCTTCCGCAGCCCCGACGGCCACGCCACCCCGCTCGCCTACGGCAGCAACGACGTCGACGAGCAGACGCCGCAGCAGGTCCTGGACGCGACCGTGCAGGACCTCCGCGACGACGGCATCGCCCTGACCTACCAGCGCCTCGTCGGCGACGTCGCCACCGCGAGCGGGACGAAGGGGGCCGACGTCGTCTTCGTCCGCACCGTCGACACCGGGCCGACCCTGCAGACGTTCCGCTGGACCTACCCGATCGCCGACGCCGACCGCTTCCGCGCGGCCGTGCAGCACTCCGCCGCGACCTTCCGCCCCGGGCAGGGGTAGCCGCGGCTCAGCCGACGGACGCGGCGAGGGCGCGGAGCGTCGCCGCACGGACCGGCGCGGTCTGCGCCTGCACGAGGTGGAACAGCGCCTCGCGGGCGAGCCGCTGGGGCGGGGCCGACAGGCTCATCGCGCTGCCGCCGGTGGCGGTCACGAGGCCGGACGTCGCGGTGACGGCGAGCTGCAGGGCGGTGGCGCGCAGGGCCAGCCGCTCGTCCAGCCGCTCCGCCGGGGCGACGTCGTCCAGCAGCACGTAGGCCGAGCCCCGCAGCTCCTCCGTGCGCGCGTCGAGCCGCTCGGCGAGGGAGGCGGCGGTCGCGTCCTCGCGGCGCTCCGCGGTCGCGCGCAGCCGCCGCACGGTCTCGCGCAGCAGCCCGAACGTGTGCGGTCCGACGTTCGCCGTCTTGAGGGCGTCGGCCGCCAGCCAGCCGCCCCGGTCGGCGACCAGGGTCACCGCGGCGTCGTCCACGCGCAGCCCCTCGAGGACGAGCCGGACGGTCCGGGTGCCGCCCATCGCGGCGAGCTGCAGGGGGGCCGTCGTCAGGCCGGGCTGGTCGACGGCGGGCAGCAGGGCGAAGACCAGGCGGCCGTCGTCGGTGGTGCCGCCGAGCAGGAGCAGGTCGACGACGCCCCAGCCGGTGGTCCAGTCGACGGCGCCGTCGAACCGCCAGCCGCTGCCGTCGCGGGTGACCGTGACGGCGGGGCGGCCGGGGCGGCGCACGTGCGCGAAGGCGACGCCGGCGGGGGTGCTGCCGTCGACCAGGCCGGGCAGGGACGGGTGCTGCGCCTCGCCGGCCTGCAGCAGGGGCAGGCCGTGCTGGGTGACGACGAACCAGGTCGAGCCGTCGGCGCCGGCCAGCAGCTCGGTGACCTCGCGCGCGACCGGCGGCGGCTGCGGCCCGTACAGCCCGGCCCGCGCGACGGCGTCCAGGTGGCTGCGCGGGACGCCCTCGACGTCGACCCGCTCGGCCTGCGGGCGCAGCAGGTCGTCCGCGAGGGCGCGGGCTGCCTCAGACGCCGACGGCACGGAACCCGCCGTCGACGTGGACGACCGAGCCGGTGGTCTTCGGGAACCAGTCCGACAGCAGCGCCACGCAGGCCTTCGCCACCGGCTCGGCGTCGCGGACGTCCCAGCCCAGCGGCGCCCGGGCGTCCCAGACGTCCTCGAACTGCGCGAACCCCGGGACGCTCTTGGCGGCCATCGTGCGCACCGGCCCCGCCGACACGAGGTTGCACCGGACACCCCGGGGGCCGAGGTCGCGCGCGAGGTAGCGGTTCGCCGACTCCAGGCCCGCCTTCGCCACGCCCATCCAGTCGTAGGACGGCCAGGCGACGGTGGCGTCGAAGTCCAGCCCGACGTAGGAGGAGGACGGCGACCACAGCTCGCGGCAGGCGTGCGCGAGCGCGGCGTAGGACCAGGTGCTGACCTGCAGCGCGGTCCCGGCGTCCTCCCAGGCGGTGCCGAGCAGACCGCTGCCGAGCGCGGCCGCGGGCGCGTAGCCGATGGCGTGCAGGACGCCGTCGAGACCGTCCACGTGCTTCCGGACCCGGCCGTCGAGCGCGGCGAGGTCGTCCGGCGAGGTGACGTCCAGCTCGAGCACCGGGGGGTCCCCGGGCAGCCGGCGGGCGACCCGCCGGGTGAGCGACAGGGGGCGCCCGAAGCTCGACAGCACGACGGTCGCACCCTGCTCGGCGGCCAGCCGGGCGACGGAGAACGCGATCGAGCTCTCGGTCAGGACGCCCGTGACGAGCAGCCGCTTGCCGGCGAGGAGCACTAGGCCAGCTTGGTCATGATGAGGTCGAGGAACGCGCCGATGGTCTTCAGGTCGGTGAGCTCCTCCTCGGGCAGCTCGACGCCCAGGGTGTCCTCGAGGTCCATCGTGTACTCGACCAGCGACAGCGAGTCGACCTGCAGGTCGTCGACGAAGGACTTGTCCTCCTGCAGGGCGTCGGCGTCGACCTCGAGCATGTCGACGGCCTTCTCCCGCATCACGGCCAGGACCTCGTCGCGTGTCACCCGGCCGAGCCTAGTGAGCCGTCAGGCGGCGTGCACCCGGCGGTAGGTGCGCAGCACGTCGAGCGGGAGGCTGGCGCTCTCGTCGACCGGGTAGCCCACGCTGCGCGCCCAGGCGCGGACCTCGGTGAGGTCGTGCGCGTCCTGCGGTCGCGGCGGCAGCAGGCCGGGGGCGGGGACGAGCGGCGGGAGGAGGGCGGTCATCGAGGGGCTCCAGGGGGGTCCGGGCAACAGGCGTCTCTCCTGTGTTCGGCCCCGGCCGCGGGTCCCCGGACTCCCCGGTCGGGTGGGATGCGCCTCACTGCCTGCCGGTCGCCACCGACCCCGCGGCCCCGGAGGCGCCGGGACCCGGCTAGTGCCCCATCCCGAGGCCGCCGTCGACCGGGACGACCGCGCCGGTCACGTAGGAGGCGGCGTCGGAGGCGAGGAAGGCGATGACCCCGGCGACCTCGTCCGCGCTCGCCGCCCGGCCGAGCGGGATCCGCGCGAGGAAGTCGGCGTCGTCCAGGCCCGCGGTCATGTCGGTGCGGGTGTAGCCGGGGGCGACGACGTTGCTGGTGATGCCGCGGCTGCCGAGCTCGCGGGCGATGCTGCGCGCCAGCCCGACCAGGCCCGACTTCGAGGCCGCGTAGTTGACCTGCCCGGCCGAGCCCGACAGACCGACCACCGACGACACGAACACCAGGCGTCCCCAGCGCGCCTTCAGCATCCCGCGGGAGGCCCGCTTGGCCACCCGGTAGGCGGCCGTCAGGTTGGCGTCGAGCACGGAGGTGAAGCTCTCCTCGCTCATGCGCAGCAGCAGGCCGTCGTCGGTCACGCCCGCGTTGCTGATCACGACCTCGACCGGGCCGAGCTCGGCCTCGACGGCGGAGAAGGCGGCGTCGACGTCGGCGCCGCTGGTCACGTCGCACTTCACCGAGAACAGCCCCTCGGGAGCGCCGCTGCTGCGGTGGGTGACCGCGACCCGGTGCCCCTGGGCCGCGAGCAGCCGGGCCGTGGTCAGGCCGATGCCGCGGCTGCCCCCGGTGACGAGGACGGTGCGGGGCGGGGCGGGGGTGGTCACAGGAGGTCCTCCAGGAGGGACAGGTCGGACGGGTCGGAGACGGACAGGGCGCGCACGCCCGGGAGCGTGCGCTTGGCGAGGCCGGTCAGGACCGACCCCGGGCCGCACTCGACGACGGCGTCGACGCCCACGCCGAGCAGGGCCAGCAGCGTCTCGCGCCAGCGGATGGGGGCGGTCAGCTGAGCCGACAGCGTCGCGGCCGGATCGTCGTACGGTCCTGCCCTCGACCCGGACAGCACCGCGGTGCTCGTGGACCGGAACGACACCGTGGCCAGCGCCGCCTCCAGCCGGGGCCGGGCCGGCGCCATGTGCGGCGTGTGGAAGGCGCCGCCCACCGGCAGCGGCAGCACCCGTCGGGCACCGGCCTGCTTCAGCAGCGGCCCGGCTGCCGCCACGGCGTCGAGGCCCCCGCTGACGACGACGTGCAGGGGGGCGTTGTCGTTCGCCGGCCAGACGTCGTCGGGCAGGACTGCCGCCACGGCCTCGGGGGCGAGCCCGAGCACGGCGGCCATGGTGCCGGGGCGGGCGTCGCAGGCCTCCTGCATCGCGGCGCCGCGGGCGTCGACCAGGCGCAGCCCGTCCTCGACCGACAGGGCGCCCCCGACGACCAGGGCCGTGAGGTCGCCCAGGCTGTGGCCCGCCACGGCGACGACGTCGAGCTGCGGCAGCGCGTCCGCGACGACGAGGCTGAGCAGGAAGGTGCTCAGCTGCGCCTCGCGGGTCGCCCGCAGCTGCTCGGCGTCGGCGTCCAGCAGCAGGCCGGCGACGTCGCGGCCGAGCACCTCGGACGCCCGCTCGACCAGCCGCCAGCCCGCCGTCGACGTCCAGGCGGTGCCGGCACCGGGGCGCTGCGAGCCCTGGCCGGGCAGGACGAGGGCGACACGCACGGTGCGGACCCTAGTGTCGCCCCGGTGACCGCCCCGGAACTGCTGGCCGACCTCGCCCTCGCCCACCGCCTGGCCGACGCCGCCGACGCCGTGACGCTGGCCCGCTTCCGGGCGCTGGACCTCACGGTGCAGGCCAAGCCCGACCTGACGCCGGTCAGCGACGCCGACCTCGAGGTCGAGCGGCAGGTGCGCGAGGTGCTGGCCGTGGAGCGCCCCGGCGACGCCGTCCTCGGCGAGGAGCACGGCACCACCGGGAGCGGCCCTCGGCAGTGGGTCGTGGACCCGGTCGACGGCACGAAGAACTTCGTCCGCGGCGTCCCCGTGTGGGCCACGCTGGTGGCGCTGCGGGTCGACGCCGAGGTCGTCGTCGGCGTCGTGAGCGCACCGGCGCTGGGGCGGCGCTGGTGGGCCGCCCGCGGTCACGGGGCGTGGGCCGGGCCGTCCGCGCAGGAGGGCACCCGGCTGCAGGTCTCGCAGGTGGGGACGCTCGCCGACGCGTCGCTGTCGTACTCCTCGCTGACCGGCTGGGAGCGGTCCGGCCGGCTGCCCGGCCTGCTCCGGCTGTCCGACGCCGTCTGGCGCACCCGTGCCTACGGCGACTTCTGGAGCCACGTCCTCGTGGCGGAGGGCGCCGTCGACGCGAGCTTCGAGCCGGAGGTCTCGCTGTGGGACCTCGCGGCGCTGCAGCCCGTGGTGGAGGAGGCCGGCGGCACCTTCACCGACCTGTCAGGCGCGCGCGGCCCGGACGGCGGGAGCGTCGTCTGCAGCAACGGGCTCCTGCACCAGGAGGTCCTCGCGGGGCTCGCGGTGGACCGGTAGGAGCAGCACCACGGCGACGCACCCCAGCCCCTGCAGGCCCTGCACGAGCAGCCACAGCGGCCGGCCGGGGACGTCGTCGAGCAGCAGCGCCGAGGCCTGCCAGGGCAGCCGCGCCCACAGCAGGGCCAGCCCGGCGAGGGCGAGCGCGGGCCGGGTGCGGGCGAGCAGGAGCAGGGCGAGCACCAGCCAGACCTGCGTGTGGATCCAGCTGACCGGGCTGACCACCACCGCGAGGCAGCCGACGACGCAGGCGGCGGCGACGGGGTCGCTCCCCCGGGCCGCCCGCCGCAGGCCGACGACCAGCAGCGGCACCAGGAGCAGCAGCAGCGCCCGCGGCAGGCCGGCGCGCTCCAGGAACCCGTTCCAGGACTGGTTCCCGCCGTCGTCGACCGCCCCCACGCGTGACACGTCGAACAGGGCGGAGGTCCAGTACCTCCACGAGGCGTGCGGCAGCAGGACGGCGCCGAGCAGGGTGCAGCCCGCGGCCGTGGCGGCGGCGGTGCACGCGTCGCGCCTGCGGCCGGACAGCCACAGGTGCACGACGAACAGGGCGGGGGTCAGCTTCACGGCGGCCGCGACGCCGACCAGCACGCCGCGCCACCGCGTGCTCGTGCAGTCGGCCAGCACCAGGACGGCGAGGAGCACCCCGACCTGCCCGAACCGGACCGTGTCGCGCAGCGGCTGGGTCCACAGCGCCGCCGCGAGCAGCAGCACCGCGGGCAGCAGGGCCGTGCTCGGTCGGGCGCGCTGCACGAGCCAGGCCAGCCCCGCCACGACGCCGAGCCCCCACAGCACCCCGACCACCGGCAGCGGCAGCACGCGCAGCGGGGCAGCCAGCAGCGCGGCGAACGGCGGGTAGGTGAACGGCAGGCCGTTGGCCGTCGTGAACCCGTAGAGGTCGCCGAGGTGCCCGCCGGCCTCGCGGTACACGGCGAGGTCGACGAACCGCCGCGGGTCCGGGGTGCGCACCGACCACCACAGCAGGGGCAGCACGGCGAGCCAGCCGACCAGGATCCGCCACCTCACCCGGCTAGCGTCGCCCGGATGGACCGCACGCGCTTGACGGGTGTCGCCCTGGCGCTGCTGTCGTCGGCGTCCTTCGGGGTCATGCCCGTGCTGACCAAGGCCGTCTACGACGACGGCGTCGGGCCCCTCGGCGTGCTGTCGGTGCGCTTCAGCCTGGCCGCGCTGCTGCTGCTCGCCCTGGCCCGGCTGCGCGGCGAGGCCCTCCCCCGCGGACGCGGGCTGGTCGCGCTGCTGCTGCTCGGCGGGGTCGGGTACGTCGCAGAGGCGCTGTTCTACTTCTCCGCGCTCGAGCGGATCAGCGCGTCGCTGACCTCGCTGCTGCTGTACACCTACCCGCCGATGGTCGTGCTGCTGACGGCCCTGCTCGCCCGGCGCGCGCCGCGGCCCGTCGCGGTCGCGTGCGTGCTCGCTGCCACTGTCGGGACCGCCCTCACGATCGGCCGGGTCGAGGGCGGCCAGCGCAGCGGCGTCGTGCTCGGCGTGGCCGCAGCCGTCACCTACGCGGTCTACATCGTCGTCAGCGGCCGGGTCGCTCCCCGGACCGGCCCGCTCGCCACCTCCGCCGTCGTCATGGGCGGCGCGGCGGTCGTCTACGACATCCTCGCCGTCGGCGCGCAGACCCGGCTGCCGCACTCGGTGGGGGCCTGGAGCGCCCTGGTCGCCGTGGCCCTCGTCTCGACCGTCGTCGCCGTGACGGCCTTCTTCGCGGCGCTGCCACGGCTGGGGGCCAGCGACATCGCGGTCGTGTCGACGGCCGAGCCGGTGGTCGCGGTGGGCAGCGCCGCCGTCGTCCTCGGCGAGCGGCTGGGTCCGCTTCAGGTCGCCGGCGGCGTGCTCGTGCTGCTGGCCGTGGTCGTGCTGGCGCGGCTCGCCCCGCCGGCGGAGCCCGACGTCGTCCCGGTGTAGCGCGCCAGCACGAGCGGCGTGAGCCACAGGGCGGCGGCGTCGAACCAGGCGTAGCCCCCGGCGATGCCGCTGGGCGGGTTGCCGATGGTGATCCAGCCGGTGATCGGGTCGTGCGTGCCCCAGGTCCAGGTGCCGAGCGACGTGCCGACGATCTCCAGGTAGCTGACGACCAGGAACGCGGCCGCGTACAGCAGGGGGCTGGCGCCGCTGTCACTGCCGCGGGCGCTCGCCCACGCGGTGAAGACGAGCAGGCAGCCGAACCAGAAGGCGCCGAGCGCGTCGGGACGGTCCGAGACGGCGAGCCCCCAGACGGCCCAGGCGCCGGCCGCGACGAGGGTGGTGCGGACGAGGGCTCTGCTGTGCCGGTGCGCCCAGGCGCTGCGACCGGTGCACAGGGCGGCCAGGTAGATCAGGCCGTGCCCGGGCGGGACGAACCACGGCACGCCGTCGAGCCGGTAGGCGTAGACCTCGAGCCAGCCCGCGAACACGTACTCGACGACGGTGGCGAACACGACGACGACGCCGACCTGCACCCGGGTGGCGCGGTCCTCGGCCCGCAGGACGCCGAGCAGCAGCAGCCAGGTCCCGACGCCGAGCAGGCGCTGCTGGGTCAGGCTCGCGCCGGTGTCGAGGCCCAGGACGACCGCGACCCAGACGACGACCAGGGCGGGGACGGCGAGCTGGCCGCGCCGCGTCACCAGCGGGAGCGGGCGGAGCTGCGGCGCCGGGTCGAGCTGCTGCGACGGCGCGGGGCGGTGCCGAACAGCGAGCGCACGATCTCGCGGGTCGCGACGGTCGCGGCCGTGCGGGCGACGCTGCGGAACACGCTGGAGCCGAGGACGCGGGACACCTTGCTCTCCCGCTCCTCGCGGGGCCGCTCCTGCCGGCGGGGCTCCGGGGCGGCCTCCGGCTCCTCGTGCTCCTCGGCGTCGGCCGGCGCGACCTTCGCCAGCAGCATCTCGTAGGCCGACTCGCGGTCCACGACCTCGCCGTACTCCGCCAGCAGCGGGGAGGCCTGCACGATCCGCGTGTGCTCGGCGGCGTCCAGCTGGGCCATCAGGGACGACGGCGGGCGCAGCCGGGTCCAGGCGACCGGCGTCGGGGCGCCGCGCTCGGACAGGATGGTGACGGCGGCCTCGCCGGTGCCCATGCTCGTGAGCAGCTCCTCGAGGTCGTAGACGTCGCTCTGCGGGAACGTCGACACGGTCGCCTTGAGCGCCTTGGCGTCGTCCGGGGTGAACGCGCGCAGAGCGTGCTGCACCCGGTTGCCGAGCTGAGCGAGCACCTCGCTCGGGACGTCCTTCGGCGTCTGCGTCACGAAGAAGACGCCGACCCCCTTGGACCGGATCAGCCGCACGGTGCGGGCGATCGCGTCGAGGAAGGCCTCGCTCGCGTCGTCGAACAGCAGGTGCGCCTCGTCGAAGAAGAACACCAGCCGCGGCTGCTCGACGTCGCCGACCTCGGGCAGGTCGTGGAACAGGTCGGCCAGCATCCACATGAGGAACGTGCTGAACAGCTTCGGCTTGTCCTGCACGGCCGTCAGGCCCATGACCGACAGGACCCCGCAACCGTCCGGGGCGACCCGCATCAGGTCGGCGGTGTCGAACTCGGGCTCGCCGAAGAAGACGTCGCCGCCCTCGTCCTCGAGGCCGATCAGCTCGCGCAGGATCACGCCCGCGGTGGCGGACGACAGGCCGCCGAGCTCCTTGAGGTCGTCCTTGCCCTCGGCGGAGGTGAGGTGCGTGATGACCGCCCGCAGGTCCTTGAGGTCCAGCAGCGGCAGGCCGGCGGAGTCGGCGAAGTGGAAGACCAGCCCGAGGCTGCTCTCCTGCGTCTCGTTGAGGCCGAGCACCTTCGAGAGCAGCACGGGCCCGAAGCTCGTCATGGTCGCCCGCACCGGGACGCCCTCGCCGAGGCCGCCGAGGGCGAGGAACTCGGCGGGGTAGCCGGTGGGCGTCCAGTCGGTGCCGGTCTCCTGCGCCCGCGCCGTCGTCCGGTCGCTGACGGCCCCCGGCGCGGCGACGCCGGAGACGTCGCCCTTGATGTCGGCGAGGAAGACCGGGATGCCCGCGGCGCTCATCTGCTCGGCCATGAGCTGCAGCGTCTTGGTCTTGCCGGTGCCGGTCGCGCCGGCCACCAGGCCGTGCCGGTTGAGCATCGACAGGGGCATCCGGACCCGGGCGTCGGGGTGCGCCTCGCCGTCGACGACGACCGCCCCCAGCTCCAGCGCCGGCCCGTCGATCGCGTACGCCGCGCCCAGCTCGGACGCCGCCGTGCTCGCCTTCGTCATGCGAGGAGCCTGCCACGGGTCAGGGGTGCAAGCCCGCCGGTCCCGCCCCCGGGTCGCCGCCGTCGTCGACGGCCTGGAGGAACCGGTCGAGGTCGAGGCCGAGCCAGGCTCCGGCGGCGCCGACGAGCGCCGGCACGACGACCAGCAGCCACCACGGGGAGGCGGTCGCGCCCAGCACCGCGCCGGCGGCGGCGACCAGGACCAGGACGGCGGCGAGCAGACGGGGCACGCGTCGAGCGTGCGCGGTCTGCCGCCCCGCGTCCAGGCCTACTGCTGCGCGGCCTCCTGCTGCTCGCGCACCTGCTGCTCCATCGGCGGGGCCAGCACGCCCGTGCCGATCTGGCAGCTCACGCCGTTGAAGCCGTGGTTGCAGTACCCGCCGGGGTTCTTGTGGAGGTACTGCTGGTGGTAGCCCTCGGCGTTGTAGAACGTCGTCGCCGGCAGGATCTCGGTGGTGATGGTCCCGCGGCCCGCGGCGACCAGGGCCTGCTCGTAGACCTCGCGGCTGGCCTTGGCGACCCGCAGCTGCTCGTCGGTGTGGGTGTAGACCGCCGAGCGGTACGTGGTGCCGACGTCGTTGCCCTGCCGCATGCCCTGCGTCGGGTCGTGGTTCTCCCAGAACAGCGTCAGCAGCTGCTCGAGCGACACCGCCTTCGGGTCGTAGACCACACGGACGACCTCGACGTGGCCGGTCAGGCCGGTGCAGGTCTCCTCGTACGTCGGGTTCGGCGTGATGCCGCCCTCGTAGCCGACGAGGGTGGTGACGACGCCGGGGGTCTGCCAGAAGATGCGCTCGGCGCCCCAGAAGCAGCCCATGCCGAGGTCGAGGACCTCGAGGCCCTCGGGGTACGGGCCGGCGAGCGGCGTGCCGTTGACGGAGTGGCGCTCCTGCAGCGGCAGCGGGGTGGCGCGGCCGGGCAGCGCCTCCTCGGGCGTCGGGAGGTCGAGGGGCTTGCGGGACCAGAACACGGGTCAGGCTCCTGTCGGTAGGGCGTGCCTGTGCCAACACCCGCCGGCTCCGGGGCGTTCCGGACGCGCGACAGGCCGGCCCCTCCCGGGACCGGCCTGTCCGTGCGGATGCGGTGGTGCGGGACAGCTACGTGCGGGGTGCAGCGCCCTCGGTGACGCGGACGTCGCCCTCGGTCTCGACCTCGAGGCGCTCGCGCTTCAGGTCGGCCTGCACGCGGTGCTCCTCGTAGACCGTGTGCTTGCGCAGCACGACGCGCTCGCGCACCACGAGCCGCTTCTCGACGACGATCTGCTCCTCGAAGACCGGGATCGACAGGCTGCCGTCGGGCAGCGTCTCGACCTGGCCGCTGTCGCCCTCGAGGACGCCGACCCGCTCGACGTCGGCGTGCTCGACGCCGCGGGGCACGACCTGCTCCACCCGCTCGACGTCGACCTCCTTGCGGGCCCGGACGCTGCCGCGCTGCTCGGTCTCCGTGCCGGTGACCAGGCGCTCCTGGGCGAGCGTCAGGTCGATCTGCTGGGTGCGCGCGTCGCCGTCCAGCGCCGTGGTGTCCAGCGCGGTGGTGGCCTCGGGGTCGCGGGGGGAGGTCATCGGGCGGTCTCCGTCGTCTCGGTGCGGCTGCTGACCGTGCTGCCGACGGTCTCCGTCGGGTACGGCGCGAGGCCGCCGGCCCGGGTGCCGAGCAGCGCGTCGTCGACCCGGCGGTGGTACTTCGCGCCGAGGTGACCGCCGAGGGTCGAGGCCAGCAGCGTGACGATCAGGGCGGTGACGGCGCTGGCGAGCGCGGCGACCGTGAGGGTGTCGCCGTCGAGCCAGCGCGGCAGCTCCAGGTCGCGGACCTTGTCCGACGACGCCGCGGCACCCGCCAGGGCGGCCGTCAGGACCACGAACAGCAGCCCGGTGAGCAGGCCGTTGCGCTTGCCCTCGTAGCGCGCGACCCGGCCGGCGACGTAGCCGCCGAACAGCAGCGACAGCGCGAGGACGACGAGACCGGCGGCGAGCGAGGCGACCGACAGCTCCTTCTCGCCGGTGCCCTGCAGGTAGCCGATGCGGCCGACCGCCCCGGCGATCGCGGACAGCACGGCGACGCTGCCGATCGCGGCAGCGGTCCCGGCGAGGACGGCCATCGGGTCGACGCCGCCGAACCGGCTGCGCGCCTCCACGCGCGGCAGGTCGGTGCTCACGCGGTCGACGCGGACACCCTCCCCGTGGACGACGACGGTGTCGCGGTCTCCCGCCACCGCTCCGCTCGTGGTCGTCGCGTGCTCGTGTCGTGCCATGGGCTGCGCTCCTCCTGCTGTCGGCTGGGGCAGGGGTACCCGTGATCGCCCGACGCAGACCCGGCACACCGGGGGAACGGTGTCGGTCGCCGACAGCAGGCGTCCTAGTACCCGCCCGGGGCCTGCCCCGCCTCGCCGTACCAGCGGGCCAGCTTCCCGGCGCGGCCGACCGCGCGCAGCCGGTCCTCGGTGGCCTGCCGCACCGACGTCGTCGTCACCACGAGCAGGCTGTCACCGGTGGCCAGCTGCGTCCCGGGCGCCGGCACCAGGGAGGTCCCGCCCCGGACCACGAGGGTCAGCTGGGCCCCCGCCGGCAGGCGCAGCTCGTCGACGTACACGCCGTGCAGCCGGCTGCCGGACGGCACGGTGAGCTGCAGCAGGTCCGCCCCCATCTCCTCGAGCGGCGCGGTCTCGACCTCCAGGTCGCTCGCCTGCCCCTTCTCGACGACGCCGAGCAGCCGGCCCACCAGGGGCAGGGTCGGCGCCTGCACGAGCGTGTAGACGACGACGAGCACGAACACGACGTCGACCACCCGCGTCGCCCCGGGGACGCCGGCGGTGACCGGGATGGTGGCGAGCACGATGGGCACGGCCCCGCGCAGCCCGGCCCACGACAGGAACAGCTGCTCGCGCAGGGGCAGCCGGAACGGCAGGGCCGACAGCCCCACCGCCAGCGGCCGGGCCAGCACCGTCGAGACCGCACCGAGCAGCAGCGCCGCCCAGAGCGCCCCGGGCAGCCGCGACGGCGACGCGAGCAGCCCCAGCAGGACGAACAGCCCGACCTCCGACAGCAGCGCGAGCGACCCCGCGAAGCCGAGCACGGCCCGCCGGTGCGGCAGCGGGCCGTTCGCGAAGGCGAGCCCCGCGAGGTACACGGCGAGGAAGCCGCTGGCGTGCGCGGCGTTCGCGGCGGTGAACGCCAGCAGCACCAGCCCGACGGTGGCGAGCGGGTAGAGGCCGGCGCTGGGCAGCGCGGCGCGCGACATCAGCACCCGGCCGAGCCGCCCGACGACGACCCCGACCACCGCGCCGACGACGAGCTCGAAGGCGATCTCGCCGAGCAGGTGCGGCAGCCCGGTGTCGCCCCACGCGTCGGAGCTCGCGAGCACGACCACCACGACGGCGGGCGCGTCGTTGAGGCCGGACTCCGCCTCGAGCACGCTGCGCACCCGTCCTGACAGGGGCAGCCGCCGCAGGACGCTGAACACGGCGGCGGCGTCGGTGCTGGCCAGCACGCCGCCGAGCACGACCGACGTGCGCCAGTCGAGGTCGAGCAGCACGTGCGCGGCGCCGGCCACCACGCACACGCTCACCCCCACCCCGAGCGTGGCGAGCACCGCGGCGAACGGCAGCACGGGCCGCACGACGTCCCACCTGGTCGTCAGCCCGCCCTCGGCGAGGATCACCGCCAGCGCGACCAGCCCGAGGTCGGCCGTCAGCCGGTAGTCGCTGAACTGCACGCCGAGCCCCGCCTCGCCCACCAGCAGGCCGAGGGCGAGGTAGACGAGCAGCGACGGCAGGCCGGTCCGGTCGGCCAGGCGGACCGCGAGGACCGCCACGAGCAGGACGCCGAAGGACAGCAGCAGGACCAGGTTGAGGTGCTCGTCCACGCCCGCTCCCCTCTAGACGACGGCGCCGGAGTCCTGCAGCCTCGCAGCCCCCGCCGCGGTCCGGGTCCGCACGCGCCGCGGCTGGGGCGGGATCCCGCCCCAGCGGGACTCCAGCAGCAGCAGGAGCGGCGTCGCCGTGAACGCCGACGACCACGTGCCGACGAGCAGGCCGACGAGGAGCGCCAGCGCGAAGTCGGTCAGCGAGTCGCCACCGAGGACGGTGAGGCTGGCCAGGATGAACATCGCCCCGAGCCCGGTGTTGACGGTGCGGGGCGCGGTCTGCAGGACGGCGTCGTCGCAGACCCGCTCGAGGGGCCGGCTCCGGTCCTTCGTCCAGACCTCCCGCACGCGGTCCAGGGTGACGATCGAGTCGTTCACCGACACCCCCACGATGGTCAGCGCGGCGGCCAGGAAGACGCCGTCGACCGGGCGTCCGAGCCAGGCGAACAGGCCGACCACCAGCAGCACGTCGTGCAGCATGGCGAGCACCGCGCCGGCCCCGAAGGTCCAGCGGAAGCGCAGCGCGAGGTAGGCCAGCTGCGCGACGAGCGCCAGGCCCA
>JAODNQ010000282.1 GCA_025464695.1 Frankiales bacterium | reverse complement strand
CGCGGTGCCGGGCAGCGTCGCCCGCCCGGGCGCGACGTCGGGCGCGAGCGCCGCGCCGGCCGCTGCCCTGCCCGTCGCGGGCGGACCGTCGGTGGCGAAGGGGGCGCCGATCAAGGTCGGCGCGATCGTCACGCAGACGGGAGCCATCAACTTCGCCTCCGCCGCCCAGGGGGCCAAGGCGTGGTTCGACAAGGTCAACGCGGCCGGCGGGGTGAACGGCCGTCGGATCGAGCTGGACCTGCGCGACGACCAGCTCGACCCCGCCCGGGGCCGGCAACAGGCGCAGCAGATGCTAGCCGGTGGCGTCTTCGCGTTCGCCGCCTGGAACGCGCCGCTCACCGAGAACGGCATCGTCCCGTTCCTCGAACAGAACCGGGTGCCGCTGATCGGGGCCTACGGCCAGCAGGCCGAGTACCACTCCCCCTACAGCTGGATCATGAGCGCCTCCTACGGCCACTACGGCTTCCAGATGGGCTCCTGGCTGGCCGAGCAGGGCGTCAAGGAGCCCGGCGTCATCTTCATCACGAACAACAGCAAGGCCGCCGACGACGGCCTGGTGAACGGCTTCAAGGCCGGGTTCAAGACCAAGGGCATCACGCTCGACAGCGGCAACGTCGCCGTCGTCGACCCGACCAAGGCCTCCTACGACGACACGATCACCGGCTTCAAGCTGGGCGGTGTCGACGGGATGGCGACCGTGCTCGACCAGACCGCCTACAACCGGCTCGAGCAGGCGCAGGCCCGGCAGGCCTACCGGCCCCAGCACGTCGCCGTGCCGCTCGTGCTCGACCCGACCGTGAAGCTCCCGCGGGCGGCCGACGGCACCTTCGTCGCCACCGACTTCGAGTTCGTGCAGGGCGGCCCCGCGCCGGTGCAGGAGTACGAGCGCACGGTGCGCGCCGCCTACGGCGCCAAGGCGCAGATCAACTACATCGGACAGCAGGGGTGGCTCAACGCCGTGGTCTTCACCGAGGCCGTCAAGCGCATGGGCGACGACATCAGCCGCACCAACCTGCTGCGCGTCATGGCGACCCTGCCGCCCACGACCGGGGGGTTCACCTCCGCGCTGCGCTTCGGCCCGTACGCCGGCGACACCCGCGACCTCAACCGGTGCCTGAAGATCGGCAAGCTGATCGGCGGGAAGGTCACGCGCCTGACCGACTGGCGCTGCGACGAGCAGACGTTCTGATGGCCACCCGCATCCCGCGCTCCACCGCGCTCTCCTACGGCGTCGGCTCCATCGGCACGGGCGTCTACTCGACGGTCCCGGGCCTGCTGCTGCTCTTCTACCTGACCGACCTCGTCGGCGTGGCCGCCGGCGTCGCGTCGCTGGTGCTGCTGCTGCCCAAGCTGTGGGACGCCGTCCTCAACCCGTTCGTCGGCGCGTGGTCGGACCGGGTCGGGGCGCGCCGCCCGTTCCTGCTCGTCGGCGCCGTCGGCGTGCCCGTGCTGTTCGCCCTGCTGTTCAGCGCCCCCGACCTCGGCAGCCCCGGCGCGACCGCCCTGTACGTCGGCGTCGTCTACCTGCTCGCGATGACGGCGTTCGCCTTCTTCCAGGTGCCCTACGTCGCGATGCCCGCGGAGATGACCGACGACTACCACGAGCGCACCCGCCTGATGAGCGTCCGGATGGTGCTGCTGACCGTCGGCATCCTCGTCGGCGGAGCCCTCGCCCCGGCCCTCGCGGGCGGCAAGGAGGGCGGCCGTGACGGCTACGCCCGGATGTCGCTCGTCGTCGCCGTCGTCCTGGCCGCGGCGCTCCTCACCGCCTGGCGCGGCACCCGCGGCGTCCCGACCGCGCCGCCCGCCACCGGGCCCCGCGTCACCCTCGGCGCCCAGCTGCGGGTCGTGCGCGGCAACCCCGCCTTCCTCGCCCTGTTCACCGGCTACGCCCTGCAGGCCGTCGCCACGGGCGCGATGCTCGCCGGCGCCCCCTACGTCGCCACCTACGTGCTCGACGACAGCGGCCTCGCCAGCGTCCTGTTCGTCTGCCTGGTCGCGCCGGCCGCGCTCGTCATGCCGGCCTGGCGGCGGCTGTCGCTGCGCACCGGGAAGCTCACCGGCTACCTGCTCGCCAGCAGCCTGTTCGCCCTCGCCGCCGCCTGGCTCGTGCTGGCACGGTCCCTGCCGACGGCCGGCGTCCTGCTGCTGACGGCGGTCCTCGGCGTCGGCTACGCCGGCATGCAGCTGTTCCCCTACGCGATGCTGCCGGACGCGCTGGCCGCGGACCAGTCCGCCGCCGGCGAGGCGCGGGCCGGCACCTACACGGGCGTGTGGCAGGCCGGCGAGACCATCGGGTTCGCCCTGGGGCCGGCGCTCTACGCCGTGACCCTGGCGCTGTCGGGCTTCACGTCCTCGCCCGCGGACGAGCGGGTCGCGCAGACCGACGGCGCCGTCACCGGCGTCGTGCTCGGCTTCACGCTGCTGCCGGCCGTCGTCGTGCTGCTCTCCCTGCCGGTGCTGCGCCGCTGCCGCTCCGCCGACGCCGGCCACGCCGCCGCGACCCCCGCAGGAGTGCTCGCATGACCACCGGCCGCGACCGTCTCCTCGCCGCGCTGTTCGCCGTCCAGCTGCTGGCCGCCACCGTCTTCGGCGTCGTGCTCGTCCGCGGGCTGGGCGACGAGCCGCGCGCGAGCGAGGTGCTCACCGCCGCGCCCGGGGCAGCCGTCGACGCGGCGCTGCCGGGCGCCGCTGCCGCCGCCCCGTCGGCCTC
>JAODNQ010000271.1 GCA_025464695.1 Frankiales bacterium | reverse complement strand
GCCGCGGGCACGCCACTCGGCCAGCGAAGGGCGTTCGGCGCCGAGGGTCGTGTCGGCCCCGTGGCCGGGATAGATCCAGGTCTGGTCCGGCAGCGGTCCGAACAGCTTCAGCTCGACGTCGTCGAGCAGCGAGGTGAAGCGTCGGGCGTCCTTCTCGGTGTTGCCGACCCCGCCGGGGAACAGGCAGTCGCCCGAGAAGACGTGCGGCCGCTCCGGGTCGCCCTCGTAGACGAGCGCCAGCGAGCCCGGCGTGTGGCCCACCAGGTGGACCGCGCGGACCTGCGCCTGCCCGACCTGGATCGTCTCGCCGTCCGCCACGAGCCGGTCCGGGGTCAGCGGCAGGTCACCGGCGTCGGCCTCGTGCACCAGCACGGGCGCGCCTGTCTCGCGTACGACCTCCTCCAGCGCCTGCTGGTGGTCCCAGTGGCCGTGCGTCTCGAGGACGCCGACGAGCCGGCCGTCGCCCACCAGGGACAGCAGCGTGGGGGCGTCCCCGGCGGCGTCGACGAGCAGCGTGTCGCCGGTCGTCGTGCAGCGGAGCAGGTAGCAGTTGTTCGTGAACGGCGGCGTGCAGACCTTGGTGATCCGCAGTCCCGGGACCTCGCGGACGTCGGCCGGACCGCCCTGCTCGACCAGACCCGTGTACGACGTCGACCCGCTCGCGGACTCCTGCACGCGCGCAGCCTAACCGGCGGCCGGTGGTGCTCCCGGGTCGCGTGCGCCGGCCTCCGTCCCGCCGACCGCCAGCGCCTCTCGGGCCGCCCGCTGCCGGGGCGTGCACGTGCCGGATCGGCACCCGCGCGACACGTGCGCGTCACGTGAGCGTCGCAGCCTGGCCGCTCCCGGCCGCCCGACAGTGCGCGGCCTCTCGACGAGGACCTCCATGCGCCTGGACAAGACCGCCCGACTCCTGACCGCCGGCATCGCGCTCGCGACGCTCGCGGTGCTCGCTCCCACCTCCTCGTCACCCGCCTCGGCCGCCGAGCCCTTCCGCTGGACCGAGGCCACGATCGCCCAGGTGCACTCCGCGCTCCTGGACGGGCGCGTGACCTGTCGCGAGGTGGTGATCGGGTACCTCGCCCGCATCGCCGCCTACGACCGGCAGGGCCCCTCGTTCAACAGCATCATCGCCGTCGACCCCAGCGCGGTCGCTCAGGCCGACGCCCTCGACGCCGACCAGGCACGGACCGGCACCCTGGCCGGGCGGCTGCACTGCGTGCCCGTCGCCGTGAAGGACAACATCCAGGTGCAGGGCCTGCCGACCACCGCCGGCTCGGCCGCCCTCGCCGGCGCCCGGCCGCCCGGGGAAGCCTTCGTGGTGCAGCGGCTGCGCAGCGAGGGCGCCGTCGTGCTGGCCAAGGCCAACCTCGACGAGTTCGCCTTCGGGTTCGGCGGGGCCAGCGAGGTCGGCGGCCAGGTGCACAACGCCTACGACGTCACCCGCGGGCCCGGCGGCTCCAGCAGCGGCTCCGGCGCGTCAGTGGCGGCCAGCCTGGCCCTGACAGCTCTCGGCACCGACACGGGCGGCTCCGTCCGGGTGCCCGCGAGCGTCGAGGGACTGGTCGGCATCCGGCCCAGCATGCGCCTGCTCAGCCAGCGCGGGATCGTGCCGCTGGCCCTGTTCCAGGACACGGCCGGCCCGATCTGCCGGGTGGTCCAGGACTGCGCCACGATGCTCGACGCCCTGGTCGGGCACGACCCGTCCAGCAGCAGCGGCCAGTACACGTCGCCCCAGCAGCGCGACGACACCGGGGTCCTGCTGCCGGACCCCGCGACGTACACGGCCACCACCGGCGGTGTCGCCGGCAGGTACAGCGCTGCCGTGGCCCCGACGGGGCTGCAGGGCGCCCGGCTCGGCGTCGTGCGGGCACTGTTCGGCACGGACCCCGCCGTCGTCGGGACGCTCGACGCCGCCATCACCCGCATGCGTGCGGCCGGCGCGACGGTGGACGAGGTCACGGTGCCGGACCTGTCGACGATCACCTCGCCGTACTCGAGCCTGTCCGCCTTCGAGTTCAAGGACCAGCTGACGCGGTACCTGCAGTCCTGGTCCTCCGACGAGGACAAGCACCCGCGGACCTTCGAGGCCGTGCAGGCCCGGGCCGCCAGCGCGACGGCGAGCACCTTCGCCGCCTACGCGGTCAGCGGGAACAACCGGTACAGCAACCCGGCGTACGTCAAGAACACGGTCGAGCGCCCGGCGTACGTGCGGCCCCGCCTGCTCGCGGCGCTCGACAACACCACGCTCTCCGGCCAGTCGCTCGGCTCGCCGTACGACGCGCTGCTCTACCCGTCCGTCCAGTCGCTGCCGCGCGTCGGCGCGGCGCCGGCGTCCGGCAACAACAACCGGCTCAGCCCCTTCAGCGGATTCCCGGCCCTGAGCATGCCCGCCGGGTACACGGCCGCCACCTCGACGGCGACGACCGCGACCGGCACCGCCACCACCGTGCCGCCCCTCCCGGTCGGCATGGAGCTGCTCGGACGCGAGTTCGCCGAGGCCACCCTCGTGCGCCTCGCGTCCGGCTACCAGAGCGTCGTGGCGGGCACCCCGCAGGGTCGGCAGGCACCGACGACGGTGGCCGAGCTGCCCACCTCGGTGCGCCGGCAGGTCGTCGTGACGGCCGACCGCAGCGTGGTCGCCCCCGGGCAGCCGTCGCACGTGCTCGTGTCCGGGCCGCCCGGGACGGCGGTCGAGCTGCTGGCCTACAGCCGGCCGAGCACGACGTACGTCGTGGTCCGGCGCGGCACCCTCGGCGACGAGGGGAGCATCGGCTTCGACGTGCGACCGGGGACGAACACGAGGCTCCGCGCCCGCACGAGCGGGGTCGCCGCCTCCGAGAGCCCGTCCGTCGTCGTCAGCGTGGCGGCCACGCCGAGCCTGTCGGTGACGCGCACCGGCCCGAGGACGTACGCGTTCTCCGGCCGGGTGATGCCCGCGCGCGCCGGCCAGGGCGTGGCGCTGTACCGCCTGGACACCGCGGGCCGGGAGACCCGGACGGCCGTGGCCACGACGGACGCCTCCGGCACCTGGCGGGTGACGCGCCGCTTCACGTGGACCGGCACGTTCGGCTTCCTCGCCCGCACGGGGACGTCGCTGACGAACGTCGCCGGGTCGAGCGGGGTGCGCCTGGCGACCGTCCGCTAGGTCTGCAGCAGGACACGGAGGGCGGTCCCGCTGGGGCCGCCCTCCGGAGCGCTCGGCCGGGACCTGTCGGTGCGGGCAGGCCGGGCAGCGCCCTGCCCGCCCGAGCCCTGCCGGCAGCCGGGTGTCGGCCACGGCACTGCGCTGCCAGGAAGCGTTCTGTCGGACCCCGACGTTAGCCTTGGGGACATCCCAGGACTCTCACTGATCGGACCTCATGGCTGACCGCCTGGTCGTGCGTGGCGCGCGCGAGCACAACCTCAAGGACGTCTCGCTCGACCTGCCCCGAGACGCCCTGATCGTCTTCACCGGGCTGTCCGGGTCCGGGAAGTCGAGCCTGGCGTTCGACACGATCTTCGCCGAGGGCCAGCGCCGGTACGTCGAGTCCCTGTCGGCCTACGCGCGCCAGTTCCTCGGGCAGATGGACAAGCCCGACGTCGACTTCATCGAGGG